>DAOTYQ010000098.1:0-7944 GCA_034434735.1 Chloroflexota bacterium
CCTCCTCGCCTTGCCCCTCGCCTGGGAGGCGGCTCGGACCACGGCGGCCTGGCTGCGGGGGCGAATGGGTCGCGGGGGGTCGGGCGACGAGGCGATCGCCGGCCGCTCCGACGCCGACGGATCGGTCCGGTCTGACTCCTGGCCGGCGGTCGTCACCGCCTGGCTCGCCGTCGTCGCGCCCGTCGTTGCCTTCGCCGGCTTCGTCCTCTGGTCGGCCGCTGCGACCGGGCTGTCGCCCCTCGAGAGCCAGGATGCGTGGGGCGGCCGCGAGTTCCACCCGCCGTGGGAGGTCTTGGCGGCGAGCGTGACCTGGGCGATCGACAAGGGCGACCCGCTCCAGGCCCTGAACGCAGCGGCCCTCGTCGGGTTCGCGGTCCTCACGCTCGTTGGGGTCCGGCGGCTGCCGGCGAGCTACACGCTCTTCGCGGCGAGCCAACTCCTCCTCATCTCGATCCGGCTCCAGCCGACGCCACTGACGTCGACGACCCGGTACCTTCTCGTCCTCTTCCCGGTCTTCGTCGTGCTGGCCGGCTTCGGTCGGCGTCGATGGTTCGATCGCGCCTGGCTCGTCGCCTCGAGCGTCGGGCTGGCGGTCCTGGCCGCCGGCTTCGTCCGCGGCCAGTTCATCGCCTGACGGCGGGGGCCGTTCCGCGTCCGGGGGCCCCGTTTCGGCACGGCGGGCGCTAGCGAGACGCCCCCGTTCCCACGGCCGTGCTATAGACCCGCCAGGCGCCGACCTCCGCGAGGACGGGGTAGCGGGCGGCGAACCACGCCTCGTTCGCCCGCAGCGAGACCCGCTCGTCGGGCCCGACGACGACGGCTCCCACCCCGTACCGGTCGATGAGCGCCTCCGCCGCCGGACCGCCGGCGTAGATCGTCGCCACCTCCGCCTGGCGCGCCTCGTAGGGGATCCCGCTCACCCAGAGCTGGCCCCAGTAGCCCATGAGGAGGCGCCGACCGGCCAGCATCATGATCGGGTCGTGGCTCTGCATCCCGGTGACGACGAGCGTCCGCGGCGGCGTCGCCTCCCGGACCGCGTCGGCGAGGGCGAGCTGCTCGCTCGTCAGCATCCGGTAGCGGGTGTGGCCCTCGAGCATGTGGAGGTGCTCGAGGAGCGGGCTCGCGACGAGGCTGGCGACGACGAGGCCGAGCCCGAGCCGGACGAGGGGCTGCCGCCAGCGCCGCCACGCCCAGACGATCGCCCCGGCGACGAGGATGGCGACCGAGAGGAACCAGACCGTCAGGATCTTGTGGTTGTCCCAGTCCCAGGGCTGGAAGACGAAGACGTTTCCGGCGACGAAGATGGCCTGGAAGGCGAGGAGGAGCCGCTGCGCCCGAGGCCGAACGACCCGGATGCCGACGAGGGGCGCCGCCAGGGCGACGAGGAGGAGCGGGCCGAAGAGCCCGAGGTTCTTGAGCCAGAAGACGGGCCAGGGGTCGAAGTAGGGTGGCTCGGCGGCGACCCAGCCGAGCTGGACTCGGAAGGCCGAGAGGGCGCCGGGCCCGCCGCCGAGCTGGCTCGCCAGCTGCGGGAGGCTGACGAGGACCCAGATCGTCCCGAAGGCGAGCCAGCCGACCCAGGGCAGCGAGTGCGATCCCCACGGGGAGCGGAGGAGCTCCGCTGGGCGCGAGACGAGCAGGACGGCGAGGACGGGGACGAGGATCGCCATCGCCAGGAGCGTCGGCAGGTGGGAGAGGGGCAGGAGGCCGGCGACCAGGCCGGCCAGGACGAAGGGTCGGAGGCGGCCGCCCGCGAGCGCCCGCCGCCAGGTTGCCATGCTCCAGGGGCGGCCGGCCAGGAGCCTCGCCCGGCGCGTGCCGAGCAGGAGCAGGGTGAGGGCGAGCATCATGAGCGGCAGCCCGTAGAGGTAGGCCCGTTGGGACATGAGGAAGGCGAGGTACGGGTTGAACCAGCGGATGTGGAGGTCCTTCTGGGCGACGTAATCCCAGGGCTGGCTCGCCAGGGTCCCGACCACATCTCCGGTCCGGACGACCTCGGCCGCGGTGGCGAGCCAGCCGGGGCTCCCGCCGAAGAGGAAGAGGACGAGCCCGAGGGTGGCGACCGAGGACCGACCGCCCAGTCGTCGGGCGAAGGCCCAGATCGACACGCTCACGACGACCGACAGGACGAGACTGTGGAGGGGGAGCGCCTCGATGGGCGTCAGGCCCAAGAGGACGAAGGCGGCCGGCGTCAGGTCGGAAAGGTAGTGGTAGGCGAGGGGGAGGCCGGCGAAGAGGGTGTGCTCGGGTGGGAAGTTGTCGCCGAAGGCGAAGCTCGACACGATCCCCAGGTGGGTCGGCCAGTCGCTCCAAATGTATTCGTGGCCCGCCCACAACCCGTCGGGTCGAAGGGTCAAGGCTTCGGCCCAGAGGGTCGCGAAGCGGACGCCGAGGAGGCCGACGACGAGGAGGACGGCCCACCGGTCGACGCCCGAGCCGCGGAGGGTCGCCAATCGACCGCGCTCGTCGCCGGGTCGACGGCGCCGCAGGGTCCAGAGGAGGATCGCAGCGGCGACCGCGACGAACCCGTCGCCGACGACGAGGGCCGGCGTGAAGCCGACGAGGATTGCGGCCGGGACGAGGGCGATGGTTCCGAGGACGATCCCGAGAACGCTGCCGTGTGCCCAGCGCTCCAGGCGCGTCAGGCCCGGGGCGAGCCAATCCAGGAGGGCGATCCCGGGCAGCGCGATGGCAAGGAGCCAGAGGAGGGCTGGAAGGGCGGCCACGGCCGGGCGATGATAGCGCCGTGAGCGAGAGCGCCGTGAGCGAGAGCGCCGTGGACGAGCCAAATCCACCTCCGGTCCGGACGATCCTTCATGTCGATCTCGACGCCTTCTTCGCCGCCGTCGAGCAACGCGACCACCCGGAGCTCCGCGGCCGGCCGGTGATCGTCGGGGGCGGGCCGACCGACCGCGGGGTCGTCTCGGCGGCGAGCTACGAGGCGCGCACCTTCGGTGTCCGCTCCGCCATGCCCCTCCGGACGGCGGCCGCCCTCTGCCCGGACGCGGTCTTCCTCCCCGTTCGGGGCGCCGTCTACGCGGCGGTGAGCCGGGAGGTCATGGCGATCCTCCATCGCTTCAGCCCGCTCGTCGAGCCCGTCTCCATCGACGAGGCGTTCCTCGACGTCACCGGCTCCATTGCCCTCTTCGGCTCCGGCGAGGCGATGGCCCGCCAGATCAAGGCGGCGATCCGGGCCGAGACCGAGCTGACCGCTTCGGTCGGGGTCGCGACCTCCAAGCTCGTCGCCAAGATCGCCTCCGACCTTCGGAAGCCGGACGGCCTCGTCGTCGTCCCGCCGGGGGAGGAAGCGGTCTTTTTCGCGCCGCTGCCGGTGGAGCGCCTCTGGGGCGTCGGGCCGCGGACGGCGGCTGCGCTTCGGGACTACGGCGTCCGGACCATCGGCGACCTGGCTGCGCTCCCGGAAGGGCTCCTCGAGCGGCGCTTCGGTCGCCAGGGTCCGATCCTCCGGCAGCGGGCCCTCGGCATCGACCCGGACCCGGTCGTGCCGCGCCGACCGCCGAAGTCCATCGGCCACGAGCACACCTTCGAGGCGGACACGGCCGATCCCGAGGTCATCGAGGCGACCCTCCTCGCCCTGGCCGAAGGGGTCGCCGGTCGGCTTCGGGCGGCCGGGCTGCGGGCGGGGACGGTGGCGGTCAAGGTCCGGGACGCGCGCTTTCGGACGATCACGCGCCAGACCCGTCTCGCCGCGCCGACGGACCTCGCCGAGCCGATCTGGCGGGCGGCGATGGAGCTCGTCCGCCCCGAGGTTCGGGGGATTCGGGTCCGCCTCCTCGGGATCTCGGCCGAGCATCTCGAGACGGCCGCCCAGCTCGGGCTCTTCGACGCGGCCGAGGAGCGGCGGCGGCGGCTGGCCCGGGCGGCCGACGAGCTCCGGCGGCGGTTCGGGCGGCGGGCGATCGTCCGGGCGCGGCTCCTCGACTCGAGCGTGCCGGCCCCCTTCGATCGGGACCCGCGACCGCCCTTCGAGCGCTAGCCCTCGTCGACCTCCCGGGCCACTCCGAACCTCGCCAGGACGTTCCTGGTGAGGGCTGCGAGTCCGGGATCGACGGGCAGCGCGCCGGTGGCCGCAATGCTGCCGACCGCGAACACCGTCCCGCCGTCTGGACGCTCCCACCAGATGATGTCGGCCCCCCAGTTCGGAAGGACACCGTTCCACTCCAGATTCGGCTGATTGTCCGCGGAGCCGATGACCTCGAGCCCGCTCGGACGAGGTGCCAGCCCGAGATGGTCGGGCGTCGCGTCGAACTCGTAGCCACTCGCCTTGGGGGCGGTGAGGCAGCGAGTCCCGATCCACTGCCCGTCCTCGAGGGGGACGAGCTCCGGGGTCGTGAGCAGGTCGTGATCGGGCGCGACGATGCGGATCGGGGCGAAGGCCGTTGGGGCGCCGTCGTCGATCATGCCCTGCGTATCGAGGCCGAGGACCTGCCAGCCAGGAGCACCCACGAGCTGCCAGGTCCCACCTGCCTTGGCGTCCGTACTGTGCCAGCGCTCGCCCCACTGCGCCGGGCTCAACCATCGAGGATCGTCCAGCTCGGTCGTCTTGCGGGACTCCAGGATGGGTCGCTCGGGGTCGATGGAGGTGCGCCACCAGCCCGTGTTGCCCGAGAGGGACAGCACGCGCCCGCCGGCCCGGAGGTAGGCGAGGATGCCGTCCCGCATCGCATCGGTCCAGTACTCGTTGTGACCGACGATCATGAGACAGGCAAACCGCCCCAGGAGCTCCGGCTCGGCGTGGAGGTCGAAGTCGGTGATCACTTCGTAGGCGTAGCCCTCACGAGCGAGCCATGCCTCGGCGAAGCGCTCGGGTCGCACCAGGTGGGACGACCGAGTTCGCGCGGCACGCGTTGACTCGTAGCCGTAGGGGTTGGCGCGCGGCAAGGGTCCCAGGGCAGACACAGAGAAGAAGGGCCGCCCGTTGTCGTGGGTCGAGTAGAAGGAAGCCGTCAAGCCGCTGATCCGACAGGTGGCCGCCGGGCGACGTCCGTACGCGATCCACGTATTCGTGGCGCAAAGGAGGGCGACGGCGTTCGGACGCCGCGGTACCGTCCGGCTCACCACGAAGGGGATCGTGAGCGCGTCGGCGCTGTCCTGTCCGATGAGCCGAACACGAAAAGCGTAGAGGCCGGAGTCGGCATCCGGCGGGACCGTCCACTCCGCGGCCGTTGGCCACTGGCAATCGAGGAGGTCGTCGCTCGAGAGCCGAAGGCCGTGGCCGCGGTCGGGATCCTGAACCGGATCGTAGCCCGGCTTGCCTCGCGAAGCGTCGAATGCGGGCCCGCCGATCTGCCAGGTGCCGCCGTTGACGATCCGACCATGACGACCGTGACCCGAGTGGTCGGCGATCCTGTCGCCCCGCTCCTCGGTGAGCGGCCAGTACGCGAGGAGCTCGTCACCGAGGATCGTCCGCGGATCGGTACGAGCGCGATCGGCGGCGAGACGCGCGACCTGTTCCTCGGTGACTTCGAAGGCCGCGATGAGCGGCTGGGCGAGATCCCCGTCGAGGAAGTCGGCTGCCTCGCCGCCCTCGGCCATGGCGCCCAGGCGAAGGCGTGAGGCCGCGGTCGGCGCGCCGAGTGGCTCAGTCGGAGCGCGCTCCGCGGCCAGGGTGCCGTCGAGGAAGACGCGGAGTCGTCGGTCGCTGATCGAGCAGGCGACGTGGACCCACTCTCCGAGCCGCCGCCCGAGACGGAGGTCGGTGAGCCACATGGACTCCTGTCGGAAGTCACCGCCCCCGCAGTAGAGGCCCAGACGGCCGTTATGGTCGACGAGGAGGGCGAAGCGACAGTGCGTCGGGTAGTCGAAGTCCGAGATGATCCCGGAGGCCGCCCATTGAATCTCGTCGATAGGTGGCGTCCTCCACAGGCGGATCCAAGCCGCCATGCTCAGCGCGCCGCGCGGCACCGGCGGCCCGTCGACATAGACGTACGAACCAGGGTGGATCCGGCCAGGCAGCGCCCGTTCGTGGTGGCGCGAGAGGAGGATGTCGACATCCCTACGGTCGTCGGCTTCGCTGGCCGATGGATCCAGCAATGCCCGTCGACCGAGCCGCAGGACCTCGACGTCGAAGGCCGCTGGGGCCGCCAGATGGAGGGCAACGGTAGCGCCGGGCTTCGGGTTGAGGGGTCGGGCGTAGCCCCACAGCCCCGGGACCGGCAGGCTGCGGATGGGTTCGGGATGGCCAGGAGGGCCGGGTTCGGTTTCGTGAACCATGCCTGACTACTCGATGAGGACCTTACGGAGCTGGCTCTGGGCTCGGGACGGGGGTTGTTCTCGTAGCCATTTCGAGCTCACGGACCAGGCGCTCGAGCTCCTTGCCGCCGGCCATGAGGTCGAGGAGCTGATTGACATCGGCTTCCGCCTTCGTGAACTCGCCGACGGCCCACCCTCGGTCGAGGATGAGGAACCGATCCCCGACTGGATAGGCATGGCGAAGGTTGTGCGTGATGAGGATCACCGCGATCCCGGCCGCCCTCGCCTGGAGGATGTACCGCAGGACCGTCCCGGCCTGGCTGACGCCGAGTGCGGACGTCGGCTCGTCCAGAATGAGGACTCGCGCACCGAAGTAGACCGCCCGCGCGATCGCAACCGACTGGCGCTCCCCACCCGAGAGCGTGTGGACGAGCTGCGACGTCGAGTGGAGGCGGATCCCCATCCTCGCCAGTTCGTCGCGGGTGATCCGGTCGGCGGTGCCCATGTCGAGGATGTGGAATGGGCCGATGCGCCGTCGCGGCTCGGAGCCGAGGAAGAAGTTCCGCGTGACGCTCATGAGCGGGATCATCGCCAGGTCCTGGTAGACCGTTGCGATCCCGAAGCGACGGGCGTCATGGGCGGACGCAAAGACGACGGGCCGGCCGTCCACTTCGATCCTGCCGCTATCAGGCTGGATGACGCCAGACAGGATCTTGATGAGTGTGCTCTTGCCTGCCCCGTTGTCGCCGAGGAGGCAGAGGACTTCGCCGGCGCGAGCCTCCAGCGATACGTCGTCGAGGGCGAGCACTTGCCCGAAGAACTTCCGGATGCCGTAGGCCGCAAGGATTGGCCGTGGGGCTCCGGCTTCGCCGGAGGCGCTGCCCGTGCGTTCGGTTGTTTCAGATGTGGGCATCTTCTGTTCCATTGCTCGCGTCTCCTTAGCGAGACCGTCGCTTGAGCGCCCGTCGCCGTACGAACTCGTTCAAGAGGACCGCGCCGAGCAAGATCCAACCCAGGAAGATCTGGTACCACTCGAAGTCGATCCCGGCAAAGAAGATCCCCTGACGGGTGACGCCGACGGTCAGGGCCCCGAACACGGTCCCGACGACGGACCCATAGCCTCCCGTGAGCAGCGTTCCTCCGATCACGGCGGTGATGATCGCCTCGAGCTCCTTGAGCACGCCGCGGTTGGCGTCCGCGCTGCCGAGGTTCGTGATCTGGATCGCAGCGAGGAGGGCCGCCGACGCCGAGGTCGCCATGAAGAGGCTGATCCGTACCCGGCTCGTCGGAACGCCGAGGTTGTTGGCAGCCTCCCGTGAGCCGCCGGTGGCATAGACCCAGTTGCCGAACGGCGTGCGGAGCAGAACGATCGTTGCGATCATCGCCAGACCGAGCCACCACGCCAGGGAGATGGGGAAGCCGTCGCCGAACTCGGCGTTGAAGAGCCAGGCAACGGGGTCGGCCGCGATGGCGTCACCGAGGTTGCCAACGACGGTGGAGCCAGTGAAGGTGCGGGGGATGAGGATTGCGATGCCTCGCAGGGCAAACAACCCTGCCAGGGTGATGATGAACGAGGGGAGGCCCGTCTTCACCACGAGGTAGCCTTGGAAGCACCCGACGACGAGGGCGAAGGCCAGCCCGAGCATCACGGCTACCCACACCGGCGCCCCGAACTCCGTTATGGCGATCGCCATCACCATCCCGGAGGCGCCGACCATGGAACCGACGGAC
>DAOTYQ010000099.1:0-4270 GCA_034434735.1 Chloroflexota bacterium
ACGTGGTCGCGGTAGTTCCAGCCGATGCAGATGATCTTGCCCGGGGCGGAGACGGCGGGTGCCGGCCGGAGCCCGGCCCGAGGAACGCGGCGACCGTCGGCGAGCTCGACGAGATCGGCGGCGAGGAGTCGGCCGACGTCGATGCCGGGGCCGACCGGGAGCCAGCTTGGAGCGAGGCCGGCGGACAGGCCGATGGGGTGGGCGTCGGTCCGGAAGAAGTAGCGCCGCATGGCGGGTGCGGATCAGCTCGGGGCGGGGGTCGGGGAGGCGGGCGGGGTGCTCGGACTCGGGCTGGGCTCGGCGCTCGGGCTCGGGCTCGGCGGGGCGCAGAGCGGCTCGGGGTTGCCCCGTTCGGCCTCGGTCCGGAAGAAGGCCATGATCGCGTCGACGTCGAGCTCGTCCTGGTAGAGGACCCGCCCCCAGACGAGGGCAGCGTAGCGATGTGGGAGCTCGTCGAAGCGGGCGATGACGGGGCTCCCGACGACGTTGCCGGCGAGGTTGCAGACCGGGCTGAGGGGGAAGTTCGCCGCCAGCTCCCGGAGCGCAGCGTGGGCGGTCGTGTCGCTCGCCGTGTCGGGGCGGTACAGAATCACGAGGGCACCGTGCTCGAGGTTGTGGACCCAGCTCTGGGGGAGGACCGTCGACTCGGGTGGGTAGTAGCGGGGCGGGATCGGGCCTTGGCCGGCCTCGTTGTAGTGGGGACCCGAGGCGGGCGGACAGCTCGTGTACGTCCACCGCTGACCCCGGGCGAGGTGGGTCCGCCCCTGATCGGGCTGGACCTCGCCGAGCCGACCAGGCTGCGGGCTCGGGCTCGGATCCCAGATGGTCACGCAGGCATACGCCTTCTGGGATGCCTGCGTGACGACGAAGATCCCGGCCAGAGCGAGGCCGACGACCGCGACGCCGCCGACGATGGCGGTCCGGTAGCGCTCGAGGGGTGAACGGCGGTCGGCGGCGAGGCGGCGCCCGGGTCGGTCGGCACCGGGGCGGGTGGGTCGTCGGGTTCGATCGGTCACCTGGTCACCTGGTCAGCATTCGGTCGCGGGCCGCCTCGTCGATGGCGGGGCAGCGGCCCCGTGGAGCGGCGGTCGGGCCCACAGCGTAGCGCGCCCGAAGGGAGCGCGTCGACGGCCCGAAGGATCCGGCGATGATCGGCGCGACGGCCGCCGGCGAGGTCAGGGCTCGTTCAGGTACGCCCGAACGGCGGGACGGGTCAGGCCGTAGAAGAGGGCGACGGCGAGGAGCCCGGCGCCGAGGGCGGGGGCGACGAAGCCGCCGAACAGGAGGATCGGCACGGCCGGGACGGTCAGGCTCGAGAGCCCGAGGGCGAGGCCGCGGGCCGCCTCCTTCCGCTGCAGGACGAGGGTGATCGTGAAGATGGTGTAGGCGAGGAGACTCATGACGACGAGGCCCTCGAAGCTCAAGGGGGCGCTGATCGCCAGGTCGACGACGCTGCGGAGCGAGAGGCCGATCAGGACGAGGATGACGAAGGCGTAGCCGAGGAAGAGGCGGAGGCCGGCCGGCATGGCCGCGAGCTGGCTGACCATGGCGATGCGGAATTGTGCCACGCGCCTGGTCCGGGGCGCCGATCGCCGGCCGCCCTCGCCGGCCCGGCGTCGCCCGTCGGGACCGATGCCCCGGGCCGGCGGACCGGGCCTCCGCCCGCTCGATACGCAGGCTCGATACGCAGGACAGAGGCTGGCGACGCGCACAACCGTGAAGAGGGGTCTTGACAAGCGGACCCGCTGCCTGTTAGGGTCTAAACCGGTTTGCTAAACTGCTTCATGGTACCTGGCGCGGCAGTGAGGAGGACACGTGCAACAGCGCCGCCGACGGGCGCGGATCGCCGATGTAGCGTTGGCCGCCGGGGTCAGCAAGACCGCCGTCTCCTTCGCCTTCAACCAGCCCGATCGGCTGGCTCCGGAGACCGTGCTCCGGATCCGCGAAGTCGCCGAGCAGCTTGGCTACCGACCCCACCCCGTGGCCCGGATGTTGAGCCAGCGCCGAACACGGACCGTCGGTGTCGTCGTGCCCCAGGCCCTCTCGGTGGTCTTCTCGAACCCCTTCATCGGCGCCTTCAGTGAAGGCGTCGCGCGGGTCGTCGAGGAGGAGGGCTACGGACTCATGTTCATCTCGCCCCTCTATGGTTCCCTCGCCCGGGCGATCGACCGGGCGACGGTCGACGGTCTCGTCGCCATCGGCCTCTCGGCCCACCACCCCGAGCTCGATCACATTCGTCAGTCGGGGCTGCCGATGGTCCTCGTCGACTCGAGCCCGCTGCCAGACACGCCATCCGTCGATGTCGACGACGAGGGCGGAGCTCGGGCGGCTGCCCGACACCTCATCGAGCTCGGCCACCGCGGGTTCCTCGTCCTGGCCGTCGAGCCGCCGCCGCCGGCCACCCGCCACGACCCCGAGGGCGTCCTTGCCCGCCGCCTGCTCGGCTACCGGGCCGCAGCGGCGGAGCATGGCCTCGAGATCCCCGACGAGTCCGTCGTCGTCGGCCCGGCGACCATCGACGGCGGGGCGGCGGCCTTCCAACGGGCATTGGCCCGCGGCATCCGTCCCACCGCGGTCCTCGCCATGAGCGACGCCATGGCGATCGGGGCGATGCGCGCCGCGGCCGACCTCGGCCTGTCCGTCCCGGGCGACCTCAGCGTCGTCGGCTTCGACGACATCGACCTCGCCCGGCAAGTCCATCCGGCCCTCACGACGGTGCACCAGCCGGTGCGCCGGAAGGGTGAAGAAGCCGTCCGGCTCCTCCTGTCGGTGCTCGACGGACGCGAGCGCGTCACCGAGCATCGGCGGTTGGAGACCCGGCTCATCGTTCGGGCGTCGACCGGACCGGCGCCGAGTCGTGATCACCTGGCAACTGCCGTGGGCGGGGGTGCCGGCTGAGCTGCCCGAAGCGGTCGCCAGAAGCGAATGACAGGAGGAGAAAGACCGTCATGAAGCTACGGACCAGTCTTCTCGCCTTCGCGAGTGCCGTGGCGATCGTCGCGGCCGCTTGCGGGGGCGCGGCGAGCCCCACACCGTCGGCACCCGCCTCAGCCCCTGCCTCGGCGCCCGCGTCCGCCCTGCCTCGCCATCGGCTCCGGCCACGGTGACCGGCAAGCTCACCGTCTGGCACGCCTACGGCTCCGCCGGCGGGAGTGCCGAGTTCCGGGCCTTCGAGCGGATCCGACAGACGGTCGAGGCCGAGAACCCAGGCCTGACGATCGAGGCCCTCGACGTCCCCTTCAGCGACATCTTCAAGAAGTTCGAAACCGAGTCGGCGGCCGGCGGCGGCCCCGACATGTTCATCGCCCCGAACGACAGCCTCGGGGCCGAAGTCCGCGGCGGCTTCCTCGAAGATCTGACCGGCAAGATCGACGACGTCGTCGCGAATTCGACCGAGGTCTCGGTCGCCGGCAGCACCGTCGACGGCAAGCTCTACATGGTGCCGGAGTCCCTCAAGGCCGTCGCCATGTACTACGACAGCAAGAAGGTCCCGAATCCCCCGAAGACGACCGACGAGCTGCTCGCCTTCGTGAAGAACGGCGGCAAGGTCGGCCTCATCGCCCCAGGCGGCGGCGCGCCCTAATTCCAGTGGGGCTTCTACTACGCCTTCGGCGGGGCGATCTTCGACGAGAGCGGGAAATGCGCCGCGACCGCCAACAGCGGTGTCGCGGACGCGATGAAGTTCGTCGCCGAGCTCAAGGCCGCCGGCGCCCTCGTCGATCCCGACTATGGCAAGGTCAACGACGCCTTCAAGAACGGTCAGATCGACATCATCTTCAACGGCAACTGGACCCTCGGCGACTACCGCCAGGCCCGAGCGGATCTGGCCGTCGCGCCGCTGCCGGCCGGCCCGGCCGGCCCGGCCCGCCCGCTCGTCGGGGTCGACGGCTGGTACATCAATACCGCCTCGGCGAATAAGGACCTCGCCATCAAGGTGGCGAGCCTCCTCGTCAGCGCCGCGGCCCAGCAGATCTACGTGGACGTCGCCGGCCACGTACCGGCGAACAAGACCATCCAGATCATCGACCCCTTGGTGAAGTCCTTCTCCGAGGCCATCAACCAGGGCATGGCCCGCCCGCAGACCAAGGAGATGGGGGTCGAGGCCGTGTTCACCTGGCGGACAGGCCCTTCTTCGATGAGATGCTTGGCGGCGTCGAGGCGGTAGCCGTCGATGCCGACCTCGGAGATCCAGGATCGGGCCAGGTCGGTGAGGTCAGCCGTCACGGCCGGGTTCGACAGGTTGAGATCCGGCATCCCGGGACCGAAGGCG
>DAOTYQ010000100.1:0-4845 GCA_034434735.1 Chloroflexota bacterium
TCGCCTGGTACGAGCAGCACGGCTTCGAGGAGGGGGACTTCGGCGACGCCGAGCTCCTCTCGAAGGCGAAGGTGACCTCGGTCAGCGGCCTCGTCGAGACGGGGATCCTCCACTCGCGGGGCGGCAAGGTTCGGCTTCTGCGGCCCGAGGAGCTGCCCGACGCCTGGGACCCGGCGACCGACCGCCGCTTCGCCATCTGGGAGGCGACCCACCACCTGCTGCGGCGCTACTGGCACGCCAAGGCGGGGGACCTGGCCACGGCCGAGCTCCTCGCCCGGCTCGGCACCCGGGGCGAGCTCGCCCGGGACCTCGCCTACCGCCTCTTCGCCATCGCCGAGCGGAAGGGCCGTTCCGCCGACGCCCAGGCCTACAATGCCCTCGTTCTGGGGTGGCCGGAGTTGGCCCGGCTCGCCCACGAGCGGGCCGGCGCCCCGGTCCAGGCGGGACTCTTCGGGGAACCGGCGGGGAGGTAGCCAATGCCCGACGACGTCGTTCAGACCATGGTCGAGCGGATCGCCGCGCGCTTTCAGCCGCTGCGGATCGTGTTGTTTGGCTCGCGGGCGCGGGGGGAGGCGACGGCTTCGAGCGACGTCGATCTCCTCGTGGTCCTGCCCGAGGTCGCGAACAAGCGCCACGCCGCGGTGGAGATCCGGCGGATCCTGGGCGATCTGCCGGTTTGCAAGGACATCGTGGTGACCACCCCCGAGGAGATCGCAAGCCGCGGCCAGGTCATCGGCGGCGTGCTGCGGGCCGCCCTGCGCGAAGGCAAGGTGGTCTATGAGCGGTCCTGAGGCTGCCGGGGAAGCGCTCCGCTGGCTCCGGTTTGCGGAAGAGGACATGATGGAGGCGGAGCGGCTGCTCAGTCTCGATGATCCGATCCCTCGCCACGCGTGTTGGTTCGCGCAACAGGCGGCTGAGAAGGCCCTCAAGGCCGCGCTGGTGCTGGAAGGGATCGAGTTTCCGCTCCGCCACGATCTCGATGCACTCAGGAATCTGCTGCCCGCCGGCTGGACGGTGAAGCAGGAGCATCCGGAATTGGCGGAGCTGACCGAGTGGGCCGTCGAGGCCCGCTATCCGGGAGATTGGCCGGAGGCGACCCTGGACGACGCGAGGCGGGCAGCCGAGCAGGCCCGGGCCGTGCTCGACTGCGTCGTCGAGGACTTCGGTCGTCGGGGCGTAAAGGCCGCTTCGGGTAGAGAGGAGTGAAGGTCGTGGCGATCACGAACCACGAGCGCGTCGGCAAGGGCCTCGATCTGCTGCGGGCCGGCCTCGCCCCGTTCGTCGAGCGGGAGGTCAGCGAGGCGCTCCGCCAGCAGCGGCTCGCCGCCGCGACCATCGCCTCCTTTGCCAGCGACCCGGTCCTCGGCAAGAAGCCGATCGCCGAGTGGGACGTGGCCGGGCTCCTCCGCCTCATGCTGGAGACCTGGAACGAGGCCTTCAAGGCGACCCTCGGCTTCGCCGAACGGAGCTACGCCTTCGAACTCCGTGACGTCCGGAACCGCTGGGCCCACCAGGACCCCTTCTCCAGTGAGGACACCGATCGGGCCCTCGACACGGCCGAGCGCCTCCTGAGCGCCGTCTCGGCCCCCCAGGTCGAGGAGGTTCGGAAGCTCAAGCTCGAGCTGCGCCGCCAGCTCTACGAGGAGCAGCTCCGGAGCGAGCGACGACGGGCCGGCGGATCCCCCATCGAGACCGCCGCGGATGCCGCGCTCAAGCCCTGGCGGGAGGTCGTGAGCCCCCATCCGGACGTGGCGAGCGGCCGCTACCAGCAGGCCGAGTTCGCGGCCGACCTCTGGCAGGTCTACCTCGGCGAAGGGAGCGACGAGTACCGCCACCCGGTCGAGTTCTTCCGGCGCACCTACCTGACCGAGAGCCTGAAGCGCCTCCTCGTCGCTGCCGCCGAACGCCTCTCTGGCACGGGCGGCGACCCGGTCGTCCAGCTCCAGACGAACTTCGGTGGCGGCAAGACCCACTCGCTCCTTGCCCTCTACCACCTCTTCTCCGGCCGCTCGCCGACGGAGCTCCCCGGCGTGGAGGCGATGCTCGGCGAGGCCGGCGTGGCGAGCCTCCCGTCGGTCCGACGGGTCGTCCTCGTCGGCAATCGGATCTCGCCCGGGAACCCGGTCACGAAGCCCGACGGGACGGTCGTTCGGACCCTCTGGGGCGAACTCGCCTGGCAGCTCGGCGGCCCCGAGGCGTACGCTCTCGTCGCCGCCGACGACGAGCGGGCGACGAGCCCGGGCGATCGCCTCCGGGAGCTCTTCAACACCTACGGCCCCTGCCTCGTCCTCATCGACGAGTGGGTCGCCTATGCGCGACAGCTCCACGACGGGGCGGATTTGCCGGGCGGCTCCTTCGAGACCCAGTTCACCTTCGCCCAGGCCCTTACCGAGTCGGCGCGAGCGGCCCGGGCCTGTCTCGTCGTCATCAGCCTGCCGGCCTCGGAGGGGCCGGGCTCGCCCCACGCCCAAGCCGAAGATGTCGAGGTCGGTGGCGTCCGGGGTCGAGAGGCCCTCGATCGGCTCCGGAACGTCATCGGCCGGGTGGAGTCGTCCTGGCGGCCGGCCTCGGCGGAAGAGGGCTTCGAGATCGTCCGGCGGCGGCTCTTCGAGCCCTTTGCCAGCCCCGGGCAGTTCACGGCTCGCGACATCGTCGCCCGGGCCTTCGCCGACCTCTACCGGACCCAGCGGGAGGAGTTCCCACCCGAATGCCGGGAGGCCGACTACGAGGCTCGCCTCCGGGCCGCCTACCCGATCCATCCCGAAGTCTTCGACCGCCTCTACACCGACTGGTCGACGCTCCTGAAGTTCCAGCGGACGCGCGGCGTCCTCCGGCTCATGGCGGCCGTCGTCCACAGCCTCTGGGCGAAGGGCGATCGGAGCCCCCTCATCCTCCCCTCGTCGATCCCGATCGACGATCCGCGCGTCCAGTTCGAGCTGACCCGCTACCTCTCGGAGAACTGGGTCCCGGTCATCGAGAAGGATGTCGACGGTCCGGCGTCGCTCCCCGTCCGCCTCGACGGCGACGTCCCGAACCTCGGGCGCTACTCGGCCGCCCGCCGGGTGGCGCGGACGATCTATCTCGGTTCGGCACCGATCTCGACGGCGGCCCACCGGGGCGTCGAAGATCGGCGGGTGAAGCTCGGCTGCGCGATGCCGGGCGAGCCGCCGGCAGTCTTCGGCGACGCCCTCCGACGGCTGGCGGCGGCGGCGACGTACCTCTACCAGGACGGGACCCGCTACTGGTACTCGACCCAGCCGACGGTCACGAAGATCGCCGAGGATCGCGCCGAGCAGCTCCGTCGCGAGCCCCACCGGATCGCCGCCGAGATCGAGAAGCGGCTCCGAGCCCAGCTCCGGACGCCGGGTGACTTCGCCCGGGTCCATCCCTTCCCACAGTCGGGCGCCGACGTCCCCGACGATCTCGATGCCCGGCTCGTCGTCCTGGGGCCGGAGACGCCGCACGCCAAGGACGACCCCGCGAGTCCGGCCCTCGAGCGGGCCCGCGAGATCTTGGAGTCCCGCGGGAGTGCCCCCCGCCTCTACCGGAACACGCTCGTCTTCCTGGCCCCGGACCGGGTCCGGCTCCAGGACCTCGACGAGGCGGTTCGCCGCTTCCTGGCCTGGAGCTCCATCGTCGCGGACCGGGGGGCCTTGAACCTGGACGAGCACCAGGCGCGGCAAGCGGAAGCCCAGACGACGTCGGCCGAGGCGACGGTGGAGGCGCGGCTGCCGGAGACGTACGTCTGGCTCCTCGTGCCGACCCAGGCCGAGCCGATGGGCGAGGTCGTCTGGCAGGCGTTCCGGCTCCAGGGCAGCGACGCGCCGGCGGTCCGGGCGTCGCGGAAGCTCCGAACCGACGAGCTTCTCCTGACCGGCCTGGCGGGGACGCGGCTGCGGATGGAGCTCGACCGGGTCCCGCTCTGGCGGGGTGATGGAGGCGACCACGTCGAGGTGCGCCAGCTCGTCGAGGACTTTGCCCGCTACCTCTACTTGCCCCGGCTTCGGGATCCGGACGTCTTGGCTGGGGCGGTTCGGGACGGGGTGAGCCTCGTCACCTGGGAGACGGAGGGGTTCGCCTACGCCGACAGCTTCGATGAGGCAGCGGGGCGCTATCGGGGCCTTCGCGCCTACACGCAGATCGGGCTCTCGGGGAGCGATCTGCGAGGGCTCCTGGTCCGGCCGGAGGCGGCGCGACGGCAGCTGGATGCGGAGCGGGCGGCGACCGTGGGTGCCGGGGCGGGTGAGGCCGGCCTGGGCGTGGGTCCGGCCGGTGCTCCTTCGGTTCCCTGGGGGATCGGCGAGGGGAGCGTGCTGGGAGCAGTGGGCGGGGCGAGCGCGGCGCCGGGAGCGGCGGCCGGCACAGCGGCGCCGCTGCCGCGCCGCTTCCACGGCAGCGCGCCCGTGGACCCGCTCCGGGCGGGGGCGGATGCGGGGCGCATCGCCGAGGAGGTCATCGCCCACCTGGCGGCCCTGCCGGGCGCCCGGGTCCGGGTCAGCCTCGAGATCGAGGCGGAGGTCCCGGATGGCGTTCCGGACTCGGTCCAGCGGGTCGTCACCGAGAACAGCCGGACGCTCCGCTTCTCGAGCCACGGCTTCGAGCCGGAGTAGGGGCGTGGCCGGGCCGGGGAGAGGCTCCTGACGCACTTCGCGGATGCGGCTGACATGGGCGCGAATGCAGGGGAGGTTGAAGCCATGGGAGATCGAATGACGGGTCGTCCGGATCCAGCCGTCATCGAGCTCAGCGAGGCCGAGGCCGCGGAGCTCGCCGAGATCATTGGTCGGACGAAGTGGAAGTTCGCCTGGACGTACGCCCGAACGTATCCGCACGAGTACACCACGAAGA
>DAOTYQ010000101.1:0-7155 GCA_034434735.1 Chloroflexota bacterium
AGCTTCGTCGGGCTCGCCAACTACGGCGCCCTTTTCTCCGATCCGATCTTCTGGAGCGCCCTCGGGACGACGCTCGTCTTCCTCCTCGTCACGGTCAACCTGTCGCTCCTCATCGGGCTCGCCCTCGCCCTCGCCGTGGCCCGGATGGGGGTCGGGCAGTCGGTCATGCGGACGCTCCTCATGGTGCCGATGATGTTCGCCCCGGTCCTCGTCGGCTTCCAGTTCCGGTGGTTCTTCAACGCCCAGGTCGGGCTCGTCAACAACGCCCTCCGGGCGCTCGGCCTGATCAACGATCCCATCCCCTGGCTCGTCGACCGGAACCTCGCCCTCGTGTCGGTCATCGCCGCCGACATGTGGATGAACGTCCCGATCGTGGCGATCATCTTCCTCGCCGGCCGGCTGTCATTGCCCCGCGATCTCGAGGAGGCCGCCGAGATCGACGGCGCCAATTCATGGCAACGATTGCGGTCCGTCGTCCTGCCCCAGCTCATGCCGTTCTTCTACGTCATCACCGCCATCCGCTCCCTCGACGTGGCCCGCTCCTTCGACATCGTCCAGATCATGACCGGCGGTGGACCGGCCCATCGAACCGAGCTCGTCTGGACGTACATCTTTCGCGTCTCCATGCAGGACGGTCGCTTCGCGGTCGGCGCGGCGATGTCGTTCATCACCGTCGGCATCACCATCCTCGCCCTCGCCTACATCTTCCGCCAGCTCGTGAAGTCGAGGATCGTCCGATGACGGCCCTTCGGATCGGCCTCCTCAGCCGGGCCAAGGCCCGCGCCGGCGGACACCGCGGTCGACGCCGCTGGGGCGAACGGCTCCTCACGTTGGGAACGTGGCTCGCCCTGTTCGTCTGGCTCCTGCCGGCCGTGTGGGTCGTCCTGACCTCGGTCCGACCGAACGTCGAGATCAACGCCAATCCCCCGGTCTGGATCCCGCGCCGGATCACCTTCGAGGCCTTCGAGAGCCTCTTCGGGTTTGGCTCCGGCGTCACCACGGTGCCGTTCCAGGCCTACCTTCGGAACTCGGTCATCGCGGCCCTCCTGAGCACGGCCATCGCCCTCCCGCTCGGAACGCTCGCCGCCTATGCCTTCGCCCGCTTCTCGTTCCGGTGGCGCAACCACCTTTTCCTGGGGCTGATGCTCTCCCGAGCGGTGCCCGGCATCGCCCTCGGCCTGCCGCTCTTCGTCCTCTTCGCCAAGCTCGGCTGGCTCGATCGGCCGTGGGCCCTCGCCCTCGCCTACGTCGCCCTCAACATCCCCTTCACGGTCTGGCTCCTCGACGTCTTCTTCCGCGACATCCCGACCGAGCTCGGTGACGCCGCCGAAGTGGACGGTGCCAGCGCCTGGCAGGCCTTCTGGCACGTCTACGTGCCGCTGGCGCGACCCGGGCTCGCCGCCGCCGCCATCTTCGCCTTCCTCGCGGCCTGGAACGAGTACCAGCTCGCCGTCGTCGTCACCCGGACGACGGCCTCGAAGACCTTCCCCGTAGGTCTCTTCGACTTCACCCAGCAGTTCACGTCGGACTGGCGGGGGATGGCGGCGATGTCGGTGGTCATGATGATCCCGGCGGTCCTCTTCGTCCTGGCCGTTCAGCGACACCTGCTCCGGGGCCTCACCCTCGGAGCGACGAAGGGCTAGAAACACCATGGACAACCCGCTCCGCCACTCGCCGCGCCTCGGCCGCGTCATCCGCGCCGATGGGCCGGAGACGCTCGGCACCTCGACGCAGACCCTTTTCGAAGCGGCCGTCAGCGAGGGCGAGTTCGACCTGGCCGCCGACCTCCTCCGGTATTTCTGGGACGAGATGGGGCGGATCGGCCGGATCCTCTTCGTCTGGCTCGAGGACATCGTCCACTTTCGCCTGGCTCGGACCGGCGGGTCCGACTTGCATGCCGTGCCGGCCTGGCTCCTCCACGGCTTACGGGACTACGATCCCGCCGTCGGCGATCGCGATCGGGCGCTGGCCGCCCTCGCCCGCCACGACACGACCCTGGCCGTGGATCTGGCCGAGCAGGGACGGCGTCGCTACGCCGCCCTCCACGATAGCCTGGTCGTCTGGATCCAGGAGCTTCTCACGGGGATCGCCGAGAGCCTGGGGGAAGAGGCCGTCCGCGAGTCCATCGAGCTCGCCTACGAACACATCTGGAAGCCTCGATACGCGACCTGGGCCGAGATGACGCCCCTCGAGCGCCTCCAGTTGAGCGTTGAGGGGATGCGCGGCCACCTGAGCGGCTGGCGCCGCCGGGGCGACGTCGGCGTCACCGAGGAACCCGATCGCTACGTCATGGTCCTCGATCCGTGCGGGAGTTGCGGAATCCTGCGACGGGGCGATCCCGAGACGGGACGGCCACCGTACCAGCCGGCCGGCAACCACGAGCCGCACCCGTGGACGTGGGGGCGGGTCGGCGTCGGCTGGTACGCCGTCCACTCGCCCATCGTCATGGAGTTCATCCACTATCGCGACGGGCGGCCGCCCTTGCGGCCCCTCGAGGACTGCGACACCGAGCGGCCCTGCCGCTGGTTCATCTACAAGGACCTGGGGGCCGCGCGCCCGGAACACGCCCACCGCATGGGCTTCGGCCTACCCGGATCAAACGAAGGTTGACGTCGGATCGCCATCGAACGCAGAGGGAGAGGATGCTCCACGGGGTCTGGCACTTCAGCTTCACCGTCTCGGACATCGAGCGGTCGATCGCCTTCTATCGCGACCTCCTCGGGTTCGAGCTCATCCACCGCCAGGAGCAGGCGAACGAGTACACGCGCCGGCTCGTCGGCCACCCAGAGGCGCACCTCAAGATCGCGCAGCTCGTCGTGCCGGGTGAGCCGCGCGGTCTTTCGACCCACGACCTGGAGCTCGTCGAGTACGTCGCTCCCCGTCTCGAGCGCGGCGCGCGCGAGATCTGGCGACCCGGAGCCGCCCACCTGGCGATGGCCGTCGACGACGTCCACGACCGCTACGAGCGGCTCGCCGCCGCCGGCGTCCGCTTCGTCTCTCCACCGAACGCGATCACGGCCGGGATCAACGAGGGTGGCTTCACCTGCTACTTCCTGGACCCCGACGATATCGTCCTCGAGATGGTCCAGCCGCCGGCCCATCGCCTCGCCGCCCACCGCCGATGAACGGCCACCCCAACGCCCACGTCATCGACTCGGCGCTGTTCCGCGATCAGTTCGGGACGCCCGAGATGCGGGCCGTCTTCTCGGACCGGGCAACGGTCCAGCGCTGGCTCGACGTCGAGGCGGCCCTCGCCCGGGTCGAGGCACGGCTCGGAGTCATCCCGGAGGAAGCCGCCTATGCGATCAGCGAGGCGGCTCGGGTCGAGCGCCTGGACATCGCCGAGCTCAAGCAGGGCGTCGACGAGACGAGTCATCCGCTCGTCCCGCTCATCAATCAGCTGGCCAGGGCATGTCCGGACGACCTCGGCGAGTACGTCCATTGGGGCGCCACGACCCAGGACATCATGGACACGGCCGTCGTCCTCCAGCTTCGGGACGCCCTCGCCATCCTGGAGCGACAGCTCGAGGATCTCCTCGCCGTCCTCGCCGACCTTGCCGACCGACATCGGGCGACGCCGATGGCCGGCCGGACCCACGGCCAGCACGCCTTGCCGATCACCCTCGGCTTCAAGCTCGCCGTCTTCATCGCCGAGCTCCAGCGGCACCGAGATCGGCTGCACGAGCTCCGGCCTCGCCTCCTCGTCGTCCAGCTGTCCGGCGCCGTCGGCACCCTGGCGGCCCTCGGTGGGCGCGGGCGGGCCGTCCAGGAAGCCCTGGCCGAGGAGCTGGGCCTCGGTGTCCCGCCGATCACGTGGCACCCGGCCCGCGACGGGTTCGCCGAGTTCACCTGCCTGGCGGCGATGATCGGCCAGACCTGTGCCCGGGCCGCGAACGAGGTCATCCTCCTCCAGAAAACGGAGGTGGGCGAGTTGGAGGAGCCGCACACCGAGCACTCGGTCGGCTCGTCCACGATGCCGCAGAAGCGAAACCCAATGCTCTGCGAGGCGATCGTCGCCGTCGGACGGATCCTCGCCGCTCAGCCGGCCATCGCCGTGGGCTCGCTCGTCCACCAGCACGAACGCGACATGTCGGCCTGGCAGGCAGAATGGGCGTTCATTCCCGAGACGGCGATCCTCGCCTCCGGGGCCCTCGCCAACACGCACCACGTCTTCGAGAACCTCACCGTTCGTCCCGAACGGATGCGCGCAAACCTCAGGATCACGAACGGGCTCATCAACGCCGAGGCCGTGATGATCAGCCTCGCCGAGCGCATCGGCCGGCAGCGCGCCCACCGTCTCATCCGCCGAGCGGCTCGAACGAGCTTCGAATCCGGTCGGCCCTTCGCCGACTGCCTGAGCGAGATGCCGGAGGTCCTCGAGCACCTCGATCGGACCCAGATCGAGGCCCTCCTCCAACCCGAGGCGTACCTCGGGGAAGCCCTTGCCGCCATCGACCGTGTCCTCGACCAGGTTCGTTCCGTTCCGCGTTCTGTCGCGCGTTGATGCGAAAGGAGGCCAGCATGGCGACCGTCATCGACACCCACCTGCATCTCTGGGATCTGGCCGGCGACTACCCCTGGCTGACGCCCGCCTACGGACCGATCTATCGGACCTTCACCGCCGACGAGGCGGCCGCCGAGTTGGCCCGTGCCGGCGTGGACCGGGCCGTCCTCGTCCAGGCCGCCGACACCTACGCGGACACCGAGTCCATGCTCGCCGTCGCCGATCGGTACGACTTCGTAGCCGGCGTCGTCGGCTGGGTGCCCCTCCATCGGCCGGCGGAGGCCGCGGAGGCGCTGGATCGGTTCACCGTCCACCGCGCCTTCAAGGGCGTTCGTCACCTCATCCACGAAGAGGCGGACCCCGACTGGGTCGTCCAGTCGGTGGTCCTCGACGGATTGCGGCTCCTCGCCGAGCGCAATCTCTCCTTCGACGTCGTGGCCGTCCTGCCGCGCCACCTCGAGCACGTGCCGACCCTGGCCGAAGCCGTGCCGAACCTCCGACTCGTCATCGATCACCTCGCCAAGCCGCCGATCAAAGACCGGGGCTGGGAGCCATGGGCGTCGCTCATCAAGCGGGCCGCCGAGTACCCGAACGTCTTCGCCAAGATTTCGGGTCTCAACACCGCCGCCGACTGGGAAAGCTGGTCCGCCGACGACCTGCGGCCCTACGTGGAGCACGCTCTAGGCTGCTTCGGGCCGCAACGCCTCATGTTCGGTAGCGACTGGCCGGTCGCGATCCTCGCCGGCGACTATCTGAAGGTCTGGCAGGAGACCAACCGGGTGCTCGCCGACCTCTCCGAGGCGGACCGGTCCGCCATCCTGGCGGACACTGCCCGAGCGGTCTATCGCCTGGAGGTGTGAGCCATGCTCGATGCCCTTCTCCCGATCGCCGAGGAGGTCCGTCTCGGGGTCCCAGCCGAGCACCGCCGACCCATCGCCGTCGTCGGCGCGGGGGCGATCGTCGACTACGCCCATCTGCCCGCCTATCGGAAGGCCGGGCTCGACATCGTCGGCATCTACGACATCGACCTGGACCGAGCACGGGGCGTGGCCGCCCGCCACGAGGTTCCACGGGTTTTCGAGTCGCTTGATGCGCTCCTCGCCTCCGAGGCCGAGGTCGTCGACATCGCCGTCGTGCCGTGGGCTCAGCCCGAGATCGCCGAGCGAGCCCTCGCCGCCGGCAAGCATCTCCTGTGCCAGAAGCCACTGGCGCTCGACGTGCCGACCGCGGAGCGGATCGTGGCCGCAGCCGAAGGGGCCGGGCGCAAACTCGCCGTGAACCAGCAGATGCGTTTCGAGGAGGGCATCGCGGCCGCGCGGGCGATGGTCCGACGCGGCTGGATCGGGGAGCCGACGGCGTTCAGCATCGTCGTCAACATCCGAACGGAGTGGAACGCCTGGCCATGGCTCGTCACTTCTGAGCGCCTCGACCTCCTCTACCACTCCATCCACTACTTCGACACGATCCGTTCGTTCTTCGGGGAGCCGGAGCTCGTGTGGGGCGCCGCCGGCCGGACGCCGGGCCAGGTCGCCGCTGCCGAAACGCGGACGATCTCGACGTTCCGGTACGCCGACGGCCGCCTCGCCCTCGTCCACACGAATCACGAGAACCTCGCCGGCGACGTCCGGGCGGAATTCAGGATCGACGGGAGCGAGGGATCGATCCGGGGCACCCTCGGTCTCCTCTACGACTACCCGCACGGGCGGCCGGACAGCCTCGAGGTGTGGAGCCGCACCCTCCCGACGGACGGTTGGCTCCCCTACCCGGTGACGACCCGCTGGTTGCCCGACGCCTTCATCGGCCCCATGGCCTCGCTGCTCCGCGCCATCGTCGAGGACGGCGAGCCGATCACGTCGGGTCGGGAGAACCTGGGAACGCTCCGGATCGTCGAGGCCCTCTACCGAGCCCTCGACAGCGGTCAGGCCCAGCGACCGTAGGCCCCAGACAGGACACGCGGGCGTTGGGACGCAGCTCGGGCAGATGAGCCCGGCTTGTCGGAACGGATTTGAAACGGGAGGCGACGATGCAGCGGTTTGGCCAGGTCATCCGGATCAAGCCCGAAGCGGTCGACGAATACGAGCGGCTCCATGCCGCGGTCTGGCCCGAGGTCCTCGACATGATCCGGCAATGCAACATCCGGAACTACTCGATCTTCCGGCACGGCGATCTCCTCTTCGCCTACTTCGAGTACCACGGCACCGATTTCGCCGCCGACATGGAGAAGATGGCCGCCGATCCGGCCACCCAGCGCTGGTGGGCGATCAACAAGCCGCTCCAGGAGCCGCTGCCGGATCGCGCCGAGGGCGAGTGGTGGACGACGATGCGGGAGATCTTCCACACGGACTGACCGGTCGCGGCACACCCGCCGTCGGACGGGACGATCGGGTGCTCCGCAGGATGCGGAGGAGGCAGCCGCCGGCTTCCTTCCGAGAGGTCCCGATCCTGCGCAAACTGGACGCCCACTCCATCGCCCCACCCTCCGCTGTCGTGGCATATCATCGCCCGAGTCGGACCAGCCCAGACCAGAACGAGACGACGATGAAGCAGGTGGGCGTCTACGAAGCGAAGGCCCGACTGCCGCAGCTCCTCGAGAGGTCGAGCGAGGCGAGTCCATCACGATCACCCGGAACGGGCGGCCCGTGGCCCGACTC
>DAOTYQ010000102.1:0-38153 GCA_034434735.1 Chloroflexota bacterium
CCCACTGAGGAGCGCCAGACCCGGGCCGATGGAGGACCGGTGGATGAGCGGCACGACGGGCGGCTCGTCGGCGAGGGAGGCCGCCGCGCGGGTCTCGGGGATGCGGGTTGCGAGGACGGCCGCCAGGAACGCGAGTGCCGCCGCACCGAGCCAGGCGAGGGTGAAGCCGCCCAGACCGAGGAGAGCTTGGCCGATCATCGGGCCGACGGCGATCCCGAGGTAGAAGGAGGCCCGGGAACGGGCCGTTCACGGTAGGACTCGGAGCTGACAGCTCGCCCGTTCTTCCTTGAACTCGTCTCGCCCGATGACGACCGTGACGTCCCAGACACCCGCTACCGGGATGGCCCCGCTCCCCGTCCAGGTGGAGCCCTGAGGCGCGGCCTCGATCACGATCGCTCCCGGGTCGCCGCCACGCCGAAGCTCCAGCCGCAGGCGGGCGGCAGCTCCCGCGTTGTCGAGATAGAGGGTGTTGTCGCCAACTTGAGCCGGTCGCAGCGTGAGGCTTACGACGCCGGTGGCGGTTTCCAGCGTGCAGTGACCGACGTGGACGTCCGCCTCCAGCGGCGTCGCCGGACGCGGCGGACCCACGGTAAGACCGGCCGAGAGGACGATGACCCCGATCAGGATGCCTGAGTCCACGAGGAAGACGCGCTCGAGGGCGCGACGGCCTGGGGTTCCGTGGGCGAGACGACGACGGGTCGCCGCACCGAGCAGGGCAGCGAGCCCCACGAGCACAACCTTGGCCCCCAGGAACGCGAGGTATCGACCATCCAATCCAGGGGCGAGCCCGTCTGTCAGCAGGAGTCCCAGCAGGGCGCCGCCCCCAACGACCACGGCGAGGGTCACGGTCGCCCACCGAGAGAAGCGCCGGACTACCACCTCGGCCGATCCAGCGGGCAGGGACCGATCCCGAAGGACGAGGAGCACCGAGGGGGCGGCCCCAAGCCACAGAGCTGCCCCCGCGAGATGGAGCAGAAAGAGGATCGCGGTCAGTGGGTTCCGGCCGGGATGGCCACCGACCACCATGCTGACGAGCGCGAGGGCCACGAGCGTTGCGCCGATCCGCCACCGGCGGCCGAGGAGCGAAGCGAGGACCGCGGCGAGGAGGGCAGCGCGAAGGAGCGCGACGACGACGGCTGGTGCCGTTCTGGCCGCCGCTCCGACATCGACGACCGTCGCCGCGGCCACGGCCAGATAGCCCGTGGCGCCCAGGAGCGCCGCCCCGAGAGCGAACCGCCGCACTCGGTCGCCGGCGGCACCCAAGAGAAGGACCGCCCCAGCCGCCCCGAGCGAGACGACCAGGCCGAGATCGCCGAGGGCCCGGGCCGCCGCGATCGGGAGCCCACCGAGACCGCCGGACATGGGGAGGCTCGGCGGCGGCCCTGGCGCGTTGCCGACCGCGAAGGCGATGGCGCCATGGACGATGTGGCCGTCGGAAGAGATGACGGTCCAGGTGGCGAAGTACCAACCGTCGGCAAGCGGCGGCAGTCGTTGGACCACCTGTCGTCCGGCGCTCTCGGCAGGCGGCAAGGCGATGGGCGCGCCGCCGGCATCGACGAGACGGACGGCGTCTGGGCCGATCCCGACCGGCTCGTCGAAGTCGAGGATGATGGCAGCGGGGGTCGCCGGGAGCCGTTCTCCGTCCCTGGGCGACTCCGATAGAAGGCTGGCGTGGGCGAGGGCCGGCGGGGGCGAACCCAGACGGAGCGCGAGACCCAGTCCGACGAGGGCACCGACAAGGACTGGGAGGGCCCGCCGTGGGCGAGCCCTTCCCAGAAGCGCACCGATCACCGAGATCGGTCGGCCTTTCTGCGGAGCCGGTTCACCGGCGCCGGCGAATCGCGACGAGCCCCAAGACTGAGCCACCGAGGCCAGCGACGAGGCCAGCGACCGCGATGGCGAGCGTGGCCGTGGGATCCACCACGTTGGCGTTGCTCGGCGTGCTCGGGCGGCTGGTCGCCTCGATGGCCGTCACCTTCGCCTTGAGATCGGCCAGGTCGGCGGCGAGGGCAGTGAGGTCGCCGGAGGCGTCGCCGCCCGCGTGATCGACGCTGGGCGTCGGCGACGCCGCCGCCCCGCCGCCATGATCGTGGTCACCCCCTTCGGCCGCCTCGACCACCGTGAACATCGGCGCCGGATGCTCGAGGTCATCGTGCGACTGGCCCGCGGCAGGGACCTCGACCCAGGCGACCGAATCGGCGCCACATTCCTGGATCACTGGGAGCGCATACTCGCCCGGCTCGAGCTGGAAGGTGGCCAGGATCCCGAAGTCGAGGTATTGCCCGTCCGGCAGAGGGCCGCCCGTCCAGGTGACGGTGCCGACCCGCTCCGTGTAGGTCGTGCCGAAGAGCGTGTAGTTCGCCGGGACCATCTCGGTCGTGACGGACCAACCCGGCACAGCCTCCGGTCGGGCCCCGACGACGCCATCGGGGAGCTGCACCTTGACCGCTGTGACGGCAGCACCGTCGCAGCCATGGGGTATCCGAACATGGATGACCGCCGTTCCGCCGGCTGGGATCGAATCCCCATCGGGAATCGACGCGTGGGCACCCACGGGTGCGACCGCCACGGCGAGGGCAGCCAGTGCTGTGACAGCGCCCGCCGCAAGGCGGACACAGACATGACGAATGCAGACATGACGACGAATCACGAATCCCTACCTCCCCGGAAGAAATCCGGTTGTTGCGAGGTTGGCGAGAGATCAGGTTCGATCTTGGGGCGCGGTGCTCAGGGACGGGCTACGGGCCCGCCCTCGCCGCCCAGTCAGGAAGGCGGGGCACGAGGCCGGCAAGTGACTGCCCAGAGCCGGCCATGCGGGAGGACGCTCGAGGCGTCGATGGGGCGAACACTCTCGTTCGTCCGATGTCGAGGCCGAGCCCGACGGGTCCGGGCCGCGTGCCCGATGCGCTCGACGGCCTCCGACGCCAGGGCGACGAGCGCAGCGGTGATGCACTGAACGCCGACGCCAACGGCGACGACCAGCCAGCCACGGCCATCCAGGATCGACATCGGGTCGGCGGCAGCGCCGCCATGCGCCAGGCGTTCGCCGGCCTCGACGAGCAAGAAGGCGCTGGTCTGGACGAGAGCGAGCGCCGAGAAACGCCAACGCAGCGATGGGATCGGTGAAGTGCCGCCGAAGCCAACGACGATCGCCGTGAGCAACGCCGCTGCGGCTAGGAACGGCGCGACCTGGAGCCAGCCGTGGCCGGTGTCGGCGAAGACGTGGGCGAGGACCGCCGGGTCGCGATAGACGAGCAGGTACGCAGCCTGGTGTCCACCCAGCAGGCCGGCCGCCGACCAGGCGAGGAGGGCGATGACGGAGGGTCGTGGCTTCACCGGTCCGACAGCCACAGGGACCGAGGCGGCCCTTCGAAATGAGTCATGGCGCGGTCACGGGAGCCTGTGTCGATCGAGCAACGACACGAAGAGAGCGCCTACCGTGCCAGGCTCGGCGTCGACGATCACCGAAGGTCCGTCCGGCACAGCGAGCGTCAGCCTAGGGAACGCAGTCGGGTCGCGAGCCGGGCCAATGGTGCGCAACGCCGCTCGAAGGGTCTCCACATCCCCGCTGGAGAGCGTGACCCGATCGATGTAGCCAACGTGGTTCATCAGAACGCGACCGTCTGCATAGAGTTCGAGGGTCTCCACCCGCCCATCCTGCCATTCTCGGGTGAAGGTGGCAAGCAGCGGCGCGGATCTCGACCCACACCCGAGGACGGAGAGAGCGAGGAAGATGGCGACGAACAGACGGACCATGGACGCTAAATGGTAGCGGTGGTCGGCTCCGTCGGTGCCGGGCGACGTGCTCGACCGGCAGCCTCAGCCGAGCTCTTCCTCGAGGGCGCCGTCGCCTGCCTCGACGACGGCGACGATCGCCGCGCTCGGCGCGCCGGCAGCGCGGATCTCGACGTTGAAGGCGGCCCCAGGGTTATCCCCGACGGGCCCGAGGCGCACATCGAGCGGGCTCCCGACCGGCAGCGGGGCCCGGTACTCGAGAAGGTAGCGCCGCGGGAGCGTGCCGAGCACGGCCTGCCCAGCCGGCAGGTCGGCGATGGCCTCCTCGACGAGGTCGAGCGCCCGGCTGTTGTTGAGGTGCCCCATCGGGTCGGTGTCGGCCCGGCGGACGCGCCCGAGGCGATCGGACAGGGCTGCCGCGGGCGCCTCGGCGGGTTCGGCCGGCCGCCCCGACCCGTCGACGACCCGGAGCGGACTGAACCCCCCGAGCCCGTCGCCGCCGACGCGCGCGAAGCGGGCCCGGACCTCCGCCGGGAGGCGGACCGGACGCCCTCGCTCGTCGGTCAGGGCCCAGTCGGTCACCACGACGGCCACCCGCTCGCGGCCGAGGGTCACGTCGGTCCGACGACGGGCCGAGGCGGCCCGGAAGCCGATGACGGTAGTCCGAACGAGGAGCTCGCTCCCGCTCTCGATCGGGGCGAGGAGGTCGAGTCGGACGGCCCGGACGAGCCAGGCGAGGCCGCGGGCCCGGTACCAGGCCCGGTCGAAGCCGAGCGCCGTCGAGTGGAGCCAGGCACAGTCCTGGGCATAGGCGAGAAGGATCCCCGGTCGAACGAGCCCGTCGGGCCCGGCCTCGTCGAAGCGGACCCGGTAAGGGACGACCCAGCTCCGCTCGTCGCCGCCGGCGACCGGGGAGCCCGGCTCGCTACCGTCGAGGCGCACCGAAGCCGGCGGCCCGTCGTCGGCCATCCGCCGACTTAGCTCGCCGCGGCAGGGAGGGCCGGCGGCCGGCGGGCGAGCTCGCCCAGGGACTCGAGGCTCACCAGCCGCGTCCCAGCGACGGGGGCCCGCAGGCCGGCCAGGCGGACCCGGCACGAGCGCTCGGCGTCGAAGACGACGATGGCGACGAGGACGGCGATCCCCTCCTCGGCCGCATGTCGTCGAGCGTCGTCGAGCTGGTGGAGGACGTCGTCGTCGATCCCACGGGCACCCCACTTGCAGTCGTAGATCTCCGGGCGGTCGGGGTCCTCCACGGTCACGTCGTAGGGGTGGATTTCGGCGGGCACGCCGTCGAAGAGGACCCGCCGCTCCCGACGGACGCGGTCGCTCCGGCGGCGGAGGAGTCGCTCGGTGAGGGCCTCGACGACGGCGCCTCGGAACTGCTGGCGCGCCTGCTCGCCGCGGTCGGCGATCCGAAGCGAGACCTCGAGGATCGCCTCCGCCCGATCCCGCGCCGCAGCATCCGCCACGTCGGCGCCGAAGAGGGTCGGAAACATCGCCCGCCAGATGCCCGGGTCCGTCCGTTCCCCGTTCATCGCCGCCCGGGCGAGGAGGAGCTCGGTCCGGGTCGCCTCGGCGAGGAGCTCGGCAGCGCGGGCGACGAGCGGGTCGGCCTGGATGCGGGCATAGACGACGTGGCGGGCGTCGGGAACCGGATCGGCGAAGCGCATCGTCGCTTAGGGCACCTCGCCGAGGGCGGTGAGGACGACCTGGGGCAGGGTCGAACACCAGTCGATGGCCCGGTAGGGGTCCGAAATCCGGCTCGCCTCGTCGAGGGCCGTGGCGATGGCCGTCGCCGCCTCGGCCGGGAGGCGTTCGGCTCCCCGCGCCGCGGCGACCGCCTCGAGGCGGGTACGCCAGGCCGCGACGAGGTCGACGACGTACGACCAGGCGTCCTCGTCGCCTTCGCCGATTTCGCCGAGCGCCGCCAGCCCGGCCAGGGCGCGCTCGACAGCGACGGCGACCGTCGGGGGCTCGATGGCGGCGGACGGGGGCTCGTTCGGCACGGGGGTGAGGGTAGCGCGGCCGCGGCGGCGGCGCGACGGACCTCAGGCTCGTCCCGGGCGACGGGTCCCCGTCAGGAGGGCGATGAGCCGGCGCCGACCCTGCTCGTCCCAGACGCTGTAGGCGTCCGCGGCCTCGCGTCGGAGGCGCGCAGCAGCGGACCGATCGCCGCGCCGCTCGAGTTCCGCGGCTGCGTCGAGGACGGCCCGATAGAGGCCCGGGAAGTCGTCGGGCCTGAGCTGCTCGCCGTCGAGGGGGTTCGCCTGGGGCTCCATCGTCGTCGACGAGGATGCGCCGGCGTCGTTCTCGGGGCGATAGCGACTTCGTACGCGCCCGAGCGACCGTTCGGGTCAGCGCCGCCTACGTCGATCGGCGGTCTCGCGGCGGTTCTCACCTGAGGCTCGGCGACCGGCGCCGCCCGGTGTCAGGCGGCGCCCACCGCCAGGTGTTAGCCCGCCGTCAGTCGCCACCGTGGCCGAGCCAGCGGACCCCGAAGCCGGCGAACTCGCCGGTGGCCGGCCCGAAGCGAGCGATGACCCGCTCCACCCGGGCCGCCGGCGGCCCGATCGCGAGCCGCTCCCGGAGTGCTTCGAGGGCCCAGCGGGGCCCCTCGGCGACGACCCGAACCGAACCCTCGGGTTCGTTGGCGACCCAACCCCGCAGGTCGAGCTCGTCGGCGAGGCGGAGGACGAAGAAGCGGAAGCCGACGCCCTGGACCCGGCCGAGGACGCGCGCCTCGAGGCGCTCGATCTCGGCGTCGGGCTGGGCGCGGGCGGAGCGGTTCACGCGGCCACCGCCGATCGCGGCCAGGCGAGGACGAGGACGTCGAGGACGAGCTCGGGCGAGGCGTTCGCCTCGATGGCGGCCTCCGCGGCGAGCGTCCGCTCGATGAACCGGACGAGGTCGGCCCGACCCACGCCTCCGGCCGTCGCGGTAAGTTCGTCGAGGAGGCCGACGTCGCGGACGAGCCGCGCCTGCCCCGCCCCGATGAGGAGGAGGTCCCGGGCGACGTCGCGCCAGGTCTCGAGGAGCCAGCGGGCGGCCTGGCGGCGAAGCGAGGCCGGCAGGCGCCCGCCACGGACCGGCTCGGCGTCGTCGTCGGCGGCGGGGTCGGCGGCGTCGGCCTCGAGCCCAGCGCCTTGGGGACCGGCGTCGGCTCGGCCGCCGGCGGGCGTCCCGGGTTCGTCGGGGTCGGGCGCTCGCTGGCGCCCGGGTTCGGCCCCACCCTGGCCGGCGATGGCGGCGCTCGCCTCGACGGCCGTCGCCGTCAGACCCCGCAGGGCGGCCAGGCGTCCACCGGCGTCGACCCGGAGGAGATCGAGGAGGATCCTCGCCACCTCGCCCCGGGCCGCCACCGCCTCGGGGGCGAGGGCGTAGGCGACGGCCAGCCCCGGGCGGCCCGCGGCGATCCGAGCGAGGCGCGCTGCGAGGGGCGGTTCGGCGAGGTCGCGTTCGACGAGGAGGGCCTCGATGGTCCGACTGCCGACGAGCCCGAGGCGGATCGTCGCACAGCGGGAGCGGATCGTCGGCAGGAGGCGATCGGGGCTGTCGGCGCAGAGGACGATGACGCTCGCCGGCGGCGGTTCCTCGAGGGTCTTGAGGAAGGCGTTCTGGGCCTCCTCGTTCATGCGATCGGCTCGTTCGAGGACGGCGACCCGGTAGCGACCCTCGAGAGGCGCTAAGGCGAGCTCGGCGATGAGGTGACGGATCCCTCGCCGCGGGTCGTCGTCGCGACCGATGACGATCTGGCGGCCCGGCTCGGTGGGGGCCAACGAATGGAGGTCCGGATGGCTCCGCGTGCGGACCCGTCGACAGGCCCGACAGACGCCGCACGGCCGATCGGCCGGGTCGGCGGCGCCGCAGAGGAGCCCGGCCGCCAGGTCGAGGGCGAGGGTCGTCTTGCCGACCGATGGCGGACCGGCGAGCAGGATGGCGTGGGGCGGCCGACCCCGGAGGTAGCCGGTCACGGTCTCGAGGGCCGCGGGATGGCCCCGAGTCCGGAGGTCGGCCATGGCGCCCGCTCGGCTGTGGAACCTATCCCTCGGTCGAGGGCGGGGTCGGGGTCGGCTCCGCGCCCTCGGCAGCCGCGGCCGTCGTCCGGCGGCGGGTCGTCCGGCGGCGAGTTGGGGCCGCCTCGGTGCCCGCCGGTGCTGGGTCGGGCTCGGTGCCCGCCTCAGGCGTCGAGGCGACGGCCTCGGCGGCCGCGGTTCGGCGGCGCGGGCTGCGGCGCCGGAGCGAAGCCGCCTCGGTGCCGGGCTCGGACGACTCGGCGGCCGCGGTCGTCCCCTCGGCCATGGTCGGCCCGCTGCCCGCCGGCTCGCCCTCGGCAGCCGCGGCCGTCGTTCGGCGGCGGGTCGTCCGGCGGCCAGTTGGGGCCGCCTCGGTGCCCGCTGGTGCTTCGGCGGCGTCGGAGTCGGCCGCAGCCGGCGTGACAGGCTCGGCCTCGGCGGGCGCTGCCCGTCGGCGGCCTCGGCGCTTCGGCGCCTCGGTCGCCGTGGGCGCTGGGCCGTCGGTCGACTCGGAGGTCGTCGAGGTCGCCTCGGCCGGCCCGCTCGGCGCGCTCGGCGCCGGTTCGCTCCGCTGTTGGGCCGCCAGCTGGGCCCGCAGCATCGCCTCGATCTCGGGCGGGACCTCGCTCCATGGCTCCGCACTCGGCCGCTCGCGGCGTTCCGGCCGTTCGGGTCGAGCAGGGCGAGCAGCGCGGCCCCCGACCGGACCATGGGTCGCCGGTCGGGCCGGCTCCGGATAGCGGCTCAGGCCGCCTGGCGAGCCCAACCGCCCGAAGCGCTCTCGCTCGACGGCGGCCGTATAGGCCCGGCTTACCCGACCGCCGCGGGCCCGGTCGCCCTGGGCGCGGCGCCGCTCGGCGAGGAGGTACTCGGGGACCTCGGGTTCCTCGAGCGCCTCGAGGTCCTCGTCGGCGAGCGGGAGGTCTGCCCGCGGCGCGCTCGGCATCCCGATCTGGGAGTCCCAGACGGAGCCGAAGGTCGAGTGGCGGGCTGGGCTCGGCGGCGGAAGCGGCTCGGACCCGACCGCCTCGTCCGATTCGAGGTCCACGAGCTCGCGAACCGCGGCCCCCTCGGCGACGCCTTCGGCCCGAGCCCGACCGCGACCACGGCCGCCGCGGCGCCGGCGGCGACGGCGACGGCCCGCTCCATCGCCGCCCTCGGTGAGCGGCACCTCGCCGACCTCCCCTGAGACCTCGCCCGACGAGGCGGCCGCCTCGGCGCTCACCGGCTCGGCCACGGTCTCGGCCGCCGGAACACCGCCGGGCTGGACCACGGCGACGGCCGCCGCCCGGCCGGACAGCTTCTCGCCGGGGAGGAGGGTCAGGACGGGGCCCGTGGCCGTGCGGCTTCGCCCACGCCCGGTCGCCGCCACCGGAGCGGCGGCTTCGCCGGCGGGCGCCTGGGCGACGGCAGCAGCCTCTGCGGCCGGTGCCTCCTCAACGGCCCGCGACCGGCGCCCTCGACCTCGACCCCGGCCAGTCCCCTCGGTCTGCTTCTCGGGGACCTCCGTCATAGAGAGGTCGTCCTCGGCGGTCGCGGCGACCCGCCGCCCGCTCCGCGTCGAGCCCTTCTCGACCTTGGCGATCTGGGTGATGTCGATGAACTGGTCGGCGACCTCGATGAGGTCGCTCGAGGTGTTGCCGCGGAAGCTGATGACTTCGACCCGGACGCCCATCTCCTGGACGGCCTTGATGGCTGGGGCGAAGTCGCCGTCGCCCGAGACGAGGACGGCGATGTCGAGGTTGCGAGCCGTCTTGAGCATGTCGACGACGAGCTCGATGTCGAGGTTCGCCTTGACCTTGCCGTCGCCGTACTTCCGGATGTCCTTGCTAACGACCCGGTAGCCGTGGCGCTGGAGGAAGGCGTGAAAGTTGCGCTGGTTCTCGTTCTCGGGATCGAGGCCCGTGTAGGCATAGGCCCGGACGAAGTCCCGTCCGGCGGTGGCCGCCCGCAGCAGCGTGACGTAGTCGATGTCGACGCCGGCCGCCTTGGCCGCGTAGAAGATGTTCGCCACGTCCACGAAGACGGCGACGTTCTTGCTCACGTGTACTCCTCGTTCAGCCGAACCCGGGACCGAGGGACCGGTTCCGGGTTCGTGGTTCATCTCGCTTGCGTCGCGGCCCGGGCCGACGCAACCGGCCGCTCGAGGCGAGGCCCGGCATCGACGAAGCCGTGGCGCTCCCAGCGGGCGCGCTCCAGCGGCTCGTCGGGCCGAGTCGCCTCGACCATGGTGCAGCCCTTGTTCCGGGCCGACCGGAGGACTTCCTCGATGAGCAGATCGGTAACCCGATCCGCGTCGTGGTCCTCGTCGACGACGAGGAGGTCGACGGTGCCGACGAAGCCCCCCGCCCGGGCCGAGGGGCGAAGGGCGAGGACGGCGGCCCCGGCCAGCTCGCGCCGCGCTTCGGCCACGAGGACGCTCGCCTGGGGGAGGTAGACGAACTGCCGCAGGAGGTCGGCCGCCGCCAACGGGGTGTCGCCGTTGCCGAGCACGCCAGAGGCGAGGGCAACGAGGCGATCGATGTCCGTGATGCGGGCCGCTCGGACCTGGTATTCCACGCCGCGTCTGACCTCATCGAGGAGGCGACGGCCGACGCCTCGGCGCTCCGATCCGGGCCGGAGGAGCGCGTAATCCGATCGCGGCGCGCCGCACGGGCGAGGGGGATCGCGGAAGGTCCACGCCAAGGCCCGGGTCGCTCGCGACGCAGCGAGGCGTTCGGGTCGCCGGGGCCTATCATACGCCATCCCGCTGCCGGCGCCATCCCGCCCGGGTCGGCCATCGTCCCGGGTTACTCTGCCCGGGTCGGCCAGCCTCCCGGGCCACCCGACCGCTACCCCAGAGCGCCCGCTGCCGCCACCGCCCCGTCCGGGCCGCCGCCCGGGCCCGCCCGGCCCTTCTCGGCCCCTCAGGCGACGCCGAGATAGGCGCGGCGAACCGCGTCGTTCGCCTGGAGCGCCGCCGCCGTGTCGGCGAGGACGATCCGGCCCGTCTCGACGACGTAGCCCCGGTCGGCGACGGAGAGCGCCATCCGGGCATTCTGCTCGACGAGGAGGATCGTCGTCCCCTCCTCGTGGAGGTAGCGGATCGTGGCGAAGATCCCGTCGACGAGGACCGGAGCGAGACCCATGGACGGCTCGTCCATGAGGAGGACCCGCGGCCGGGTCATGAGCGCCCGGCCGATGGCGAGCATCTGCTGCTCACCGCCGCTCAAGGTCCCGCAGACCTGGTGCTCCCGCTCCTTGAGGCGGGGGAACATGGCGAAGACCCGCTCGATCCCGGCCTCGATCTCGCGGCGGTCGCGGACGAGGTAGGCCCCCATGAGGAGGTTCTCGCGGACGGTGAGGCGGGCGAAGATCCGCCGCCCCTCGGGGACCTGGACGATGCCGCGGGCGACGATCTCGTGGGCCGGCGTCCGGGTGATGTCCTGGCCGTCGTAGTGGATCGAGCCGGCGCTCGCTCGGACGAGGCCGCTAATGGCGTTCAGGGTCGTGCTCTTCCCGGCCCCGTTCGCCCCGATGAGGGTGGCGATCTCGCCCTCGCCGACCTCCAGGGAGATCCCCTTGAGGGCGTGGATGTTCCCGTAGTGGACGTGGAGATCGTGGAGCTCGAGGAGAGCCATGGTCAGTGGACCGGCGGCGGGGATGCGCCGCCCAGCTCGTCGGCCCCGACCGCCGCCCGCCCCTCGGCGCCGGCGCTCCCCCGGCCGAGGTAGGCTTCGATGACCCGGGGGTCGGTCTGGATCTCGCGGGGCGTCCCCTCGGCGATCTTCAGCCCGTAGTCGAGGACGGTGATCCGGTCCGAGATGTCCATGACGACCCGCATCTCGTGCTCGATGAGGAGGACGGTGATTCCGAGCTCGTCGCGGAGGCGCCGGATGAAGGCCGTCATCTCGGCCGTCTCGGCCGGGTTCATGCCGGCCGTCGGCTCGTCGAGGAGGAGGAGTCGAGGCCGGTTCGCGAGGGCCCGGGCGATCTCGAGCCGCCGCTGATCACCGTACGGGAGCTTCCCGGCGAGGACGTCGCCGCGCCCGGCGAGGCCGACGAATCGGAGGAGACGGCGGCTTTCTTCCAGGGCCTCCCGCTCTTCTTCGCGGACGCGTCGGGTCCGCAGGACCGAGCCGAACCAGGTCGAGTGGAGGTGGTGGTGGAGACCGACGAGGACGTTCTCGATGGCCGTCATCGTCGCGAAGAGCCGGATGTTCTGGTACGTCCTCGAGATCCCGAGGTGGGCGATGTGGTCGCGCCGGAGGTGGTGGATCGGCCGGCCGTCGAAGACGATCTCGCCCTCGTCGATCGGGTACCAACCGGCGATGCAGTTGAAGAAGGTCGTCTTGCCTGCCCCGTTCGGGCCGATGACGCTGACGATCGCCCCGGGGGCGATCTGGAAGTCGAGCTCCCGGACGGCGACGAGCCCGCCGAAGCGCTTCGTGACGCGGCGAGCTTCGAGGAGCGGGGTGTCGGATCCGGCCACGGCTCAGCTCGCCTCCGAGCCGCGAGCTTCGACGGCCTCGCCGAGGAGCTCGACGTCGACGGCCGGCTCGGCGACCTCCTCGGTCAGCTCCTCGACGGTGTGGAGCTCGCGACGGGTGATCTTCGACGGGAGGAGCCCCTCCGGCCGGAAGCGCATGACGGCGATGAGGGCGACGCCGTAGAAGAGGAAGCGGTATTCGCTGAACTCCCGGAAGAGCTCGGGCACGCCGATCAAGAAGATCGCCCCCAGGATGACGCCGGGGTTGCTCCCCATCCCACCGACGATGATGAGGGCGGCGACGTTGATCGAGACGAAGACGGTCAAGCTCGAGGCGAAGATGGAGCCGACGAGGGCGGCGAAGACGGCGCCGCCGAGACCGGCGAAGGCGGCCCCGAGCATGTAGGCCAGGAGTTTCGTCTGGACGAGGTTGATCCCGAGGGCCTCGGCGACGTCCTCGTCCTCGCGGATCGCCATCCAGGCTCGGCCGATGCGCGACTCGCGGAGCCGATAGGCGACGAAGGCGACGAGAGCGGCACAGACGAGGGCGATGTAGTAGACCTGGTTCGGCCCGGCCAGGAAGTGGTCGGGCGGCACCTCGATGGGCTTCGGGATGTTCGTGATCCCCTGGGGACCACCGAGCCAGGGCTTGAGGAGGTCCGAGCCGGCCAGGATCCGAATGATCTCGCCGAAACCGAGGGTGGCGATGGCGAGATAGTCGCCCCGGATACCGAGGACCGGCAGCCCGAGGAAACCGCCGAAGGCCATCGCGAAGAGGACCGCGAAGGGGACGGCCGCCCAGAAGGGCCAGTCGGCGATGCCCAGCGGCCCGATCGACGTCAGGAGGGCGACGGTGTACGCCCCGACCCCGAAGAAGGCGACGAAGCCGAGGTCGAGGAGGCCAGCCAGACCGAGGGTGATGTTCAGGCCGAAGCCGAGGAGGATGTAGAGGGCGACGAAGGCGACGACGTGGGCGACGAAGGGGCCCAGGATGTGCGGCAGGAGCAAGACGACGACGAGGCCGAGGATCGCAGCCGGCCCGACGAGGGCCCGCCGTCGAGCCGCGGGCAGGGCCGCGTACCGCTCCCTGACCCGGGCCCGGCGGCCGACGACGACGTAGCCGGCCACGAGGGCGAAGGTCACCACCGCACCCAGGGGCGTCAGCCCGTCGCTGGCGAAGAGGAGGCGGGCGAATTCGCCGAGGCCGCCGGCCACCAGGGGCGTCCGCAGGAGCCCCGCGAAGAGGCCGAGGACGAGGATCCCGAGGAGCCCGGAGCCGAGCGCCAGGCGGGCCGTCGACGGGAGGTAGCCGACGAGACCGCCGAGGATCCCGACGAGGAGCCCGAGGAGCGCCGGATACCAGAAGCCGCTTGGGCCCATGCCCGCCGTCAAGAGGTTATAGAGTGTAGGGCCGGCGTTGATCGTGAAGGCGCGCAGGTCGACGAGCTGGCCCACGACGACGAGGAGCGACAGGCCGCTGCCAGCCACGAACCCGGCCAGGGCGCCGCCGACGACGGCGAGGGGCACCGTCGCAGCCCGCCGGGCGGCGACGAGTCCGGCAGCGACGAGGGCCAGGAGCGCCGAGACCTGGCCGAAGGACGCGATTCCCGCGACGAGGGGGCGCTTGTCGAAGACGGGGACGATCCCTGCCAGGCTCAGGTAGACGGCCACGATGGCACCGACGAGCCCGATCCTGAGGGCGCCGCCCCAGGGCCCGCCGACCACGACCTGCGGAGCCGACGCCTGACCCAGGACGGCCATCGGTCCCCTCTCGCTCCCGGCCTCAGGCCCGCTTCGCCGCCAACCGCTCGCCGAGGATCCCGGACGGGCGGAAGATGAGGATGAGGACGAGCATCGTGAAGGCGATGACGTCCTTGAGCTGGTTCGGCGACGGAACCTGGAGGCCGCTCAAGAAAAGGATCGGGCCGATGGACTCGGTCAGACCGAGGAAGAGGCCGCCGAGCATCGCCCCGGGGACGTTGCCGATGCCGCCGAGCACGGCCGCCGTGAACGCTTTCAGGCCGGGGATGAAGCCGGTGAAGAAGAAGACCTGGGTGAACATGAGGCCGTAGAGAACCCCGGCCGCCCCGGCCATCATCGCCCCGATGGCGAAGGTCGTGACGATGACCCGGTCGACGTCGATGCCCATGAGCGCCGCCGTGGCCTTGTCTTCGGAGACGGCGCGCATCGCCGTCCCGGTTCGGGTCCGCATGACGAAGAGGTAGAGGCCAGTCATCATGAGCAGCGCCGCCACGACCACGAGGGCATCGATGACCCGCAGCCGGACGATGCCCGGGAGGAGCTCGGTCTGGAGGATCGGCACGCTCGGGTAGGCGTAGATCCCCGGGCCGAAGAAGCCCCGGAACGAGTACTGGAGGAAGAAGGACGCCCCGATGGCGGTGATGAGGGGGACGAGCCTCGGGGCGTTCCGAAGGGGCCGGTAGGCGATCCGCTCGACGAGGAGGGCGAGGGTCGTGCTCACGATCATGGCGACGACGATCATGAGCCCGATCGAGAGGATCGTCAGGAGAGGACCGCCGTTGAGAAGCCCTGCCCCATTGAGGATGGTCGCGGCGAAGTAGCCGCCGAAGGCCCCGCTCATGAAGATCTCGCCGTGGGCGAAGTTGATCATCCGGAGGATCCCGTAGACCATCGTGTAGCCCAGGGCGATGAGGGCGTAGACACTCCCGAGGGTGAGGCCATCGACGACGAGCCGGAACCAGATCGACGGCGAGAACTCGCCCTGGCTCAGGGTCAGGACCGAGCCGACGACGACGATGACGATGACGATGAGGCGGAAGCCCCACAGGAAGCCGCCGATGGCGAAGTCGGTCAGCCGTTCGATGGCGCTCGTGTACATCGTCGCTGCAGCTCCGGATCCCGGGCGAATGCCATGCGGCGAGCCGGGCCGCTGGGGCCCGGCTCGCCGCAGAGGGAGGTCAACCGATCAGGACCCCGACGGCCGCCAGATCGGCTTCTCGGGCGGCCACTGGCCACCGACCTCCCGGTCGGTGATCTGATAGACGGCGATGACCGGGGCGCTGCAGTCACCGTACGGGTCGCAGGTCAGCGTCCCGGTGACGCCCGCGAAGTCCTTCGTCTCGTAGAGGGCGTCGCGGAGGGCCTTCCGGGGGACGTAGACGGTCCCGTCCGGGGCCTTGACGGCGACCTTCTCGATGGCCGCGAAGAGCATGTTCGCGGCGTCGTAGGCATGGGCGTGGAAGATGCTGATCGGGTCGCCGTACTTCGCCTTGTACTTGGCGAGGAAGCCAGCGTAGTCGCCGCCGAAGGCGGTGAAGTCGGGGCTGGAGAGATACATCCCCTTCGCCGCGGCACCGGCCGCCTTGACGAAGTCGGGCGAGAACATCCCGTCGGCGCCCATCAGGACGACGTTCTCGAGGCCCGGGACGTCGCGCGACTGGGCGGTGATGAAGCCGCCCTCGGCCACGAAGATCGGGTAGTAGATGATCTCGGGCCCCTTGGCCGCGATGGTCGTCAGGACCGGCTTCATGTCGGTCTGGCCCTTGGAGACGGCCTCCTGGGCGACGATCTCGCCGCCGAGCTCCTTGAAGGCATCGGCGAAGACCTGCTGGAGCGCTTCCGCGTACGCCGAGCCGTCGTGGATCGTCGCCGCCTTCCGGAGCTTGAGCTCGTTGTAGACGAACTCGGCGGCGACGCGGCCCTGGATGGCGTCGCTGTGGGCGGTGCGGAGATAGCCGGCGTACTCGGGGCCGCGGTCCGGAGCGGTCAGCGCCGGGCGGGTGTTCGAGGGCGAGATGGTGACGAGGCCCGCGTCGGTCAGGGTCTTGATGCCACCGACGGTCTCGTCGGAGCAGGTGGAGCCGACGAGCCCGACGAGGGTCTTGTCGGCCGCCAGCTTCTGGGCCGCGGCCGCGCCACCCTCCGGATTGCAACCGGCGTCTTCCGCCGAGAGCTTGATGGTGTGATCGAGGAGCTTGCCGCCTCGATCGTCGATGGCGATCTCGACGCCGCGCTTCGCGTCCTCGCCGAGGGTGGCGTCGGCGCCCGAGAGGACGCCCCAGAAGGCGATGTGGATCGGGTCGCCTGGCGCGACGGTAACGACGCCAAGCGGATCCGGCGGCGGGGTCGTCCCGCCAGCGGGGGCGCATGCCGCGGCGGTGAGGGCGAGAGCGATGGCGATGCCACTGAATCGTCTCATCTATTCCTCCTCGACCATGCTGGGCCCGATTCGCGTCCCCACGAAGGGTCCGTTCGGGCGGTTCGCTGCGCGGTCAGATCGTCCTCGGTCGGCAAACGAGCGCTCGATGGCAGGCGGGTCCGGCAACCCGTCTGCCGCTGTCGGGTACGTGGCCTCGCTCGGCGGCCAGCCCGCAGCCTGGGCGGGTCGAATTCTCGGCGCCGAGTCGTGCCACGTCCTCCTCCACATCCGACCGCGGCCGATCACCCAGGACCGGCGCGAGGTGCCGTCTCCGGACCGGTCGCCACCGGAAGGAGGCTCGTGGACCGTCCATGATGACGGCGGGGTTCAGGGTGGGCCCCATGATAGTCGGCGCGGCGACGACGTCAAACCCGAATCGGCTCTATGCCGATAAGTGTGGGGCGAGCACGGCGACGACCACCGCTGCCGCCGATCGGCGCTACTCGCGCGGCGGCTCCCTGAAGCACTCGTAGACGGCCCGGGCGTAGATCGCCAGTCCCAGCCAGGCCAGCCAGTAGCCCGGCGCCCGATCCGGGAGGAGGCCGGCCGGATAGGTCGCGACGAGCTCGATCGGCCAGACGGCCGCCGCGACGACCCCGGCCAGGAGGAGGAGGAAGTAGGCGACGGGCCGATCGAGCCCGACCGGGCGATCGGCGGCGTAGGGGAGGGCGATGAGGGCGACGGTCGCCAGGGCGGCGAGGAAGACGACGATCCCCGAGCCGTCGAACGCGCGCAGGACGATGGGTGGCAGACCGATCCCGTCGCCCGCCCGGTACCAGGGCAGAAGGCAGGCGACGAGGAGGATGGCCACCGCGCCGAGGGCGATGAGCCTGGCCCGGCCGAGGGGTCGGCGGTGCATCGTCAGGCGAGCTCCGCGTAGACCTCGGGCCGGAGGACCCCGACGAACCGGAGGTTTCGGTAGAGCTCCCCGTAGTCGAGGCCGTAGCCGACGACGAACTGGTCGGGGATCGTGAAGCCGACGTAGTCGACCGGGATGTCGACGAGGCGGCGGGCCGGCTTGTCGAGGAGCGTGCAGATCCGGAGCGAGCGGGGGTTCTTGCCGCGGAGGTAGCGGATGAGGTAGTTCAGGGTGAGACCCGTGTCGATGATGTCCTCGACGATGAGGACGTCGCGACCCTCGATGGAGGACGAGAGGTCCTTGAGGATCCGGACGAGGCCCGACGACTCGGTGGCGCTCCCGCCGTACGAGCTGACCTCCATGAGGTCGATCCGGACCGGGATCGTCAGCTGGCGCATCAGGTCGGCCATGAAGGGCAGGCTGCCCTTGAGGACGCTGACGAGGGTCAGCTCGCGGCCGGCATAGTCGGCGCTGATCCGGGCTCCCAACTCGGCCACCTTCGCCTGGATCTCCTCCTCGGTGAGGAGGATCTCGGCGATGTCGGCCTCGATGTCGATGGGGCGGCTCACGGTTCGTTAGCGGCGACGACCGCCGCCGGACGACGGCCCCCTCGTCGGGAGACGACCGCTCTGGCCTCCGACAGCGCCCGGTCGGATGGCTCCCCTGTGGGGGCTTCGGCCCTGGGGGCCTCGGCGGACGCTGGAGCGCCGACCGTCGGCGCCGCGGACGCTCGCTCTGGCACGACCTGACCGAGCGCCCCGGAGAGGTCGTCGGCCACGGCCAGGCGCCCGTACTTGAGCATGAGGGCCCGGAAGTCGCGAGCGTAGAAGAGCTTGATCCGGACGTCCGGATAGAGCTCCCGGAGGCGGCGCAGCTTGCGGTTCTTCTTCCGAACGAGGCGCTGGCGGAGCGTCGTCAGCTCGAGGTAGAGGTCGAAGTCGGGGAGATAGAAGTCGGGGCTGAAGCTCTCGACGACCGCCCCGTCGAGGTTCCACTGGATCGGGAAGACGTGGGGCTCGTACTCCCAGCGGACGGCGTAGTAGTCGAGGATCCGGGCGAGCTCGGCTTCGCTGGCGTGGGCGAAACGGGGCCGGCCGTCCCTCGCTGCGGGCTCGGGCCGGCCGCGATCGGTAGGCCCGCCCGACTCGCCGACGGTGGCGCTCGCGTCGGAAGCGGGGGCGGGCAGCTCACCCGGAAGCCTCGACCGCCGGGGGCCTCGCTCGGTCACGCTCGGCCGCTTCGCTGCCGGAGACCGACGTCCTGCCGTGTCACTGGTCTCCGCTCGAGGCCGGGCGCGGCCGGGGCGGCGCCGATGGACGGGCCGACCGGCCGGGCGACTCGCCGAGGAGGCTCCGGAGGTCGCCGTGCCAGCCGGCGAGGAACTCGTGGGCATCGAGGACGTCGTCGGCGCTGATCGGGGGCTGGCCGGCGAAGCGCGCCTCGTCGGCGGCGCTGAACTCGCCGTAGCGACGCCGCGGCGGCTCCCCGGCAAAGGTCACCATCCCGAGGGCGACGACGCCGCACCTCGGACACGGCAGCTCGACGAAGGTCAGGTCCTCCCGCTCGGCGAGGATGCGGATCCGCGCCGGGTCGATCGGGTGCCCGCAGACGGTGCAATGGCTGGCGGCGAGGATGGCCCGGAGACGATCGAACGACTCCATCGTCGAACAGTCTATCCACTCCGACGCGCCGGCGGGGCTACGCAGCCGGTCGCCGGGCCGCCGGCCGCGCCCGGGCCGCCGGCCACTCCAGCGCTCCGCTCACGGGTCCTGCACCGGACCGTCGGGCTCAGTACGATGGCCCCACCATGACGAGCGAGGCGTCGAACCCGCGGCGGTCCCAGGGAGGGGCCGAGCGCCGTCCGGCCCCCCAGGGCCACGCTGCCGAGCACGGCCACTTCCGGCACTCCTACACGAAGGACAAGGCCCAGCTCGTGCGGCGCCTCAACCGGATCGAAGGCCAGGTCCGGGGCATCGCTCGGATGATCGAGCGCGAGGAGTACTGCGTCGACATCCTCCAGCAGACGGCGGCCTTGCGCGCCGCCATCGACGCCGTCGCCCTCATCATCCTCGAAGACCACATCTCGGGCTGCGTCCGGACGGCGGCCGAACAGGGCGAGGTCGACGCCTACGTCGACGAGGTCCTCGATGTCGTCCGGCGCACCCTCGGCCGGCCGGTCCGCTCGACTCGGGGGTGAGTCGCCGGGCCGCCGTCCACAACCCGACCGGCCTCGGGGCAGCTCATGGAGGGACTTGTCCACAATCGACGGCGGAGGCCGTGGATTCGTGGATAAGTGCCTTGACAGCCGCTTCGCCGCCGCCTAGCGTCCGGCTTCCGCACCCATCCGGCCGAGGGTAACGTGGCTCGCCAGGGATCCGGGGAGACCCGATCGCGAACCGAACGGGCGGCGGAAGACCGAGGCGGCAGCGGTGCGATCCGACCGACGAGGGCGGCGGCCGTTCAGCTCGGCGCGGACAGATCGCGGGAGCGCCGAGGGACCCGAAGGCTGCCGCCCTCGCCTCGTCCAGCGGCGCACGCACCGCGCCCAACCCTGCTCGGCGATCTCGCCGACCCGACCCCCGTCGAACTCGGGCCGAGCGCCCGGGCCAGCCTCGAGGCCGGCCTCGCCGCCCTCGGCCTCGAGCTCGACACCGGCGATCGGGCGGCCATCGAGCGGCACGCCGGGCTCGTTCTGGCCTGGACCCGGCTGGTGGACCTAACCGCCACCGTCGACCCGGAGGCCTTCGTCCGCGACCACGTCGTCGATAGCCTGACCGCCGTCCCGGTCCTTCGCCGACGGCGAGTCGAGCGCTTCCTCGACCTCGGCTCGGGCGGCGGGCTGCCGGGCATCCCCCTCGCCGTCGCCCTACCGGCAGAGGCCTGCCTCGTCGAGGCACGGGCGAAGCGAGCGGCCGTTCTCGAGCGGATGGTGACCGCCCTGGGCCTGGCGGGCCGGATCAGGGTCGTCGCGGCGCGGGCCGAGGATCTAGCCGCCGACCCCACGGAGCGGGCCCGCTGGACGGCCGTGACGGCCCGGGCTGTCGGGCCGCTCGCCGAGCTCGTCGAGCTGGCCCTGCCGCTCCTCGCCCCGGGGGGCGTTCTCGTCGCCTGGAAGGCCGGGCGCCTCGGCGAGGAGCTCCCCGCCGCCGAACGCGCGGCGGCGGCCCTCGGTGGCGGCCGGCCCGAGGTCGTGACGCCCGCCGGCGCGCACCTCCGCGACCTCCTCGGCGGACGCCGGCTCGTCCTCGTCGAGAAGCTCCGGCCCACTCCGGATGGCTACCCGCGCCGCCCGACGGTGCGGCGGCGCCGACCCTGGTGAGGGGTGCGGCTGGTACGCTCACGACCGATGCGGATCGCCGTCCTCTCGGATGTCCACTCCAATCTGGTCGCCCTCGACGCCGTCCTGGCGGACCTCGGCAGCGTCGATGCGGTCTGGGTCCTCGGTGACGTCGTTGGCTATGGACCGGAGCCCGACGGCGTCGTCGAGCGGCTCGTCGAGATCGGGGCCGTCGCCGTGGCCGGCAACCACGATGCAGCCGCCGTCGGGGCGGCCGATGTCGGCTGGTTCAACCCCGACGCCCGAGTCGCCATCGAGTGGACGCAGCGCCGGATGGCGCCGCGGACGCGGGACTGGCTGGCGGCGCTGCCGATGAGCCTCGCCGAGCCGCCGGCGGTGCTCGTCCACGGCTCCTTGCGCGAGCCCCTCTGGGAGTACATCACCTCGGGCGCCGAGGCTCGGCCGAACCTCCGCCTCCTCGCCGGGCAACGGCTCACCCTCGGCCTCCACGGCCACACCCACGTGCCGGTCCTCTGGCGCCTCACCGGCGAGGAGCTCGAGCTCCTTCGGGTCGAGGACGGGACCCGGATCGCCCTCGACGAGCGGGTCGTCCTCGCCAACCCGGGCTCCGTCGGCCAGCCGCGAGACGGCGACCCGCGGGCCAGCTACCTCCTCTACGACACCGACCGGGCCGCGCTGGTCTGGCACCGGGTCGACTACGACGTCGGCGCGACCCAGTCGGCGATGCGCCGGGCCGGGCTACCAGTCTGGCTCGTCGAGCGACTCGCCGTCGGGCACTGAGCGCGATGGCGATCGGCGGACGGCGCCCGCTCCGGGGTCGAAAGATCGGCGATCGACGGGTTCAGGTCGCCCGGCCCCACAGCCCGTACTTCCGCTGGAGCGGACCCGGAATGCTCACCGCCAAGCCGGCGGCGAGCCTGCCCCCCGACCGGCTCGGTCGCCTCTGGGCCCGGACGAAGGCGATTCTGATCGGCCGACCCCTCGCCCGGGAGGAAGAGATCATCGAGCGGCTGTCGAAGAAGAAGGCCCTCGCCATCTTCAGCTCCGACGCCATCAGCTCGTCGGCCTACGCGACCGAGGAGATCCTGCGGGTCCTCGTCCTGGGCGGAATCGCGGCCCTCGCCTTCAGCGTCGAGGTCGCCGTCGCCATCGCCGTCATGCTCGCCATCGTCGCCTTCAGCTACCGCCAGATCTGCCTCGCCTATCCGACCGGCGGCGGTTCGTACTCGGTCTCGAAGGTCAACCTCGGTCGGACGGCCTCCCTCGTCGCCGCGGCCGCCCTGCTCATCGACTACAACCTCACCGTCGCCGTCTCCACGTCGTCGGCCGTGGAACAGGTCATCTCGGCGGTCCCAGCCCTGGCGCCCTGGAAGGTCGCCCTGGGAGTCGGGGCCATCGGGCTCATCACCCTCGGCAACCTGCGCGGCATCCGGGAGGCCGGCAACATCTTCGCCCTGCCGACGTACCTCTTCCTCGGCAGCGCCCTTCTCATGATCGCCCTCGGGCTCTACCGGATCGTCGTCCTCGGCGACACGAGCCCGCCGAGCCCGGAGCAGATCGAGGCGGCCCAAACGCACGTCGAGGGCCTCTCGCTCCTCCTCATCCTCCGCGCCTTCGCCGCCGGGTCGGTCGCCCTGACCGGGACGGAGGCCATCGCCACCGGCGTGCCGGCCTTCAAGCCGCCGGAGGGGCAGAACGCCGCCCGGACCCTCGTCGCCATGGCGGTCCTCCTCGCGGTCCTCTTCATCGGGATCACCTTCCTCGCCTCGAGCTTCGGGGTCCTGCCCGTCGAGGAGCCGGTCCGTAAGACGGTCGTGAGCCAGATCGCAGCCCGCGTCTACGGCGACAGTTCGATCGGCTTCTACCTCTTCTCGGCCTTCACCGCCCTCCTCCTCTTCCTGGCCGCGAACACCTCCTTCGCTGCCTTCCCGCGCCTCGCCGCCGTGCTCGCCGTCGACGGCTTCTTCCCCCGTCAATTCAGCTTCCGCGGCGATCGGCTCGCCTACTCGGTCGGGATCATCGCCCTCGCCACCATCGCCTCGAGCCTGGTCGTGGTCTTCGGTGGGAGCACCCACGCCCTCATCCCGCTCTACGCCGTCGGCGTCTTCATCGACTTCACCATCAGCCAGACGGGCATGGTCCGGCACTGGCTCCGGGAGCGGCCACGGGCCTGGCGCTCGCGTCTGGCCATCAACGCCTTCGGGGCCGTGCTGACCGGCGTCATCGCCGTCGAGGTCGCCGCGGTGAAGTTCGTCGACGGGGCGTACCTCGTCCTGCTCGCCATCCCGGCCTTGGTCGGCCTGATGCGCTTCATCCGCCGCGCCTACGACGCCCAGGAGGCGGAGCTCCGGGTCCGTCCCGACCTCGTCGTCCCGGCCCCCCACCGGGAGGAGCGGGTCGTCATCCCGGTCAACGGGATCAACCGGGCCGTCGTCCAGGCCGTGAACTTCGGGCGGGCCATCTCCGACGACGTGCGGGCCGTCTACGTGACCGAGGATCCGGCCGAAGGCGAGGCGCTTCGCGAGCGCTGGCAGCACCAGTTCCCGACGGTCCCGCTCATCGTCGTCGAGAGCCCCTACCGGGCGCTCGTCGGCCCGTTCCTGGCCTACCTCGACGTCCTCGACGCGGCCTGGCCGCCGGACAAGGAGGCGCCGATCACCATCGTCGTCCTGCCGGAGTACGTCGCCCGGCACTGGTGGGAGCGGCTCCTCTACAACCAGGCGGCGAAGCGCCTCCGAACGGCGCTCCTCGGTCGCGAGCACACGGTGGTCGCGAATGTGCCGTACCGGCGGGCCGAATGGACCAGCTACCGCCGCGACCCGGCCGGCGCGCGGCAGCGGACCGCGGGCCACCCAGCCGCCGCCGAGAGGGGTCGTCCGGCAGGCGACTGAGGCGGGGCGTTGGAGCGCCCCGGACGAGTGGAGCGGGCTCCGAAGGGCAGCGTGGCGGCGCCGCTCCATCCCGCACCCGCCCTGCTGGCCCGGGTGCTCCCCAGTCACATCTCGGCGGTGGGAATTCGATTCCGGGCACCGATCACGTCGGATCGGTGCCCCGCGGGAACGCACCCGGCGTCCGAACGGGACCCACGGCGGGCACGTTCCGCGGGGGAACGCCCACGAACGCGCCCGGGCCGGCGAACGGGCGCACATGTGCCGCCCAGGAACGCAGCCGCCGGAAACGTGCCCGGGAGGAACGCGATGGGCACACGTGGCCGCCGACGGCCCTCGACAACGAGCGATCCAGCGACATCGGCCGCCATCCGGTGGTATCGTCACCGTGCGGCAATCAGCCGCCGCCCTCGGCTGAGGCCGCCGAACGAAGCCACCCGAGCGAGCGAGGAGCGTGTCCGTTCCACATCACCGGCTGCCGGCATTCCGCCGCGCCGTCGTCGCCGTCAACGGCGGTTCGACCGACGAGCAGATCGTCGCCCTGGCGGCCGAGTACGCCCGCCACGCCAAGGCCGAGCTCGTCGCCGTCCACGTCGTGGAGATCGACTGGACCCTGCCCCTCGACGCCGACATCGCCAGCCGATCGGAGGAGGCCCAGCGCGTCCTCGATGCCGCCGAGGCGATCGCCGAGGCAGCCGGGGTCGGCATCGAGACCGTCCTCCTCCAGGCCCGCGACGTCGCCGCCGCCATCGTCGACGAGGCGACCGAGCGGGAGGCCGACCTCCTCGTCCTCGGCCTGCCGTACCGGCGCCGCTTCGGGGGGGACTTCGCGATCGGCCGCACGGTACCGTACGTCCTGAAGAACGCCCCCTGCGTCGTCTGGGTCATCAGGGAGCCGATCCCGGAGGAGACGCGATGAAGTCCGTGATCGTCGGCTGCGGCCGCGTCGGCGCCACCCTCGCCGAGGCCCTCGATGCCCTCGGCCACGAGGTCGTCGTCATCGACATCCGGACGAGTGCCTTCGATCGCCTGTCGTCCAGCTTCCGCGGCTCCGCCATCCGGGGCGACGGCACCGACGAGGACGTCCTCCGGCGGGCAGGGGTGGAGGGCGCCGACTTCTTCATCGCCCTGACCGAGGGTGACAACCGGAACGTCATGGCCGCCCAGATCGCCGCCCGGGTCTTCGGTGTCCCCCGGGTCGTCGCCAAGATCAACGATCCGGTTCGAGCCGACGCCTACGCGACCCTCGGGATCGCCACCCTCTGCCGAACGAACCTCATGGTCGATGCCATCTACGAGTATCTCGGTTACCCGCGGCAGCATCCACCGGGCGTCGTTCGACCGGTCACCGGCGAACCGGTGCCGGGCGGCACCGCGCCGGGCGGGACGTCGAGCCAGGAGGCCTGAGCCATGTTCGTCATCGTCGTCGGGGGCGGCAAGGTCGGCTACTACCTGACCAAGGAACTCATCGAATCGGGCCACGAAGTGGTCCTCCTCGAAAAGGATCCCGGCCGGGCGAGCCAGATCGCCGACGAGATCGGCTCGGTCGTCCTCGCCCGCGACGGCTGCGAGGGCAAGTACCTCGCCGAGGCCGGCGCGAACCGGGCCGACATCGTCGCCGCGGTGACCGGGGACGACGAAGACAACCTCGTCATCTGCCAGATGGCGAAGCACCACTTCTCGGTCCCGCGGACCATCGCTCGGGTCAACAACCCGAAGAACGAGCACCTCTTCCGGCAGCTCGGCGTCGACGAGATCATCAGCCCGACCCGGATGATCCTCGGCTCCATCGAGCAGGACATCCCCGTCCACGAGCTCCTCCACCTCGGCGCCCTTGGCGGGGGCGAGCTGGAGATCATCGAGGCCCACCTCCAGCCCGGCTCGCCGGCCGTCGGTCGGACGCCGCGGGAACTCGAGATCCCGGAGGGCTGCACGCTCTTCGCCGTCGTCCGCGACGGCGTCCCCACCCCCCTCCGACCCGAAACCGTCCTGCGGACCGGCGACAAGGTCATTGCCATCGGCCGGACCGAGTGCGAGGCCCTCCTCCACGAGCAGCTCATCGGCGAGGAGCCGGAGATCGAGCCGGCCGACGCCCGCTAGCGCCGCCCGCGAGGGCCGCCCCGCAGGAAGGGGCCACCCCCATCAGGGTCGCGGCGACCCGGGCGCTCCGGTCCCGAGCCGCTTCCAACCCGCCGAGCTCGCCCCGGATCCCAGCCGACACCCGGCGCCCCGTGGCTGCCACGCCCCAGCGACCGCTTGGCGCGGCTGAGACTTGACAACACCATTGTCAAGGTTCTAGGATGCGCCCGTGATCGGTTTCGTACCCACCCGATCTGGGTGAAGGCCGCGCTGGGCCACCAGCCCGACGGAACCAGGGTGAAGCCCGATGGCCGAACCTGGTCCGGGGGCCGACCATGGCGAGAGACCCGGTCGGCGCGAACGAGGCACCTCGATCCAGGCGGGGCGACGCCGAGCACATCGATCGGACGCAGCGTGCGGCCGTCAGGCCGAAGGATGCAGACCAGGAGGCAGCAGCCATGTCCCTCATCCGCCGCAGCTCGCCGTGGGGCGAGCTGATGTCGCTCCGCCAGGCGATGGATCGCCTCTTCGAGGAGAGCTTCGTCCGACCCCGGGGCTGGGTGTCGGCCGTCTTCGAGTCCAACCCCCTGCCCCTCGATGTCCGGACGACGCCCGACGCCCTCGTCGTCGAGGCTCAGCTCCCAGGCGTTCGGCCCGAGGACGTCGAGATCACCGTCGAAGCCGGGACGCTGACCATCAGCGGCGCCTTCAAGGCCGAAGAGGCGCAGACCGAGGGCGACTACCTCATCCAGGAGATCCGACGCGGCGTCTTCAGCCGCTCGATCAGTCTGCCCGAGGGCCTCGAACCGGACCAGGCGACGGCGACCTTCGAGAACGGCATCCTCACCCTCCGGATCCCGAAGGCCGAGCAGGTGAAGCCGCGTCAGATCCGGATCACCGCGGTGGGTCAGAAGAGCGATGGCGGAGCCAGCTCGACGGGCCCAGCGACGGCGGGCCGGAGCTGAGGGGATGGCGTTCCGCCGGCTCGACCGAGACCCCTCGCGCCCGGTCTACGTCATCAGCGTCGCCGCGAGCATCGTCCGCGTCCATCCCCGGACGCTCCGGATCTACGAAGACGAGGGGCTCCTCTGTCCGGCCCGAACGCCGACGAACATCCGGCTCTACAGCGAGAACGACATCCGCCGCATCCTCTGGATCCGGCACCTGACCCAGGAACGGGGTGTCAACCTGGCCGGCGTCCGGCTCCTCTTCGAGCTCGAAGAGCGGCTCGGGATGCGGATCCTCGAGGCCCTCTTCGACGAGGATCGCGGCGACGGCGCCGGCGCCAGCCCAACGGCCGCCCCATCCGCCGAGGGACGACCCCGCCGAGCGGCCTACTGAGGCGAGCGGCCTGGCCGCCACCCTCGCCGAACCGACCATCCGATGACCATTCGAGGACCAGAACACAGGAGCACAACCGAATGACCAAGCGACCGTCCAACCCGGAGAACCCGTCCACGCCCCGCGAGCTGCCGCTCGTGGCCCTCCGGGAGACGGTCATCTTCCCGGAGATGATCGTCCCCCTGCAGGTCGGGCGCGAAAAGAGCGTCAACGCCCTCAACGCCGCCGTCGCCGCCGGTGGCCTCATCGCCCTCGTCACCCAGCGGCAGGCCGAGCAGGAGGACATCACCGAGGCGTCGCAGCTCTACGAGGTCGGCACCCTGGCCAAGATCGCCCAGGTCGTCCAGCTCCAGGACGGGACCGTCCGGGCCATCGTCCAGGGCCAGAGCCGCCTCCGCCTCCATGGCTTCGTCCAGACCCAGCCCTACATCCTCGCCCAGATCGAGGTCATCGAAGAGCCGACGGCGACGGGCCTCGAGGTCCAGGCCCTCATGCGGACCGTCCAGGCCCAGATCGAGCAGTACGTCGCCAACGGGGCGCCGGTCCCGCCCGAGGCGGCGGTGGCGGCCCGGAACATCACCGAGCCGGGGCTCTTGGCCGACATGGTCGCCTACAGCCCGGACATGACGACCGAGCAGCGCCAGGAGCTCCTCGAGACCATCGACATCGTCGCCCGGCTCAAGCTCGTCTCGACCTTCCTCGCCCGCCAAATCGAAATCCTCGAGCTCAAGGGCAAGATCCAGAGCGAGGTCAAGTCCGAGATGGACAAGACCCAGCGGGAGTACATCCTCCGCGAGCAGCTCAAGGCGATCCAGCGCGAGCTCGGCGAGGAAGATCCCCAGCAGGCGGAGATCAACGAGCTCCGCGAGAAGGTCGAGCAGTCGGGCATGCCCGATGAGGTCAGGGCCAAGGCACTCAAGGAGATCGACCGGATGAGCCGGATCCCGTCGGCCTCGCCCGAGGTCGGCGTCATCCGGACCTACGTCGACTGGCTCGTCAGCCTGCCCTGGAACGTCTCGACCGAGGACCAGCTCGACATCAAGCGGGCGGCTCAGATCCTCGACGAGGATCACTACGGCCTCGAGAAGGTCAAGGAACGGATCCTCGAATACCTCGCCGTCCGCTCCCTCGCCGACACGATCCGGAGCCCGATCCTCGCCCTCATCGGGCCGCCCGGCGTCGGCAAGACGTCGCTCGGCAAGAGCGTCGCCCGGGCGATGGGCCGCAAGTTCGTCCGGATGAGCCTCGGCGGCATCCACGACGAGGCCGAGATCCGTGGCCACCGGCGGACGTACATCGGCGCCCTCCCCGGGCGGATCATCCAGAACATCAAGGCGGCCGGCTCGAACAATCCGGTCTTCATGCTCGACGAGATCGACAAGATCGGCATGGACTTCCGGGGCGATCCCAGCTCGGCCCTCCTCGAGGTCCTCGACCCCGAGCAGAACAACACCTTCCAGGACAACTACCTGGAGGTGCCCTTCGACCTGTCGAAGGTCCTCTTCATCGCCACCGGCAACCTCATCGATCCCATCCCGGCGCCGCTGCGGGACCGGATGGAGATCATCCAGCTGCCCGGTTACACGCAGCAGGAGAAGCTCGAGATCGCCCGGCGCTTCCTCGTTCCGAAGCAGCGCCAGGCCCACGGGCTCTCGGAGCGGCACGTCGAGATCACCGACGAGGCCCTGACCGAGCTCGTCCAGGCCTACACGAAGGAGGCCGGCGTCCGGAACCTGGAGCGCGAGATCGCCAACGTCATGCGCAAGGTCGCCCGCTCGGTCGCCGAGGGCCGGCGGCGGAAGACCGTCGTCGATCGGCGCAAGCTCCACGAGTTCCTCGGCCCGCCGCGCTTCGAGTACGGTGAGCTGGAGGCCGAGGACCAGATCGGGGCGGCGACCGGGCTCGTCGTGACCGAGGCCGGCGGTGACGTCGTCTCGGTCGAGGTCACGAAGATGGAGGGCAAGGAAGACTTCATCCTGACCGGCCAGCTCGGCGAGGTCATGCGCGAGTCGGCTCGGGCCGGCCTGTCCTGGATCCGGGCCCACGCCGCCGAGCTCGGGATCCCGCGGGAGGTCTTCGAGAAGCACACCCTCCACATCCACGTCCCGGCCGGAGCGATCCCGAAGGACGGGCCGTCGGCGGGGATCACGATGGCGACGGCCGTCGTCAGCGCCCTGACCGGGATCCCGGTCCGCAAGGACGTGGCGATGACCGGCGAGATCACACTCCGAGGCCGGGTCCTACCCATCGGCGGCCTCAAGAGCAAGATCCTCGCCGCCCACCTGTCGGGGGCGAAGGTCGTCATCATCCCGCGCAAGAACGAGAAGGACCTCCGGGACATCCCGGCCGAGGTCCGGAAGGAAATGAAGATCGTCCTCGTCGACACGATGGACCAGGTTCTCGAGACGGCCCTCCGTCGGCGACCGAAGCCGCTCACGGCGACCGAGGCACCGCCGACGGAGCGGGGCAGCATCCGCCCGGCCGCGGCCGCCGCGGCACGGGTCCGGCGCCCAACGTATCCGGCCGACCAGCCACCGGTCGTCGTGTCGCCACCGCCCGCGGCGGCGGGCCCCGCCGGCACGGCGCCATCCGATCGCCGGACGGGCCGGCGGACCCGGGCGACGGCGCCGGCCCGACGGGCCTGACGGACCGGCCCGCGAGGCGGCGAGCCACGATCGGATCGGAGGTGAGCCAGGTGGCGGGCGGCGGAACCCCGACGGCACGGCCGGCGGGTCCCACCGCCCGGAGGACCTGAGAGCGATGGAATACAAGGACTACTACGCGATCCTGGGTGTGCCGCGGACGGCGACTCAGGCCGAGATCAAGAAGGCGTTCCGGCGGCTCGCCCGCCAGTACCACCCGGACAAGAACCCGGGCGACAAGACGGCCGAGCAGCGCTTCAAGGACATCAACGAGGCCCACGAGGTCCTCTCCGACCCCGAGAAGCGCAAGCTCTACGACCAGCTCGGCGCGAACTGGGAGGCCTTCGCTCGGGCCGGGGCGACGGCCGGGCAGGGCCCCTTCGGCGGGCCGTTCGCCGGCGGCCCCTTCGCCCAGTGGTCGGCCGAGGGCCCCGGCGGGGTCCGCTACGAGTTTCGAACGAGCGGCGACCCCGGCGAGTTCAGCGACTTCTTCCGGGTCTTCTTCGGCGACTTCGGTGGGCCGGGCACGGCCCGGGGCGGTGCCGACCGCCGGGCCGGGCACGGGCCGACCATCGAGGACCTCTTCGCTCGGTTCGGCATCGGCGGCTTCGGGGAGACGCCCGGTGGGACGAGCGGTCGGGCGACCGGGACCCGGGCCCGACCGAGCTCGGCGGCCACGCCCGTGGAGGTCGAGGCCGAGCTCACCCTCGAGGAGGCCTTCCACGGCACGACCCGGCGGGTCGTCGTCGACGGCAAGCGCCTCGAGGTGAAGATCCCGCCGGGCGTCGCCACCGGGAGCCGCGTCCGCCTCGCCGGCGGGGCCGGGCCCGGCCGCGACCTCATCGTCGTCACCAAGGTCCTCCCCCACCCCGTCTTCACCCGCCGGGGCGCCGATCTCGAGCGGGAGCTACCGATCACCCTCCGGGAGGCGCTGCTCGGGGCCGAGGTCCCGGTGACGACCCTCAAGGGGCGCCTCCTCCTGAAGATCCCGCCCGGAACCCAGAACGGCCGCGTCTTCCGCCTGACCGGCCAGGGGATGCCGAAGCTCGACCGATCCGGCCACGGCGACCTCTACGTCCGGGTCCGGGTCGTCCTGCCTACCCAGCTGACGCCCGAGGCCGAGCGAGCGGCGAAGGCCTTCCTCGACCTCGTCGCCCAGCCCGATCCGAGGGCCGGGGAGGGGAGCCGATGAACGCACCCACCGGCCGCCACCGGCCCCGTCCGGGGGCCGGTGGCCGACGACCGCCCTTGACCGACCAGACCACGCCAGGAGCGCACGACGACCGATGAACCTCGACCGCTTCACCCAGAAGGCCCAGGAGGCGATCCTCGCCGCCCAGCAGCTCGCCGAGCGCCTCCAGAGCCCCGTCCTCGACGCCGAGCACATCCTCGCCGCCCTCGTCGAACCCGACGACGGGGTCCCGGCCGAGACCCTCCGCCGGATCGGCGTCGACCTGCCCGCCTTCCGCGGCGAGCTGGCGGCGATCCTCGCCCGCCGGGCCAAGATCGCCGGCGGCGCGCTCGCCCTCGACCCGCGGGCGAAGCGGGTCCTCGAGCGCGCCGCCGAGGAGGCCCGCCGCCTCAACGACGAGTACGTCTCGACCGAGCACCTCCTCCTCGCCGTCGCCGAGTCGGGCGGCGAGGCGCAACAGCTCCTCGAGCGCCACCGGGCCGACCGCGAGCAGATCCTGGCCGCCCTCGCCCGCGTCCGGGGCGGGCAGCGGGTCACCTCGCCGAACCCCGAGGCGACGTACCAGGCCCTCGAGAAGTACGGCCGGGACCTCACCGCCGAGGCCCGGGCCGGCAAGCTCGACCCGGTCATCGGCCGCGACGAGGAGATCCGGCGGGTCATCCAGGTCCTCTCCCGGCGGACGAAGAACAACCCCGTCCTCATCGGCGAGCCGGGCGTCGGCAAGACGGCCATCGTCGAGGGGCTCGCCCAGCGGATCGTCCGTGGCGACGTGCCGGAGACGCTGAAAGACAAGCGGGTCGTCGCCCTCGACCTCGGGGCCATCGTCGCCGGCGCCAAGTACCGCGGCGAGTTCGAGGAGCGCCTGAAAGCCGTCCTCAAGGAGATCAAGGACAGCGAGGGCCAGATCATCCTCTTCATCGACGAGCTCCACACCGTCGTCGGGGCCGGGGCGGCCGAGGGCGCGATGGATGCCTCCAACCTCCTCAAGCCGATGCTCGCCCGGGGCGAACTCCATACCATCGGGGCGACGACCCTCGACGAGTACCGGAAGCACATCGAGAAGGACGCCGCCCTGGAGCGCCGCTTCCAGCCCGTCTACGTCGACGAGCCGACCGTGGAAGAGACGATCAGCATCCTCCGCGGCCTCCGCGAGCGCTACGAGGTCCACCACGGCGTCCGGATCACCGACTCGGCCCTCGTCGCGGCGGCGACCCTCTCCCACCGCTACATCACCGAGCGCTTCCTGCCCGACAAGGCCATCGACCTCGTCGACGAGGCCGCCGCCCGGCTTCGAATGGAGATCGATTCGATGCCGATCGAGCTCGACGAGCTCGAGCGCCGCCGCGTTCAGCTCGAGATCGAGCGAGAGGCCCTCCGCAAGGAGAAGGACGAGGCATCGCGGGCCCGCCTCGAGGCCCTCGAACGCGAGCTGGCCGAGATCGCCGAGCAGGCGACGGCGATGAAGCAGCGCTGGCAGGCCGAGAAGGACGCCATCGCCGCCATCCGCAAGACGAAGTCCGAGCTCGAGGCCCTCCACACCCGGATCGAGCAGGCCGAGCGGGAGGCCGACTACGGGACGGCCGCCCAGCTCAAGTACGGCCGCCTGCCCGAACTCGAGCGGCAGCTTCGGGAGCAGGAGGCGGCCCTGGCGGCCCTCGGCAGCGGCCGGCTCCTCAAGGAAGAGGTCGACGCCGAGGACATCGCCGAGATCGTCGCCGCCTGGACCGGGATCCCGGTCAGCAAGCTCATGGAGGGCGAGCACGAGAAGCTCGTCCACATGGAGGAACGCCTCCACCGGCGGGTCGTCGGCCAGGACGAGGCGATCCAGGCCGTCTCGGACGCCGTCCGCCGGGCCCGGGCCGGGCTCAAGGACCCGCGCCGACCGATCGGCTCCTTCCTCTTCCTCGGACCGACGGGCGTCGGCAAGACCGAGCTCGCCCGTGCCCTCGCCGAGTTCCTCTTCGACGACGAGGCGGCGATGACCCGGATCGACATGAGCGAGTACATGGAGAAGTTCTCCGTCTCGCGGCTCATCGGGGCTCCGCCCGGGTACGTCGGCTACGAGGAGGGCGGGCAGCTGACCGAAGCCGTCCGGCGCCGGCCCTACCAGGTCATCCTGCTCGACGAGATCGAGAAGGCCCACTCCGACGTCTTCAACATCCTCCTCCAGGTCCTCGACGACGGGCGCCTGACCGACGGCCAGGGCCGGACCGTCGACTTCCGGAACACCGTCGTCATCATGACCAGCAACGTCGGCTCGCAGTTCATCACCGGCTTCGCCGCCCGCGGCGACGACGATGCCCGGGCCTACGAGGAGATGAAGCGCCAGATCACCGAGTCGCTCCGCCTCACCTTCCGGCCCGAGTTCCTGAACCGGATCGACGAGGTCATCGTCTTCCACGCCCTCACCGAGGCCGACCTGGCGAAGATCGTCGACCTCCAGCTCGCCGATCTGGCCCGTCGCCTGGCCGAGCAGGATCTCGAGATCGAGCTGACGGCGGCGGCGAAGGCGCTCATCGTCCGCGAGGGGACCGACCCGGCCTACGGCGCGCGGCCGCTCCGGCGGACGATCCAGCGCCTCGTCGAGAACCCTCTCGCCCGAGCCCTCGTCGCCGGCGAGTTCAAGCCCGGCGACCGGATCGTCGTCGACGCCGACGTCGTCGGCGGGACCCTCGTCTTCCGGACCGAGGCGGCCACGGTCGTCACCGAGGCCGGCGCCCGCCGCGACGCCCGGGCCCGCGAGGCGACGGCCGCCGGCGCCGGCCGGGACGACGGCAGCGGGCTCGTGAACTGAGCTCGGACCGCCGGTGGAGGGGCGGACGGGCGAGGATGCAGGATCGATGCTCCGACTCGCCGACGCCGTCGCCCGCCTCGAACCGCTGCCGGCGACCCTGCCGGACCCGCCCGGGATCCTGAGCCCGGTCCTCGTCGACGGCGCCCCGCGGCCGGTACCCATCGCCGGCGAACCGCGGCCGGCGGCCGTCCTCGTCCTCCTCGTCCCTGACCGGGCAGGCGGGGCGCGGGTCGTCTTGACCGAGCGGACCGACCACGGCGGCCCCCACGGCGGCGAGGTCTCCTTCCCCGGCGGTGCCGTCGAGCCCGACGACGTCGACGCCGTCGCGGCCGCCCTTCGGGAGGCGAAGGAGGAGATCGGCCTCGAGGCGGGCCCCGTGGCCCTCCGTGTCCTCGGGCAACTCGAGGCGGTCGTCGTCGCCGTCTCCGGCTATCGGATCACGCCGGTCCTGGCCGTGGCCGCTCGGCGACCCCGCTACCGACCCGCCCGCGCCGAGGTGGCGGCCGTCATCGAGGCACCGCTCGAGGTCTTCATCTCCGGCGCCCCTATCGAGGTCATCGAGCGCACCATCGGGGAGCGCCGGATCCGCTACGGCGCGTACCGGGTTGGAGAGCGCCTCGTCTGGGGCGCCACGGCCCGGATCCTCGGCCAGCTCGGGGCGCTCGTGGGCGGAAGATCGGGCCCCCCGACTACCACGGCTCCCCGTCGGGGGCATCCGGACCCCGGCGACGAGGAGCGATCGGCTCACCGACGACGGCCCCGCCGCTGATCCGGGAGATCCCCTCGGCCGACCCCGGGCCGGTCCCCGGCTCGATCACCCCGGCGGCGCCGACCCCGGCCCCGAACTCGACGACGAAGGCCCGCAGCTCGGAACCCTCCGTCCAGAGGCCGTGGACGACCCCCGCCGGCCAACAGACCGCCTCGCCCGCCGCGATCCGGGCCCGCTCCTGACCCACCTGGACCCAGCCGCCGCCCTCGATGACGAGGAGCCAGGCCGTCGTCGCGGCCGAGTGGGGCTCGAGGCGACCGTAGCGACCGAGGACGAGCTCGGCGATGAGGCCGTGCTCGTCGGCGTGGATCGGCCCGCCGGTCAGGCCAACCGATCCGGGCGGTCCCTGCGGTCGACGATGGCCGACCCCGAAGCGTCGGATCTCCATGACCCGCCGATTCTGCACCCGCCGCGATCCTTCGGCCGGCTCCGCCCGTCCGTCGATCGGCGGGCCCTCAACCCCGGCGCCGGCGACGGGATCCTCGAACCCGGATCGTCGCCTCGGCCCGCGATCGGCGGCCAGCGATGTAGCGCTCCCGCTGCCGCTGGGCCTCGTAGCTGGCCAGGATCGGCGGGAACCGAACGAAGCGGATCCAGACGAGCAGGCCGAGGCCGATGACCTCGGTGGCGAGGACGAAGACGAAGTCGAAGACGAAGAGGGCGTAGATCCAGAGGAGGTTGAAGGTGACGAGGCCCGTCCAGAGGAGCCACTCGTAGAGCTCCAGGTAGGCCGGGTGGCCGCGGAACCGGCGCGTCTGGACGAGGTAGAGGAGGACGAGCGCCGCCAGGAAGCCGAGGGCCCCGATCCAGGTCGGGTGGAAGAGGTCCGGGAAGTTGCGGCTGTTGAAGGCCAGAAAGAGGTATTCCCAGGGTGGACGCGTCACCGATCGACCTCACGAGCGGAACCGCAGGGGGACGTGGCTGGCCCTGCGAGGATACATCGTCGGCCGCTATACTCGGGGTTCAGAACGCTGGCCGCGACGCATCTCGCCCGTCGTCGCCGGCGTCTCCCGCCCGAGAGCCACGTCGCGCCGGTCCCCCGCATCGGTGCGCCAACGGGAGGAGGAACCCGCCCCCAGTGCGAGCCCTGCTGTCGGTCGCCAACCGCGACGGCATCGTCGACTTCGCCCGCGAGCTCCTCGACCTCGGCGTCGCGGTCTACGCCACCGACGGGACCCGGGAGCACCTCGCCGCGGCCGGGGTCGTCGTCGCCTCGGTCAGCGAGCTGACGGCCGTCCCGCCCCTCGTCGGCGGCCAGGTCAAGACCTTCCATCCCGCCATCTACGCCGGGATCCTGGTTCGTCGGGACCGGCCGGAGCAGCTCGCCGAGCTGGCGGCGGCGGGGATCGCCCCGATCGACATCGTCGCCGTCAACGTCACCCCCTTCGCGCCGGCCATCGGTCGCCAGGCCCGCGCCCTCGACGAAGCGATCGAGCTCATCGACGTCGGCGGCGTCGCCCTCCTCGGGGCCGCTGCCCGGAACGCCGCGGGGGTTGCCGTCGCCCCGAGCCCCGCCCACTACCCGAAGATCGTCGCCGAGCTGCGCGCCTTCGGCGCCGTCACCGCCGAGACGAGGACGGCCCTCGCTGCCGAGGCCTTCGGGATGGTCGCCGCCTACCATGCCGAGGTGGCGGCCTATCTCAACCAGCTCTCGGGCAACCGGTTCCCGCCCCACCTCGCCCTCGTCCTCGAGAAGGTCGCCGACCTTCGGTACGGCGAGAACCCGCATCAGCAGGCCGCCTTCTACCGGGAGACGACCCACCGGAGCGGAACCCTCGCCGATGCCGTCCAGCTCGCCGGCGGACGCCCCTCCTTCAACAACCTCCTCGATCTCGACGCCGCCTGGCGGATCGTCAGCGACTTCACCGGGCCGACCGTCGCCATCGTGAAGCGGACCGACCCGGTCGGCCTCGCCTCGGCCGAGGCCCTCGTCGATGCCTATCGGCGGGCGCTGGAGACGGAGCCGGTGACCGCCTTCGGGGGCACCATCGGCTGCAACCGTGAGATCGACGAGCGGACCGCCGAGGAGATCGCCGCCAACACCTTCGAGGCGATCGTCGCCCCAGGCTACAGCGAGCGGGCCCTCGAGATCCTGCGCGACCGACCCGGCCTGGAGCTCCTCGCCGTCCCGCCGAACCCAACCGATGGCCTGCGCGACTACGGGATCGCCTCCCTCGACTTCAAGCGGGTCGGGGGTGGTCTCCTCGTCGAGACGATGGACAGCCTCGCCCTCGATCGCGGCCAGCTCCAGGTCGTCACCCGCCGCCATCCCACCCTCGACGAACTCAACGACCTCCTTTTCGCCTGGCGAGCCGTCCGCCACGTCCGCTCGAACGCCATCGTCCTGGCCAAGCACGGAGCGACGGTCGGCATCGGCGGCGCCCAACCGAGCCGGACGACGGCCGTCGAGATCGCCCTCCGGAAGGCAGGCGACCGAGCCCGCCTGGCGGTCATGGCCAGCGACGCCTACTTCCCCTTCCCCGACGGTATCGCCCACGCCGCCCAAGCGGGGGTGACGGCGATCATCCAGCCCGGCGGCTCGATCCGCGACGAGATGGCGATCGAGGTCGCCGACCGCCACCACCTGGCGATGGTCTTCACCGGTCGGCGCCACTTCCGCCACTGATCGGGGACGACGATGGCTGCCGGCGGCCCGACCGAGGAGGGACCGCCGCCCGACCGCAACGACTAGGAGGTAGTTGATGGAGAAGCTCCTCGCCCTCGAGATGGTCCGGGTCACCGAGGCCGCCGCCCTCGCCTCCGCCCGCCTGATGGGCCGCGGCGACCGCCATGGCGCCGACCGCGCCGCGACCGAGGCGATGCGGACGGCGATGGACGAGGTCGAGATCGACGGCGTCGTCGTCATCGGCGAAGGCGAGCGGGACGAGGCGCCGATGCTCTACATCGGCGAGCGCGTCGGCCGCGGTGACGACTCGGCCAGCGAGCCGCCCGCCATCGACATCGCCGTGGACCCCCTCGAGGGGACGAACCTCGTCGCCACCGGCCAGGCGAACGCCATCACCGTCCTCGCCGCCTCCGAGCGGGGCGGGCTCCTCGGCGCCCCGGACACGTACATGGAGAAGCTCATGGTCGGGCCAGTGGCGGCGGGGCACGTCGACATCCGGAAGAGCCCGACGGAGAACCTCCACCGCATCGCCGAAGCCCTCGGTCGGACCGTCGCCGACATCACCGTCGTCATCCTCGACCGGCCCCGCCACGCCGAGCTCATCGAGGAGGTCCGGCGGGCGGGCGCCCGGATCAAGCTCATCCCCGACGGCGACCTGTCGGCGGCGATCAGCGTCGCCGTCCAGGGGACCGGCGTCCACGCCGTCATGGGCATCGGCGGCGCCCCCGAGGGGGTCCTCTCGGCAGCGGCGCTGCGGTGCCTCGGCGGCGAGGTGCAGGCGCGCTTTCGCTTCCGGAACGAGGCGGAACGCCAGCGGGCGGCGGCGATGGGCCACGGCGACGAGTCGCGGGTCTACCGAACCGAGGACCTCGCCTCGGGCCAGAACCTCGTCTTCGCCGCCACCGGGGTGACCGACGGCGACCTCCTCAAGGGCGTCCGCTTCTTCGGCGGAGGGGCCCGGACGCACTCCGTCGTCATGGCCTACCAGACGAAGGAGGTCCGCTTCATCGACACGGTCCACATGTTCGATCGGAGTCGTCCGCCGGCGGTCCGGCTCTGAGGCCCGGGCGAAGCCGGGGCGGCGGCGACCGAGAGGTTGGTGCCGGGCGGAACGCGACGGGGGACGAGCCCTAGCCCGTACTGCCCACGTTGAGACCGGACAGTGCGGACATGGAGAAGGGGCCACCAGCTACCCTGACGCTGTTGATCGTCAAGTCGACAGCGGAGGTTTGCCTGTGGCCCCAGCCGATAGTTTGGCACGTCTGCGGA
>DAOTYQ010000103.1:0-6023 GCA_034434735.1 Chloroflexota bacterium
CGACGGTCCGGGGTCCGGGTCAGCGGCCCGTTCGCGAGGTCCGGCACGGGATGGCCCGAGCCGATCCCGTCGTGACAGCCAAGCTGGCACGTCGGCCGGGTAGCCTTGGCCCATGCAACGGATCGACGGCCAGATCGTCGTCTCGGCCACCGACCTCGCCGGTTGGCTCGCCTGCGACCACCTCGCCAGCCTCGAGCTCGGCGCCCTCGCCGGTCTCTGGGAGCGGCCCTGGGATCGCGACGACCCCGAGCTCGAGATCCTCCGCCAGTACGGAGACGAGCACGAACGACGCTTCCTCGAGCGGTTGCGGGCTGAGGGCCGGACGGTCGTCGAGCTCCCGCGGCCCGAAGGCCGTTCGGCGGCTGCCCTCCGTGCCGCCGAAGCGGAGGTCGTGGCGGCGATGCGGGCCGGCATCGGGGCGATCTACCAGGCGACCCTCTTCGACGGTCGTTGGCTCGGCTACGCCGACTTCCTCGTCCGGGTAGATCGACCCAGCCCGGCCCTCGGCCCGTGGAGCTACGAGGTCGTCGACACGAAGCTGGCTCGCTCGGTCAAGGGCGGCGCCCTCATCCAGGTCTGCCTCTACGCGGCGCGGCTGGCGAGCCTCCAGGGGGTCGCCCCGGACTGGGTCCACATCGTCACCGGCGACGGCCGCGCCCACCGGATCCGGCTCGCCGAGGTCGAGGCCTACTTCCGGACCGTCAAACTCGGCTTCGAGCGGGTCGTCTTCGGCGAACCGACGGGGCCGGCCCGCGATCCCGCCACCGCCCCCACCTACCCGCACCCGGTCGAGCACTGTCGGGTCTGCGCCTGGTTCCCCCGCTGCATCGAGCGGCGCCGGGCCGACGACCACCTCTCCCTCGTGGCCGGCATCCGGCGGCGGATCGCCGATCGGTTGGCGGCCGCCGGGATCGAGACCCTGGCCGAGCTCGGTCGACTGCCGCCCGGGACGGAGATCTCCGACGTCCGGCCGACGACCCTCGAGCAGCTCCGGGCCCAGGCACGCCTCCAGCTCCTCGGCCGGGAGCGGGGCGAGCTCCTCTACGAGCTCGTGCCGCCGCCGACGGACGAACCGGTCCGGGGCCTCGCCCTCCTGCCCGAGCCGTCGCCGTTGGATCTCTTCTTCGACATCGAAGCCGACCCGTGGGTCGCCGACGGCGGCCTCGAGTACCTCCTCGGCGTCCTCGAGGCGCCCGACGGCGAACCGATCTACACCCCGATCTGGGCCCACGATCGAGCCGCCGAGCGGCGCGCCCTCGAGCAGTTCCTCGACCTCGTCGTCGAGCGGCTCGATCGCGACCCGACGATGCACGTCTACCACTACGGTGGGTACGAGTCGGGCGCCCTGAAGCGGCTCGTCCAGCGCCACCAGACCCGCGAGGCCGAGCTCGACCGGATCCTGCGGGCCGGCGTGCTCGTCGACCTCTACACGGTCGTCCGAACCGGGCTCCGGATCGCCACCGAGTCGTACTCCCTCAAGGCGATCGAGCGCCTCTACCTCCCGGCCCGCGAAGGGCCGGTCACCGAAGCGGGCTTCTCGGTCCTCACCTACGAAGCCTGGCTCCGGGATCGCGCGCCGGGCCACCTCGCCGACCTCGCCGCCTACAACCGCGACGACTGCGTCTCGACCTGGCGTCTCCGCGATTGGCTCGAGGCGCGCCGGCGCGAGGCCGTCGCCGCCGGGTGGGCGCTGCCGCGCCCCGCGATCCGCTCCGGCGAAGCCTCGGAGAAGGTCGCCACCCGCGACGCGGCGGCGGCCGCGCGCGAGGAGGCGCTCCGGGCCGGCGTCCCTGCCGATCCCGCCGCCCGCTCGCCCGAGGAGGCGGCCCGGCACCTCCTCGCCGGACTCGTCGGTTACTTCCGGCGGGAGGACAAGCCCGCCTGGTGGCGCTGGTTCGAGCTGGCCGAGGGGATGGAGGCCGACGCCCTCGTCGACGCCCCCGATGCCATCGGTCGTCTCGAGCCGGTCGACGTGGTGGCCACGAACGGTCGGTCGGTCGTCGTCCGCTACCGCTTCCCACCCCAGGATCACCGCTTCGCGCCGGGCGACACGGTCTGGGCGCCGCGTTCGGGCGAGGCGGCGCCGTGGCGGGTCGGCACCGTCGAGGACGTCGACGACGTCGCGGGAACCATCGACCTCCGTCGGCGAGCGGACCTCCCCGACCCGCCGGCGATCATCATCGACACGCCCCGCTCCACCGTCCCCCTCGCCGAGGCCGTCGCCCGCCTCGCCGACGACGTCATTGCCCGCGGCCTCGAGGCCGAGGGACGCCATCGCGCGGCCCGAGATCTCCTCTTGCGGCTGCCACCCCGCCTCCGGAGCGGACTCGTCCGCGGCCCCCTCCGGGCGCCCGGCGAGTCCGTCCTCGAGGCGGCCCGCCGCCTCGTCGTCGAGCTCCATGGGGGCGTCCTCGCCGTCCAGGGACCGCCGGGCACGGGCAAGACCTACATCGGGGCCCGGCTCGCCCTCGCCGCCGTCGCCGCCGGCCGGGGGCCGGTCGGGATCACCGCCCAATCCCACCGGGCCATCGGCAACGCGGTGGAGGCGATCGTTCGGGCCGCCGCCGAGACGGGGCAGCAGGTGCGGATCGTCCAGAAGCCGGACACCGCGGCGGGTGCGGCTCGGGTCCCTGGTGTCGAGATCGTCATCTCCAACGCCGAGGTCGACGCCGCCCTCCGGGTGGGGGTCGACATCGTGGCGGGGACGCCCTGGCTCTTTGCTCGCCGCGACATCGAGGAGGCGCTCGGGCTCCTTATCGTCGACGAGGCCGGACAGCTCGCCCTCGCCTCGGTCCTCGCCGCCAGCGGCGCCGCGGCGTCCCTCGTCCTCCTCGGCGACCCGAACCAGCTCCCCCAGGTCAGCCAGGGGCTCCACCCCGAGGGCGCCGAGGCCTCGGCCCTCGGCCACCTCTTGGCCGACCACGCGACGCTGCCGGAGACCCTCGGCCTCTTCATCGACGAGACCCGCCGGATGCACCCCGACATCACGAGCGTCGTCTCGGAGCTCTTCTACGAAGGTCGCCTGCGGGCCCATCCACAGACCTACCGCCAGCGGATCGAGGGGCCCCCACCCCTCGGCGGGACCGGCGTCCGCTTCTGGCCGGTGGACCACACCGGAAACGGCCAGCGCTCGCGCGAGGAGGCGGCCGTCGTCGCCGACATCGTCGAGGAGCTCCTCGGCCGGACCTGGATCGACGAGACCGGAGCGCGCCGACCCATCGGTCTCGACGACGTCCTCGTCGTCGCCCCGTACAACGCCCACGTCGCGGCCGTGGCGGCGGCCCTGGAGGGCCGGCTTCGCCTCCTGGGCTGGCCGGATCCGGGGCACGCCCGCGAGCGGGTCGGGACCGTCGACAAGTTCCAGGGCCGCGAGGCGGCCGTCGCCATCTACAGCCTCGCCGCCTCGTCGGCCGAGGAGGCGCCGCGGGGAGTCGACTTCCTCTTCGACCGCCACCGGCTCAACGTGGCCGTCTCGCGAGCGCGGGCCCTGGCCGTCGTCGTCGGCAGCCCGGAGCTCCTCCGGGTCCGAGCCCGGACGGCCGATCAGATGCGCCTGGCGAGCGCCGTCTGCCGCCTCGTGGAGGTGGCGACGGGGGAGCTACCGGTCCTCGGCGAGGGCGGCGGCGCTCCGCTCCCCGCTCCCGGTCGCCGCTGAGCAGGGCCGGGCGCGAGCCGGCCGACGGCCGACGGGCGGGCGCAATCCGCTCGGGCGCGCCGCGCCGGCGCCCCGCACCACCGGGGTCAGCCCGTCCCGACTAGGGCGAGCCTGCCTCGGCGACGACCCCCGGCACCCCGAACCGGTCGGCGGCGAGGGCGGCCGGGATCGTCGGGGAGCGGCCGAGGATGGCCTCGGCGACGAGGCGGGCCGAGCCCGGGCCGGTCGAGATCCCCCAGGGCCCGTGCCCGGCAGCGACGAAAAGCCCGGCGAGCCCCGGAACGGGCCCGAGGAGCGGCCGGCCGTCACGCGACACGGGTCGGGCGCAGACCCGCGTCCCGACGATCTCGACGAAGCGGAGGGCGGGGAGGAACCGAGCGCCTCGCCGCCGGAGGTCGGCCGACCAGGCGATCGGGTCGGGCTGCAGCGGCAGGAAGGTCGAGCCGAGGCTCGACACTCCGGCCGCCGTCACGAGGCTGAAGGCGATCTCCCGGTTCGCCGTCCCCGTCGAGGCGCGATCCGGCGCCGCGGACGGGCCCGGCGCGTTATCGGCCGCCTCAGCCGATGGCGTCCGGCCGGCCCGGCGGCGGGGCCGCTGGCCGGCGGCGGGGTCGGCGGGCGCGGCGACGGCCGGGATCCCGGCCTCCTCGAGGACGTGGCTCGGCGGTCGCCGAAGCGCGACCTCGAGGACGACCCCCCAGAGGGAGCGGATCGGGCGCCATCGGCCCGTCGGATCGACGAGGGTCGACGAGAGCGGCCCGGCGGCGACGAGAACGGCACCGCAGGCGATCCGACCGACGTCGGCGAGGGCGACCCCGAGGAGCCGTTCGCCCCGCGGATCGAACCAGGGCCGGGCGGCCGTCCCGACGGCGACGCGGACGCCTCGTCGCTCGGCCAGACGGGCGAAGGCCGCGGTCGCGGCCGCCGGCGGGACGGGGTAGCCGGTCGGGACGCGACAGGCCCAAACGCCCGGGGCCAGGCTCGGTTCGAGCCGACGCGTCGCCTCCGGATCGAGGACCTCGACGGAAGACCGGGCCCCGCTTCGACGGATCGCCGCCGCTTCGGCCTCGACGCTCGCCGGCTCACGAGCGACCAGGAGCAGTCCGGCCGGCGCGGACGGCCAGCTGAAGCCGACGTCGGCCTCGGCCAGGCTTCGATACTCGCGGACCGTGGCCCGATGGAGGGGCGCCAGGACCCGGTCGAAGGGTTCCTGGACGACGCCCGAGTTCCGGCCAGAGGCCCCGGCCGCGAGACCGTCGCGCTCGAGGAGGAGGACCGATGCCCCGCCCTCGGCGAGGAAGGCGGCCGCGGCGGTCCCGACGATGCCCCCGCCGATGACGACGACGTCCGGGCGCGCCACCAGCCGTCAGTTCTGGCAATCGGCCATGGTCGACAGCTGGGTGCCGTCGGTGTCGACCATGACGACGTTCACCCCCGTGGCCCCGTACTTGGCGAGGATCTGCTTCACGTTGGCGCACATGAAGAGCTTCGCCCCGCCAGGCCCGAAGCCCTTGACGAGGGTGATCTTCAGCGTGTCGGCCTCAACCGTGCCGCTCACCATCGAGGTTCCGAAGGCCGCCTGGGTCTCGGCGATGATGGCGTCCCAGTTCGGACCGCCGCCACCTCCGCCGCCGCCACCTCCGGCCGCGCTGCCGCCGCAGGCGGCGACCAGGAGCGCGATCCAGACGACGGCCGCAGCCCGCCGCCCCACCGCGCGGCGTCGACCCTCGGCTACCCCCCACGAGCTCGGCGCACTCGCACGCATGCCTCTCCTCCACCACCGACGGCGCCGGCCCGCTCGAGGCGCCGTCTGAATGGCGGGATGATATGCCGTCCGCCGTCGGGACGATCGCCCGCTGCGCGCGGCGCCTGCGACCGGGACGCAGACCGCCCAGGCAGCCCGGGCGAGCCCCTTGTCAGGCAGCCCGGGCGAGCCGCTCGACGGCGTCGAGGAAACGATCGACCTCGGCGGCGGTGTTGTAGTGGACGAGCCCCGCCCGCAGGACGCCGCCCGCCTCCGCCAGGCCGAGGCGCTCGATGAGGGCCCGCGCGTAGAAGTCGCCGTCCCAGGACGCGATCCCCTCGCGACCGAGGGCCTCGGCCGCCGCCCGGGGGTGGACCCCCGCGATGGTGAGCGCCGCCGTCGGGGCCCGCTCGCCGATCCGGGCCGGATCAGCGATCCCGTAGAGCCGGACGCCGGGGATGGCCCGCAGGCCGTCGAGGAGGCGCCGAGAGAGGCCGAGCTCGTAGGCGCGGATCGCCTCCATCCCGGCGACGACGGCGGCTCGCCGGCGAGACGACGCGTCGACCGAGCCACCGCCGTCCGTCGATCGCCCGCCGCCCGGCCCCGCCGGCGCCTCGGCAGCCG
>DAOTYQ010000104.1:0-8899 GCA_034434735.1 Chloroflexota bacterium
CGGCTATCGGACGAAGGGCCGAACGCCGGGCAGCATCTTCTTCAGCCGCCAGCCCGACTACCTCAGCCAGATGGGAGCGTGAGACGATGACCGACATGACACCTGACCTGTCCGGCCGGAACGTGGGCCGCAAGGGCTAGCGCCGCCGGAGGAAGCTCGGGATCTCGAGATCGTCGGCGTCGTAGGCGCGCCGGACGCTCGGCGCCGGCTCGGCCGCCCGATCGACCCGGATGGAAGCCGCCGAGCGGTCGTCGGTCGCCGGCCGCTCGACCTCGGCCGCCTGCCGCTGACGCTCCAGCTCGGTCAGGAAGTCGCGCTCGCGGGCCGCCCGGGCCGCCGGTTCGGTGGTGAACGCGCTCTCGCTCCGGTAGCCGGCCTGCCGCGGCCGACCGTCGAAGCCGGTGGCGATGACGGTGATCTGGACCTCGTCGCCGAGGCGCTCGTTGAAGCTCGCCCCGAAGATGATGTTCGCTTCCGGGTCGGCGGCGGCGCGGATCTCCTCGGCCGCCTCGGTCACCTCCCAGAGGGTGAGATTCGAGGAGCCGGTGATGTTGAAGAGGATCCCCTGGGCGCCGGTGATGTTCACCTCGAGCAAGGGGCTGGCGATGGCCTGGCGGGCCGCCTCGACGGCCCGGTTCTCGCCGCTCGCCCGGCCGATGCCCATGAGGGCCGAGCCGGCGTCCTTCATGATCGCCCGGACGTCGGCGAAGTCGAGATTGATGAGCCCGGGGACGGTGATGATGTCGCTGATCCCCTGGACGCCCTGGCGGAGGACGTCGTCGACGATCTTGAAGGCGTCGAGGACGCTCGTGTTCTTCTGGACGACGTCGCGGAGGCGGTCGTTCGGGATCGTGATGAGGGTGTCGACCTTCGCCTTCAGCTCCTCGGCCGCCCGCTCGGCGACGAGCTTGCGGCGGCTCCCTTCGAAGCTGAAGGGCTTGGTTACGACGCCGATGGTGAGGGCACCGAGCTCCTTGGCGATCTCGGCGACGACGGGGGCCGCCCCGGAGCCGGTCCCACCGCCGAGCCCGGCGGTGATGAAGACCATGTCCGAATCGCGGAGGGCCTCGGCGATCTTCTCCGAATCCTCTTCGGCCGCCCGCTGGCCGATGGAGGCGTCGCCGCCGGCGCCCAAGCCCCGGGTGATCTTGTCGCCGATCCGGATCTTGTGGGGCGCGTCGGACTGGAGGAGGGCCTGGGCGTCGGTGTTGCAGGCGATGAACTCGACGCCCATCATCTCGGCCCGGATCATCCGGTTGACGGCGTTGCTCCCGCCGCCACCGACGCCGATGACGCGGATCAGCGCGAAGTTCTCGGAATCGGATCGCAGCGGCATCGCCTCTCCTCCGGGCTGGCGGTGAGCGGTCTGGTTCGGTTCGTCGCGAGCGCCTCCCGGGGCTGCTCCATCCTCCGGGCGGCGGCCCGTCCGGGGCTGCTGGGGAGTATAGCCAGTGGACGGCCGGTTCGGGTCGCTCCCGTCATCGCCGAGACGCGACGGCCGATCAGGCGGCAAGGAAGGTGAGCCGGACCCGGCGGCTCGGGTTGTCCGGGTTCGGGTCCAAGAGGCAGATGGACTGCCAGGTCCCGAGGGCGAGCCGGCCGCCGACGACGGGCACCGAGAGCGAGGGCGGGGCGAGGAGCGGAACGACGTGATCGGCCCCATGACCCGGCGAGCCGTGCCGGTGGCGCCAGCGATCGTCGCGGGGCAGGAGTCGGTCGAGGGCGACCAGGATGTCCTCCTCCGAGCCGGCCCCGAGCTCGACGACGACGAGGCCGGCCGTGGCGTGGGGAAGCCAGAGGTTGAGGAGGCCGTCGCGGCCGGCGGCGACCTCGGCGAGGAAGCGGGCGCACCGCTCGGTGAGGTCGAAGAGGCCCCGCCGGCGGCCGGTCTCGACGGTCAGCTCGATGGACGCCATCGCACGCGGCGGGCAGGGCAGGTCACGGGAAGACGCTCCGGAGCGCCTCGCGGAGCCGCGCCAAGAGGCCCATGGCCGGCGTCGACTCGAAGCGGAGCGACTCGCCGCTCCCCAGTCCGGCGGCACCCCAGAGCAAGAGCCCGATGCTCGTTGCGTAGGCCGGGGTCAGGAGCGTGTCGACGAGGCCGCCGATCCCGGCCGGGGCGGCGATCCGGACCGGGAGGCCGAGGACCTCGCGACCGAGCTGCCCGGCCCCGGCGAGCTGGGCGGCCCCACCGGTGAGGACGACGCCGGCCGGGAGGAGCCCGGGTCCGGCCGAGGCGAGCTCGTCTCGCAGGAGCTCGAAGGTCTCCCGCATCCGGGCCTCGATGACCTCGGCGAGCTCGCGGCGGCTGACCGTCCGGCCGGCCTCGTCGCCGAGGACGGCGACCCCGATCGCCTCGTCGTCGCCGATCCGCTCCAGATCGCACGTCCCGTGGCGGATCTTGAGCTCCTCGGCCGCCTGGAGGCTCGTCTTGAGGACGGCGGCGATGTCGTTCGTGACATTGATCCCGCCGACCGGGAGGACGGCGGTGTGGAACGGCGCCCCGTCCCGGAAGAGGGCAAGGTCGATGGTCCCGGCCCCGATGTCGGCGACGGCGACCCCGAGGTCCTTTTCGGTCTCGGTCAGGACCGCCTCGGCGGCGGCGAGGCCGCTCACGACGAGCTCGTCGATCTTCACCCCGGCCGCGGCGACGCACTTAGACAGGTTCTGGACGGCCGTCGCCGAGGCGGTGACGATGTGGGTCTCGACCTCGAGGCGGAGGGCGCTCATCCCGAGCGGGTCCTTCACCCCCTCCTGGCCGTCGACGATGAAGCCGCGCCGCTCGACGTGGAGGACCTCCCGGTTCGAGGGGATCGAGACGGCCCGGGCGACCTCGATGGCCCGGTTCACGTCCTCCCGGGTCACCTCCCGGTGGTGGGCGGTGACGGCGACCTGGCCGGTCGAGTTGAGGCTCTCGATGTGGCCGCCGCCGACCGAGACGAAGGCGCGATCGATCTTCCAGCCCGAGAGGCGCTCCGCTCGCTCGACGGCGTCGGCGATGGAGCGGACCGTCTGATCGATGTTGACGACGACGCCCTTCCGGAGGCCCGACGCCGGGACCGTTCCGTGACCCATGATCGTCAGCCGCCCGTCTCGGCTCACCTCGCCGATGAGCGCGCAGACCTTCGAGGTCCCGACGTCGATAGCGACCAGGACCGCTTCTCGTTCCAACGTTCTCCTCGTCTCCGCTAGGGCCGGCCCTCGGCGCCGGCTACAAGAAGTGTCGCCGAATGAGGGCGACGTTGTTGAAGATCCGGAACCCGAAGCTGATGAGCGCGACCAGGTAGAGGTCGAGGCTCAGCCGGTCGCCGATGAACGTCAGGGCGACGGCCACGAGGGCGTTCACGACGAAGCCGCTGACGAAGATCCGATTGTCGTAGACGCCATCGAGCTCCGCCCGGACGGCGCCGAGGACCGAGTCGAGGGCGGCGAGGATAGCGACGGCCGAGTAGCGGCTGAGCTCGAAGCCGACGGTCACGTTGAGGAGGAGGCCGGCCAGCACGCCGAGCACGAGCCCCGCGAGTGGGAGGAACACGGTAGCGACGCCCTCGATCCGGTGGGTTTCTAGAAGGCTACCCGACGCCGATCCGCCCGAGCAAGCCGCCTCGACCTCCGGGCCCGGTGGCTGCCGCCGGCCGAGGGCCCCGGTACCAGCGCCGATCACGGGCTCGTCCTCCCCTCCCCCGCCCCGGGCGATGGTCGGGGGACGTACGTCCCGTCGGTCTCCGAGGCGAGGACGATCCGCTCGACCGCCGGCTCGCGGTCGCGGAGGAGGCTCCGCAGGAGGCGGACCTGGCCCGGGATCATCGTCGTCGGTCGGAGGGTCGGCGTGTAGATGCCGAAGACGGCGACCCAGCTCGCTCCCTCGTCCCCACCCCCGGTGGGTCGGATCGTCCAACCGTCGGCATCGTCGAGCGCGATCCGGAGCTCCGGGGCCGCCGATCCGACGTCGACGGGGCGGAGCGAGCCGAGCCGGCGGGCCGCGTCGAGCTCGACGGCCCCGAGGGACGCGCCGAGGACGAACGGCCGACCGCTCGCCCGCCGATCGTCGATGACGGGCAGGACCGCACCGTCGTGTCGGAGCGTCGTCGGCGGGTCGGCGGGCTCGCCCGCGCCCGGCGACGCCGAGGTGCGAGGACCCGGCGCCGGGACCCGAGCGACGAGGACGCCATCGCCGTCGACGAGGTAGAGGTCGTCGCCGGCCCGCCAGGCGAGGATCGGCCGCCGCTCGACGATCTCGACGGCGACGGTGTCGGGGAGGACGACCCGAACCCTGGCCGCGGCGATGGCTGGCAGCTTGCGGAGGCGGTCCTCGAGGCGATCGATGGCGAGGCCGAAGACGCTCGTTCTGAGATCGAGGCCGAGGGCGGCCTCGATCTCGGCCCGGCTCGTCAGGCGGGCGCCGTCGACGATGACCCGCTCGACGCCGAAGACCGGCGAGCCGACGAGGCCGTAGAGGGCAGCGGCCGCACCGAGGGCGACGAGGGCCGCCGCCGCCCGGACCGGCGAGGGCCGGGCGCTCCGGCGACGGACCGGCCGGACGGTGCGGGCCTGGCGGAGGCGGGCGACGCCGGGGCGACGGGTCATCGGACGCCTCTCGGCAGGTCGGTGGGTCGGAGGGGCGGCCGGGCCCGGACGGCGGCCCGCTCGAGGGCGAGCTCGACGATCCGCTCGCAAACCCGCCGAAAGTCGTAGCCGCCGGTCGCCGCCATGGCCGGGAAGAGGCTGACCGGCGTGAAGCCCGGGATCGTGTTGATCTCGGAGACGTAGACCTCGTCGCCGGCGGCGAGGAAGTCGACCCGGGCGAAGCCCGCCGCCCCCACGGCGACGTAGGTCGCCTTCGCCAGCTCGCGGAGGCGGGCGGCCGTCGCCTCGTCGAGCTCGGCCCGGGGCGTCGTCCGAGAGAGCCCGGGTCGGTACTTCGCCTCGTAGTCGTAGAACTCCCGGCCCGGCCAGATCTCGCCGGGTCCGAAGGCCTCGAGGGCGTCCGGGTCGTTGCCGAGCACGGCGACCTCGAGCTCCCGGGCGGCGGGGACGTAGCGCTCGACCAGGGCCCGCTCGTCGTGGCGGAAGGCGAGCTCGAGGGCCGCCGGCCGCTCCTCCGGGCGGTGGGCGAGGGTCATCCCGACCGAGCTGCCGAGGGCCGCCGGCTTGACCATGAGGCGCGGATCGCCGGTCCGGCCGGCGAAGGCGTCGAGCTCGGCGAGGACCGCCCCCGGCTCGCGCCGCCAGCGCGCCCGCGGGATCTCGAGCCAGTCGACGACGGGCAGGCCGACGCCCCGGACGAGGCGCTTGAAGAGCGGCTTGTCCATCCCGATGGCCGACGCGGCGACCCCCGAGCCGGTATACGGGAGCCCGGCCGCCTCGAGGAGACCCTGGACGGTGCCGTCTTCGCCGTACGGTCCGTGGAGGGCGATGAAGACGACGGGTGGCGGCGACCGGCGGGCGAGGTCGGCGACCGCCTCGCCGGCCGAGCGGGGCCCGGCGGCCCCGAGCCGAGCCGGGTCGTCGAAGCGTACCGGGTCGGGCGGCTCGACGCCAAAGACGTCGGCCAGGAGCGACCACCAGCGCCGCTCGAGGTCGATGAGGATCGGCTCGACGGAGCGGCCGCCGGCTGCCAGGGCGCGGCCGATGGCGAGGCCGGAGACGATCGAGACGTCGTGCTCGGCGGACGGGCCCCCGAAGAGGACGGCGACCGGCCACTCGCGATCGGGCATCGACCGACCCACCGTCATCTGTCCGCCTCCGATCCGCCGGCCGGCCCCGCGAGCGACGGGTCGCGCGGCTCGGGCGCCTCCGCCCAGTCGCCGAGGAAGACGACCTCGTACTCGAGCCGGATCCCGAAGCGCTCGGCCACGGCGGCCCGGATCCGCTCGGCGAGGGCGCGGACGTCGGCCGCCCGGGCTCCCCGCTCGGTGACGATGAAGTTGGCGTGGCGCTCCGAGACCCGGGCCCCGCCGACCTGCCAGCCCTTGCAGCCGGCCGCCTCGATGAGCCGCCCCGCCGCGTCCCCGGGCGGGTTCCGGAAGACGCTCCCGGCCGACGGGAGGCCGAGCGGCTGGTGCTCCCGGCGCCAGCGCCGGATCTCGTCGAGGCGAGCCCGGATGGCGGCCGGGTCGTCGGCGCGGAGCTGGAAGGTCGCCGAGAGGACGACCGGGATCGGCGCCGCACCGAGGCCCGCCGGGGTGACGTCGTCGGGACCGACCGGGACCTTGAGGCGGCTCGTCCGGTAACCGAGGCCGAGCTCGGTCGGGCCGAGCTGGACCTCCCGACCGTCGGCGGCGAGGACGGTCGCCGAGACGAGGACGCTCGCCACGTCGCTCCCGTGGGCACCCGCGTTCGCCCAGACGGCGCCGCCGACGGTGCCCGGGATGGCGAGCCCGAACTCGAGGCCGGCCAGTCCGGCGGCGCTCGTCTCGGTGGCGGCCCGGGCCATCGGGACGCCGGCCTCGGCGCCGTAGCGGTCGCCCTCGATGCGGCTCCCCTCGGCCCGGACGGCGACGACGAGCCCCCGGATCCCGCGATCGGCGACGACGACGTTGCTGCCCCGGCCGAGGAGGACGTGGGGCAGGTTCCGGCTCCGGGCGTAGCGAACGAGGGCGCGCAGCTCGAAGGCGTTCCGGGCGACGACGTAGAGGTCGGCCGGCCCACCCACCCGGAGCGTCGTCAGGCGGGCGAGGGGCTGGTTCCGGACGACCTTCACCCCGATCCGCCGGGCGATGTCGGCGGCGACGGCGGTCGGGTCGAAGGCGGCCGGCGGCGGCTCGGCGGTCGGCGACGGCACGGTCATCGGCGGGTCCTCGTCCGGCATCGATCCCTTCCGCCCCTCCTAGGCGGCCGACCCGGCGGCGAGCCGCTCGATCCGGGCCGGCTCGGGGAGCGGCCGCCGCTGCGCGAGGGCGAGGACGAGCTCGGCCACAGCCTCGGCCGCCCCCGGCCGAGCGAGGCTGCGGGCGGCGGCGGCCATGGCGGCGTGCTCGGCCGGTCGATCGAGGAGGGCGGCGGCATCGAGGAGGGCGGCGGCATCGAACCGCTCGTCGGGGACGAGCCGCCCCGCACCGGCGGCGACGACCCGCTCGGCGTTGGCGAGCTGGTGCCCCGACGCGCCCGGATAGGGAACGATGACGACGGGCAGGCCGAAGGCGGCCGCCTCGGCCAGGGTCGACGCGCCGGCCCGGCCGACGAGGAGATCGGCCGCGGCGAGGGCGTCGGCCATCTCGTCGTGGAGGAAGGGGAACGGCCGGTAGCGGCTCCGACGGTCGGGCGGCAACGCCTCCCGGGCGGCGATGGCGGCGGCGTAGCCGTCGGCCCCGGCCACGTGGAGGCACCAGAACCGCTCGGAGAGGCGGGGCAGCGCCTCGAGGACGGCGCCGTTCAGGCGCCGGGCGGCCTGGGAGCCGCCGAAGACGAGGAGGGCGCGCGCCCCGGGCGGGATCTCGAAGCGCCGGCGGGCCGCCTCCCGGTCCACGGCCCGAACGTCGCGGATCGGCGTCCCGGTCACGTAGCAGCCGCTCCGTCGGCCGAGGGCACGGCAGGTCGCGGGATCGGCGACGGCGAGGACCGAGGCGAGCCGGGCCGTGGCCCGGACGCTCCGGCCGGGGACGACGTTCCCCTCCCAGAGGAGGCTCGGCAGCCCGAGCAGGCGCGCGGCGACGAGGACCGGGATCGTCACGTAGCCACCCGTGGCGACGACCGCCGCCGGTCGCTCGGCGAGCAGGATCGCCGTCGCCTGGGGGATCGAGGCGAGGAGCCGCAGCGGGTCCAAGACGACGTGGACGTCGAGCTCCACCGAACGGAGGGAGCGGAGGACGAGCCGGCGCAGCCGGATCCCGGCCGCCGGGACGAGGCTCGCCTCGAGCCCACGGCGGCCCCCGACCCAGACGAGGTCAAGGTCGGGCAGCCGGGTCCGGAGCGCTGCCGCTGCGGCGAGGGCCGGGTAGATGTGCCCGCCCGTGCCGCCGCCCGCCATCAGGAGACGCATCGTTCCAGGTACCTCGCTCCACGGTCTCGCGGCTGATCGACAGAAGGATGCCGACCGCCGCGAAGCTGACGATGAGAGATGAGCCGCCGGCCGAGATGAAGGGGAGGGTGATCCCGGTGATCGGGAAGAGCGCGACGACGACCCCGATGTTGATGAAGGCCTGGAGGGTCAGCCAGGCCGTGATCCCGGCCGCGAGGAGGGCGCCGAAGGTGTCGGGCGCGCCGAGGGCGACCCGGATCCCCTGGTAGGCGAGGACGCCAAAGAGGGCGATGACGACGACCCCGCCGAGGAAGCCGAACTCCTCGCCGATGACGGCAAAGACGAAGTCGTTGCTCGCGTTCGGAAGGAAGAGCCCGCCGGCGAGCCGACTCTCGCCGAGCCCCGTCCCGAGGACCCCCCCGAGGCCGAGGGCGAGGAGCCCCTGGATCGTGTGGAAGCCGATGGAGTCCGGGTAGGCCCAGGGGTCGAGCCAGGCCCGGATCCGGTCGAGCTGGTAGTCCCGGAGGAAGAGGAGGCCGACCAGCGGGACGACCCCGGCGGCGAGGGCCGTCAGCCAGACGAGGCTCCCTCCCGCGACGAAGAGCATGACCAGGGCCGTCAGCCCGAGGACGCTCGCCGTCCCGAGGTCCGGCTCGCGGAGGACGAGGAGGACGACGGGCCCGGCGATGACGAGGAACGGCAGGAGGCCGCTCCGAAGGCCCCGCACGGCCCCGCCCCGCCGGGCGAGCCAGTGAGCGAGGTAGACGACGAGGGCGAGCTTGGCGAACTCGGCCGGGTGGATGGCCGGGAGCGGACCGAGCTGGAGCCAGCGGGCCGAGCCGCCGACCCGGATCGGCTGGAGCGGCCCGAGGGGCGGCAGGAGGACGACGACGAGGAGCCCGACGGCGAGGGCGAAGAGGGGGACCGAGACGAGCCGGA
>DAOTYQ010000105.1:0-10135 GCA_034434735.1 Chloroflexota bacterium
AACGAGGAGCACGAGCGTGAGTCGAGTCTTGGTCGTCGGCGGAGCCGGCTACGTCGGGAGCGTCCTCGTCGAGGAGCTCCTCGCCGTCGGCTTCACCGTCCGGGTCTTCGACCGCTTCTTCTTCGGGCGGGCGCCGACGGCGGGGTTCGCCGACCGCGTCGAGCTCGTCGTCGGCGACATGCGCGAGATCGACGAGTCGCACCTCGAGGGCTGCGAGGCGGTCATCAACCTGGGCGGGCTCTCGAACGACCCGACGGCCGAGTTCAACCCGAAGGCGAACCACGAGCTCAACACGCTCGCCTCGATCCGGGTCGCCGAGGTGGCGAAGCGGGCCGGCGTCGAGCGGCTCCTCTTCGCGAGCTCCTGCTCGATCTACGACCGCGGTGTCGGCGACGACGCCAAGGACATCCTCCAGGACGAGACCTCGCCGGTGGCCCCAAAGGCGGCCTATGCGACGTCGAAGCTCGCGGCCGAGCGGGGGATCCTGCCCCTCGCCGACGAGGGCTTCGCCCCCGTCGTCCTCCGCAAGGGGACGGTCTTCGGGTTCTCGCCGCGGATGCGCTACGACCTCGTCGTCAATACCTTCGTCAAAGACGCGCTCCTCCGGGGCCGGATCAGCGTCCACTACGGTGGCTCGATGTGGCGACCGCTCGTCGACGTCCAGGACGTCGCCCGGGCCTACGTCATGGTCCTCCAGGCGCCGGTCGATCTCGTCCGGGGCGAGATCTTCAACGTCTCGGCCGGGAACTTCCGGATCTCGGAGCTCGCGCTCCGCGTCCAGCAGGCCCTCGCCGACCTCGGGATCAAGGTCGAGCTCGACGTCGACTTCGGCTATCGGCTCGTCCGGAGCTATCGAGTCAGCGCCGAGAAGATCGAGCGGGTCCTCGGCTTCCAACCGCGGGTGAGCGTCGAGGAGTCGGTGGCTCGGATGGTCCGCGAGATCGAGGCCCACGGCTTCACCGACTTCTCCCATCCCCGCTACTACAACATCGAGTGGATGCGCCTCCTCGAAGAGGCGGCCGAGATCGTCGGGAGCCACGGCTACGTCCTTGCGAAGCCCGAGCCCGGAGCGTCCCGGGAGGTGCGTCGGGCGCCGCGGCTCGTGAGCTAGGCGGTGCGCCTCCTCCTCATCGGCGGCTGGGGCCAGCTGGGGACCGACCTGGCCCTCGCGGCCGAAGGCCGGCACGAGATCATCCGACCCCGGCACGCCGAGCTGGACGTCACCGACGCGGCCGGCTGCACCTCGTTCCTCGAGGCCGTCCGGCCCGATGTCGTCGTCAATGCGGCGGCCTTCCACAAGGTCGAGCTCTGCGAGCAGGATCCCGGCCGCGCCTTCGCCGTCAACGCCGTCGGGGCCTGGAACGTCGCCCGGGCGGCGCGCGTCGTCGGGGCCCGGGCTGTGTACGTCAGCACCGACTACGTCTTCGACGGGGAGCAGGTCGGTGGCTATCGGGAGGACGACCGCCCGAACCCCCTCAACGTCTACGGGCTCTCGAAGGCGGCCGGCGAGCGGGCGACGCAGCTCGGCTGCCCGGACTCGCTCGTCGTTCGGGCCTCGGGGCTCTTCGGTCATGCCGGGAGTTCGGGGAAGGGCGGCAACTTCGTCGACGCGATGATCGCCCGCGCCCAGGCGGGCGAGCCGCTCTCGGTCGTCGACGACCAGATCTTTGCCCCGACGGCGACGCGAGACATGGCGGAGCGGATCCTCTTGCTCTTGGAGCGAGAGGCTCCACCGGGCGTCTACCACGCCGCCAACGCCGGTGCCTGCTCTTGGTATCGCTTCGCTCGGCGGGCGCTCGAGCTGGCTGGCGTCGAGGCGACCATCGCGCCTCGTCCGACGGGCGAGCAGCCGGTTCGACGCCCCCGCTGTTCGGTCCTCCTCGACACGCGGGGATCGCTCCTCGGGCTACCGCCGGTCCGGAGCTGGGAGGAGGCGCTGGCCTGGTACCTCGCCCATCACCCCCGGTTCGGGCCTGGAGGGACACGTGGCAGCTGACGGCCTTCGGATCGCGATCATCGGCAGCCGGGGCATTCCGGCCCGTTACGGCGGCTTCGAGACCTTTGCCCAGGAGCTGGCACCGCGCCTCGTCGCCCGCGGACACGAGGTGACGGTCTACTGCCGGCCGGGCTACACGGGTGACGAACCGCCCTCCGAGTACAAGGGGGTGCGGCTCGTCCACACCCCTGCCCTTCGACGTCGGTCCCTCGAGCAGCTGAGCCATGAGTTCACCTCGCTCGTCGACTCCATCCGGCGCCGCTTCCAGCTCTACTACTTCCTCGGCTATCGGGGCGCTCCGTTCTACGTTCCTGTCCGTGCCTCGCGGCGGATCGTCGTGGTGAACACCGACGGCCTCGAATGGAAGCGCCGGAAGTGGAACCGGCTGGGGCGGACGTACCTCAAGCTCGCCGAGTGGATTGCTGCCCACCTCGCGGCCGACGAACTCGTCTCCGACGCCGTTGCCATCGCTGCGTACTTTCGGTCCGCCCACGGCCGAGACTCGACGTATCTCGTGAACGGGGCGTACGCCTTCGGCGAGGCGGACCTGGACCCGAGCGTCCTCGAGCGCCACGGCGTCGAGCGGGGACGGTACTACCTCGTCGCCTGCCGGATCGAGCCGGAGAACAACGTCGACCTCATCGTCCGGGAGTTCGTCGCTGCCCGATCCGACAGGGAGCTCGTCGTCGCCGGCGGGATGAACTACGAGACCCCGTTCTGGTCGTACCTGCAGGAGCTGGCGGCCGGCGGCCGGGTGCGGTTCCTGGGGCCGGTCTACGAACCGATGGCGGTCGAGAGCCTCCACCTCGGGGCGTACGGGTACCTCCACGGCCACGAGGTGGGTGGGACGAACCCGGCCCTCCTCAAGGCCATGGGCTGCGGCAACCTCGCCCTCGCCCTCGACACCCCCTTCAACCGCGAGAACCTCGCCGACACCGGCCGCTACTGGACGAAGGAGCCCGGCTCCCTCGCCGCCCTCATCCGTTGGGCAGACGCGAACCCCGACGAGGTCGCCCGGTTGGGGGCAGCCGCGCGCGAGCGGATCCGGGCCCGCTACGATTGGGAGAAGGTCGCCGACGCCCACGACAGCTTCTTCCGGGCCGTCTCCGCCCGGCACGGCATCCCGATCTCGCAGCGGCCCTTCCCGACCGATCTTGGAGCGGAGCCCTCAACGTGAACTTCGACGTTCGCCCGACCGAGATCCCCGCCGTCCGGCTCGTCGTGCCCGAGGCCTTCGAGGACGAGCGCGGCTTCTTCATGGAGGTCTACCGGCGCGACACCTTCGCCGCCGCGGGCCTCCCGACCGACTTCGTCCAGCTCAACCACAGCCGTTCGGTCCGGAACGTCGTCCGAGGCCTCCACTTCCAGTGGGAGCCGCCGATGGGCAAGCTCATGCGGGTGACGGTCGGGCGGGCCTTCCTCGTCGCCGTCGACCTCCGGGTCGACTCGCCGACCCTCGGCCGCTGGGTCGGGGTGGAGTGCAGCGCCGAGAACCGCTACCAACTCTGGGCGCCGGCGTCGTTCGCGCGGGGCTTCTGCGTCCTCTCCGACGTCGCCGAGGTGGAGTACCTCTGCACGGGCACGTACAACCCGGCGGCCGAGTCGGGGATCCGCTGGGACGACCCGGCCATCGGGATCGCCTGGCCGGTCTCGGCGGCGGCGGCGATCCTCTCGGCGAAGGATCGGGCGGCGCCGTCGCTCGCCGATTGGCTCGCCCGGCCGGAGGCGCAGCACTTCCGGGTCGATGGGGAGAGGGCCCGCTGAGGGGCGCCTCGGCGGGCCTGGGACGGCCTAGCCGGGCCTACCTCGCCAGGCCTAGCTGGGGGTCAGGATCGCGCAGTCGCACGGAGCAGCGGCGAGCCGACGGTCGAGGGTTGCCAGGGGGAGGCCGAGGGCTTCGGCGACGGCGACGTACCAGGCGTCGTACGGGGTCAGGTTCTGCCGGAGCTGCCAGACCCGCGCGGCGAACGGTTCGTACGGGACGAGGTCGACGCGCAGGCGCAGGAGGTCGGCGTGGGCGAGGGCGGCCACGTCCGGTGCGATGTCGCCGGCGAGCTCGGCCCGTCGGAGGACGCTCGCCACTTCGACCGGCATCAGGTGCGGAGCGACGAGGGCTTCGGCCGCCAGAAGCGCTTCGGCCCAGCGGCCGTCCGGGCCGGTGTCGACGAGGGCGGCGACGACGGTGCTCGCGTCGACGACGACCGTCATCGGCGATCGGCGTCGCGGTGGTCGAGGATCCGCTCGGCGGGGAGCCTCGTCGGGCTGGCGGCCTTGCGGCGGCGGATCTCGGCGACGAGGTCCGGAAGGGCGGGTTTCTTGGCCAGGGCGGTGAGCTCGAGCCGGAGGTACTCCTGGAGGGAGCGCCCGGCGCGGGCGGCCCGAGCCGCGAGCTCGTTGTGGACGTCGTCGGGGACGTCGCGGATGGTGATCGTCGGCATGGCTGCATTGTGGCGCTGATGAATGCACTATGCAAGCGCCTCAGCGAGCCTGCCTGCGGACCGAATCGCGCTCCAGCGGTAGGCGTCGTCGGTAGGGCTTCCTACAATGCCAGCATGAAAGCCATTGTGTCCGAGAAGGGGCAAGTCACGATCCCGAAGCCGATCCGCGACGCACTCGGGATCCGGGCGGGCACGACCATCGACTTCGAGGTTGTCGAGGGCGCGCTCGTCGGCCGGAAGAGCGTCGAGCGCTCCGCGCTCGACGAGCTCTATGGCTCCCTCGTCCTCGACGAGCCGGTCGACGAGTTCGTCAGGCGGGTTCGAGAGGGCGGCTCGGGGCCGACTCGATGATCACGGCCGTCGACACGAGCGTACTCCTCGACGTCCTGAGCGGCGATCCTCGCCACGGGCCGGGCTCGCGAGCCGCCCTCGAGCGGTCGCTCCGCGAAGGGCGACTCGTCGCCCACGAGGTCGTCTGGGCCGAGGTCCTGGCGGCGTACGACGATCCGGCGGAGGGGCGGGGCGCCCTCGATCGGATCGGGATCGGCTACGAGGCCGGCGGACCCGAGGTCGCCATGCTGGCAGCGCGCGCCTGGCGGGCCTACCGGAGGACGGGCGGACCGCGGACGCGAATCATGACCGACTTCCTCATTGGAGCTCACGCGGCCCTCCGAGCCGATCGCCTCCTGACGAGGGACCGAGGCTTCTATCGGCCGTACTTCGCGGGACTGTCGATCCTCGAGCCCTAGCCTCTCCGGGTGGGCGCTGAAGGCAGGCCTAGTTGCCGGACGGCGTTTCGAGGGCGAGGTGTTGCCATCGAAGCCCGTGCGGGGCGAAGCGGGCGAAGTCGCGGTCTCGGGTGACCCAGGTGGCGCCGGCCTCGATGGCGACGGCGGCATGGGCCGCGTCGGCGAGGCTCGGTCCGGTGACTCCCGTCGCTCTGGAGAGGCGAGCGACGAGAGCGAGGTGGTCTGGGCCGGGGGCTACGAGGATGCAGCCGGGCTGGGTCGTCAGCTCCTCGACGAATGCGAGGGCGGCCGAGAGCGGCGTGGGGTCGGGATAGAGGCGAGGGTTCGTCACGATCCGGAGGAAGCCGACGGCGACGAGGACGCTCAAGGCGAAGGGCTCGGGGCCGGCGGCGAGGCGGATGAGCCAGTCGGCGTAGGGACCGTGGAGGCGCTCGTCTTGCCGATGGGCGTAGACGAGGATGTTGACATCCGGCATCAGCACGGTGGCTCCGCCTCGTTGGTCTCAGCGCGGTGGGCTTGCGGCGTTTCAGCGCGGTGGGCTTGTGGCGTTCCCGAGCCGGTCCGCTCCCCCGGCATCCTCGATGTCGAGGGCCAGCTTGAAGGCCTCCGGTTCGTGGTGGACCGGCCGCGCGGGGTCGCCGTACGTCACGAGCCGGAGGGGAATGGGGCGGCGGGGTTCGGTCCGGAAGGCGGCTCGGAGGGCCTCGTTAACGACCTGGCTCAGTGTCGTGCCGCGCGCGGCTGCCCGGCGCTTCGCCTCGCGGAGGAGGGCGTCATCGAGGACAAGGGTGGTCCGCATACAGGTGAGCATACGTGTGCCGGCGCCCGCGTCAAGGCTCGCTGAGGGTCTCGTGTCGGAGGGTCTCGCCGGGCATCGAGGTTGGCCGGTCCAAGGGAAAGGCTCGGCTTTGATCGGGCCCGGTCGGCCTCGGTCGGCCTCGCGTCCGTCCGGGCGTGGTAGACTCCGGCCCGACTTGGACGCAACCACGCCTCGGGGTGGCCGGCGGACCCGTTCGCCCTCTCTCGCCACCCTCCTGTCCGCCATCTGGCCTGGCCTCGGCCAGCTCTATCTCGGCCACCGCCAGGCCGCCCTCGTCTACGCGGCGCCGGTCCTCGCCGCCGCGGCGGTCGTCGTCGCGCAAGCGGCCGGCGGGCTGGAGCGGTTCGGGCTGGCGCTGTTGTCGCCGAGCGTGGCGCTCACCGTGCTCGTCCTCATCGGTCTCCTCGGGCTCTGGCGGCTCCTCTCGATGGCCGACGCGTTCCTGTCGGCCGGCGGACGACGGGGGCTGCGCGCTCATCCGCGACGGCTCTGGACGGTCCTCGGGCTGACGGTCGCCGTCGTCGGCGTCCACGGGCTCGGGGCCTACTACGCCTGGTCGTTCTACGAGGCGGGGTCGCGGATCTTCGTCGCCGAGCCCGGGCCGGGCGGCGAGAACCCAGGTCCCGGGAACTCCCCGGACGGGGAGGGGATGAGCGGCTTCCCCGAGGCGACGCCGATCGCCACGCCGCCGTCGGCGACCGCCCGGATCAACGTCCTCCTCATCGGCGCGGACTGGGGACCGAACCGGGACCACTCGCTCACCGACACGCTCCTCGTCGTGAGCATCGACCCGGCGACCCGGTCGGCGGTCATGGTCAGCCTCCCGCGCGACCTCGGCCGGTTCCCGCTGTCCGACGGCCGGATCTACCAGGGCAAGATCAACTCGCTCCTTGGCTATGCCGAGCGCAACCGCTCGGAGTTCCCGGACGGGGGGTTGACGACCCTGGTCCGGGAGGTCGGCTACCTCATCGGGGTCCCGATTCACTACTACGCGGCGATCAACCTGCCGGGCTTCGAGGCGATGATCGACGCGGTCGGCGGGGTACGGATCTACAACGAAAAGCCGATCGACGACCCCGAGTACTCCGACTGGCGGGACCCGAGTCGCCGGGGGTTCGCCCTCTCGGTCGGCTGGCACGCCCTCGACGGCCAGACGGCGCTCGCCTTCGTCCGCTCGCGGCGGGGGATCGGCAACAACGACTTCGAGCGGGCGCGACGGCAGCAGCAGCTCCTCATCGCCCTTCGGACGAAGCTGACCGACCCGGCGATGGCCCCCCGGATCCCCGGTCTCCTGGCGGCGGCGGCGAACACGATACGGACGAACTTCCCGGCCGAGCGGCTGCCGGAGATGCTCGATCTCGGGCGTCAGGTGGCCGACGGGGCGATCACGCGCAAGGTCCTCGGGCCGCCGTACGCGCAGCGGGCGACGGACACGTCGACGTACCTGTTGGTACCGGACATGGCCGCCTTCGCCCGGGTCTCCATCGAGCTCTTCGGGGCGGACAGTCGGTACGCGCAGGCGTCCTCGGCGCCGTAGGGCGGTAGGGAGGTAGGGCGGGCCCGGGGGCGGGGCGGCGGCCGTGGTGGGCGGCGGCCGCTCGCCGGGGCGTCGGGTGCTCGCGGGACGGCGCCCGCTGGCGGGACGTCGGGTGCTCGCGGGACGGCGCCCGCTGGCGGGGCGTCGGGTGCTCGCCGGGGCGTCCGCCCATTCCGGCACATCGTCCCAACCTGGCCGGGCGAGCCGAGCCCACCCGCGCTAATCGTTGGGGTGCTCCGCGCGTCGCCCTGGCCGAACAGAACGCGGGTTAGCGGCGCCCCATAGTCGCCGCGTCGCCCTGGCCGAACAGAACGCGGGTTTCGAGTCGCCCGGTGCTCGGGGTGTCGCCCTGGCCGAACACTACGCCGGTCCTGCTGCTCTGTCTGCTCGCCGCGTCGCCCTGGCCGAACAGAACGCGGGTCACCGGTCGGCCGGTGCTCCAAATGTCGGTGACAGCGAACAAAACATGCGCCCGCCACCGCGCGGAGGTCGTTCTGTTCGCTGACGGCGACACGGGCAGCAGCCACGAGGCCGGAGTGGGCGTTCTGTTCGCTGACGGCGACACGGCGAGCGGTGCGACCGGCGGCAGGTGCGTTCTGTTCGCTCACGGCGACGCGTACGGCAGTTCCGAGGCCGGAGGCGCCGTTCTGTTCGCTGACGGCGACGCGGGCCGTCGCGCGGCCGCCTCGCGCCGCGTGATGGTCGTCCACGCCGACACCGACCGGTGAGTGGCCGATAAGCGGGCCATGGTCTCATGCTCGTCACCGCCGAGGTGAGCGCGGCCGCGACCGATGTGCCTACTGAACCACCCCCCACGGCCGCGTCCAGCGGACGGAGGCCCAGCATGCCCAGACAGCCTCTCGGCAACGATCCACATCTCCGCCGTCTCGTCCGCCGCGAGGCGGACGACCTCCTCCGGCTCGAGGCTCGGGCCCAAGGTGACGCCTTCCGCGAGCAACGCCTTCGACTCGAACTCACGCAGGCAGACGTCGCCCGGGCCGTCGGAACCAGTCGCTCGGTCGTGTCGGCCATCGAGCATGGCGATCCGGCGGTCAGTCTCAAGGTCCGCTTTCGATGCGCGGAGGTCCTCGGGTTCCGCCTTCGTCTGCCGGCCTACCCCGACGGCACCCCGAGGCTCTACGACCAAAACCACAGCCGCATCATCGAGCACCTCCTGGCGCTCCGCCACCCTCGGTGGCAGGCCACGGTCGAGGCGCCCGTCCCCGGCCCGGGCCACCGGTCGACGGACGTCCGGCTCGAATGCGGCATCGACATCGTCCTGGCCGAAATCGAAACGCGGCTTCGCCGATGGGAGCAGATCGTCCGCGAAACCCACGACAAGGCTCGTGCCGTGGCCGAGGACGTCGGTCCCGGCCGGCGTGTCCACACCCTCCTCGTGCTGCCGCCGACCCGCCACAACCGAGAGCTGGTCCGGGGCCTTGCCGGCTCCGTGGCTGCGGCGTTCCCGGCCGACGAGCAGGCCATCCGTCGGGCCCTGACCGGAGCCGAGGAACCGTGGCCGGGCGACGGGCTGCTGTGGCTGGGGCCCCTCCGCCGGTGAGCTCGATCTCCGGGGAGGATCGGCCGAGGTGAGGCCACCGTGATGCCGAGGGCATTCGGCGTGGGCGCCGTCACCGACCTCCGAGTGCGGGGGCTGTCACCGACCCTGGAGCATGGCCGGGATCGTCCGGAGCATGATCTTGAGATCGAGCCAGAGCGACCAGCGGTCGATGTAGGCGAGATCGAGGGCGACCCACCGATCGAACTCGTCGTCGAGGCGGGCGGAGACCTGCCAGAGGCCGGTGATGCCCGGCTTCATCGAGAGTCGTCGGCGGTGCCAGACATCGTACGCGGCGACCTCGCGCGGCAGCGGCGGGCGAGGCCCCACGAGGCTCATCTCGCCTCGGAGGACGTTCCAGAGCTGCGGCAGTTCGTCGAGGCTCGTCCGCCGGAGCCAGCGCCCCGTCGGAGTGAGGCGGGGATCGTTCGACAGTTTGAAGGCCTGGCCCTCGATCTCGTTCTGCTCGAGGAGTTCGGGCAGGCGTGCCTCGGCGTCGGGACACATCGTCCGGAACTTGAAGAGGGTGAAGGGGCGACCGTGGAGGCCGACGCGGGTCTGCCGGAAGATGACCGGCGGCCCCTCGCGGAGGCGCAGCAGAAGGGCGATGCCGAGGAAGACCGGAGCGAGCACGACGAGGCCGACGAGGGCGAGGGCGACGTCGACGGCCCGCTTTAGGGCCAGGCTGACGATCCGATCGGGGCCATAGACGAGGGAGAGGAGCGGGGTGCCGTCGAAGTCCTCGACGCGCCCGCCCGGCAGGGTGAAGCCACCGAGGCCTCCTGGCCCGGCGAGGGGGATCCGAACGATCTTGCCCTCCTCCTCGCAGAGGCGGGCCACCGGCTCGACGATCGGCCAGGCGCCGGCCGGGACGCAGATGGCGACCTCGTCGACGACGTGCTCATGGAGGACTCGTTCGATCTCTTCGACATCGCCGAGGACCGGCCGCTGCGGCTGCGGGACGGTGGCCGGCGCAGCGGGATCGACGGCGGGCCCAGCCGCCGCGTCGCGGAGGGTCGTGGTGGCCGGCCGAGGGT
>DAOTYQ010000106.1:0-5344 GCA_034434735.1 Chloroflexota bacterium
CCGAAGAAGGTCGAGAGGAGCTCGAGTTCCGGCTTGCCGAGGTGGCCGAAGGCGAAGGGGATCGTCGCGACGACGACGCCGAACGGGCCGATCGCTCGCACGAGGGCGAAGAGGAGGAAGCCCCGAAAGAGGAACTCGGCCGCCGGGAGCTCGAGCAGATTCGTGAGGAGGACCTCGACGGGCGGCGCGACCATCGGCCGGTAGTAGGCCTGGAAGTCGGGTAGACCCGCCAGGCCGACGACGACGGGCACCATGGCGGCTACCCCGGCCAGGGCGGCGACGAGCCCGAACCGCCAGTCGCCGAGACGAAGGCCGTATCGGCCGGGGTGATCGCGAAACAGGCCCAGGACGACGGCAAGGGGGACGAGCCCGGTGAGGACGAAGCGGACGCCGGCCTGGTAGCGCATCGCCTCCGGTGCCCGCCCGAGGTCGAGGATCTCGCGGGGGATGAAGACCCGGTTCCAGTCGAGGGCGACGACCGTGACGACGACGAGGCTGGCGACGGTTGCCCGGACCGGCAGGGCGAGGCCGAGGACGTCGACGGTTGCCCGGTCGGCTGCCGTCGGCGGATCGGCTGGGGCAGCGCCGAGCCAGCGCCGGAGGCGACCGACGGGGTCGCCGGGCGGCGCGACCGCGGGTCCGGGCGGCATGATGCGGTCGACGGGCACCGATCGAGGGTAGCAGCGGGACGGTCGATTCGGCACTGGACGGCGACCCGCGGCGGGACGATAGTGCCAACAGCGGCCTAGGCGCCGGCCCCCGGGCAGCCGGCGGGACGGGGCCGCGGCAGGGGAGTCGTACGATGGAATGCCAGTTCGTCGTGCAGCTGCCGAATCGGCCGGGCGAGCTCGCGCACCTCGCTCGGGCCCTGGCGGCCCGCGGCATCGACATCGTCCACATCTCCTGCGCCGGGACCGGTGACGTTGCCGGTGCCTTCCTGACGACCGACGACGCCGAGGCGACCCGGGCCGTCCTGCGGGGGCTCGGCGTCGAGTTCGTCGAGGGCGAGCCCATCGTCGTCGACGTCGAGGATCGGCCGGGCGGCCTCGCCGACGTCGCCGAGCGCTTGGGGCGGGCCGGCGTGAACATCCTCGGTGCACTGACCGTCGGCCGCCGGCCCGGCGTCGCCGAGATGGCCTTCGTCGTCGACGACGTGGCGAAGGCGCGGGCCGCCCTCGGCGAGGCGGTCGCCCAGATCCGGTAGGGCGCAGTCGGGCGGGAGAGAGCGGTCGAGGGCCGGCAGGGCGACCGGGGGCGCCGCTCCCGCCGGCCCCGATCGAGCGCGCCCGGTCAGCTCCCGACGAGGACGGCGCAGGGGTCCGGGTCGCCCGGGAGGAGCGGGCGTACCGTCAGCCCGTAGCGCAGCCCAGGCTCGTCCGGGTCGATCCAGGGGGTCAGCGCGTTCGCCGCGTCGAGGGCCGGCCGAAGCGTCGCCGCGGCCTCGCCGGCCACGACCCCGCACCGCCGCCCCGGGTCACCGGCCAGACCTGCCCCGAAGTCCCGGAGCCGCGGCTCCAGCGGCCACGTCGCCGGGGCCGGCGAAAAGCCCGGTTCGCTGGGCGGCGGGCCGACGAGGATGGCGTAGGCGGCCGGGACGTGCGGCCGCGGTTGGCCCAACTCCGGGCCGAGCCAGCCCGGCAGGTCGGAGAGCCGGAGCCAGAAGTGGGCGAACGCCTCGGGCGAGCCCGGCGCCGGGATGCAGCGAGCCGGCGGGTCACCGCAGCGGACGACCCGGCTCGGATCGCCGACGATCTCGTAGCGCCGTCCGTCGGCGACGATCTCGAGCCGCCCCGCCGCCTGCCCCGGCCGGAGCGAACCACCGGTGAAGTCGACCTGGCCGGTGAGGAGCCCGGCGTCGCGGACGGCCCCGACGAGGATCTCGATCCCGCGGCTGCTGATCGCACGCTCCTCGATGGGTGGAACGAGGGGACCCGGATAGAGCAGGACCATTGGGCCGGGCTGGAGGAGGGACCCCTCGGCGGTCACGACGACGAGGGGCAGCCAGCCGAACTGGACGATGGGCGGGAGGGCCTGGACGAGGGTCGCCCGAAAGACGACCGAGCCGGAGACCAGCGGGCTCGGGCTCGGCGGTCCGCTCGGGCCCGGCGTCGGGCTCGGGGTGCCGCCGAGGCCGCAGCCGGCGACGAGGACGACGGCGGCGAGGAACGAGAGGAGACGCCGAGACTGCGGACGGGACGCTGCGGAGGAAGGGATGGGAGGTTGCATCGTTACCACCACCGAGGTCGAACGCTCGCCGTCCGGCGAGCCAGCCCATAGGACGGTCCGTGCCGCGGAGAGGTTCCCGCTCGGAGCGACCGGGACCATCGACGGGGGAGGGATAGTCAGATGGCGCGATGGCGCGTCGCGGCACCACCCACGACCATCGAGCCATGCCCGAGCCAACCCCGGCCGCATCGCGGCGCCTCGTCCGGCTCCGCGACGGCAGCCTCCCGCCGCCCGAGCCCTGGCCCCGCAAGCTCCTCATCCGCGGCACCGCCCTGGTTGCCCTCGCCGTTACGGCGGCCTACCTCCTCTGGCGAGCGACGAGCACCGTCAACCTCGAGTTCTGGTGGGTCGCCGTGCCGATGCTCGCGGTCGAGATCCACAACGGGCTCGGCCTCCTCCTCTACACCATCGCCCTCTGGAGCGTCGATCCCGAGCCGCCGGCGAACCCGACGCCATCGCGCCGCTGGCGGGTCGCCGTCCTCATCCCGACCTACAACGAGCCGCCCGAAGTCCTCCTGCCGACCATCGCCGCCTCGGTGGCTCTGCAACCCGAGCACGAGACCTGGGTCCTCGACGACGGCCGCCGGCCCGAGATCCGGGCCCTCGCCGAACGGCTCGGCGCCCGCTACCTCACCCGGCCCGACAACCAGCACGCCAAGGCCGGGAACCTCAACCACGCCCTCCGGGTCGTCGAGGCCGACATCGTCGCCATCCTCGACGCCGATCACGTCCCGACGGCCCGGTTCCTCACCGCGACGCTGCCCTACTTCGACGACCCGAAGGTCGCCTTCGTCCAGACCCCACAGGACTTCTACAACCTCGACTCCTTCGAGCACCAGCGACGCTGGAACGGCCAGATCTTCAACGAGGAGGCCGTCTTCTACCGGGTCATCGCGCCGGCCAAAAACCGCTGGTCGGCGCCCTTCTGGTGCGGGACCTGCGCCCTCGTCCGGGTCGAGGCGCTGCGCTCCGTCGGTGGGGTGGCGACGGAGAGCGTCACCGAGGACATCCACACGACGATCCGGATGTACCGGGCCGGCTGGTCGGGCCGCTACCACAACGAGGTCCTGGCCCGCGGCCTGGCGCCCGAGGACGCCGAAGCCTACATGGTCCAGCGCAACCGTTGGGCGCTCGGGGCCATGCAGGTCCTCCGCCTCGAGAACCCCCTCTTCCGCCCGGGCCTCACCGTGGCCCAGCGGATCGCCTTCGCGACGACCCTCTTCGGCTGGTTCGACTCGTGGCGAGCCCTCGCCTACGTCGTCCTACCCCTCGTCGTCGTCGCCACCGGGGCCGTCCCCATCGCCGCCCCCGGCGAGATCTTCGGCCCCTTCTTCCTGGCGACCCTCGGCTCCCAGTTCGTCGCCCTCCGGCTCCTCGCGCGGGGCCACTACCCGCCGATCCTGTCGATCCTCTTCGAGGTCCTCCGGATGCCGGCCGTCTTGCCGGCGACCCTCGCCGTCTTTCGCCCCCAGGCCAGCCGCCGCTTCAGCGTCACGCCGAAGGGTCGCCGGGAGCGGACCGGTGGGCGCGGCCCGGTCCCGCCGCTCCTCTCAGTGCTCGCTGCGGCCAGCTCGCTCGGACTCGCCTGGTTCACGGCCAACCTCCTCGGCGTCGGGCCCCTCCGGTACGCCGTGCCCTGGGCCGCCATCGGGGCCGCCTTCTTCCTGGCTGCAAACCTCGGCTTTCTCCTCGCCGCCATCGGCCGGATCCGATCGGCCCGCTTCTCGGGCAACCGTCGGGCGAGTGCTCGGATCGAGACGGTGGTGCCGGCCGTCTTCGCTGGTCGGCGCGGCTGGGTCGTCGACCTCTCGATCACCGGGGCGCGGGTCGTCCTTCCAGCGGCGGGGGCGACGGGCGCTCCCGACTCGATCCCGGACCGGGATCGCCTCCGCCTCGAGATCGACGGTCCGGACGGCGAGGCCGTCGAGCTCGATGCGGAGGTGCGCCGACAGGCGGCCCGACCGGACGGCAGCCTCGAGGTGGGCCTCGCCTTCGCGCCGGACCAGCTCGAAGCCGTCGCCCGACTCGCCGTCGCCGTCTTCCACACGGCGGTGCCCACCGAGGGACGGCCGGTGGAGACGGTCCTCCACTGGCAGGCGGGCCTTCCGGGTCCGGCCGGAGCGGAGGCTCGATCCACCGGAGCGGCCGGAGCGTCCGTGTCGGAGGCCGCCTGACCGGCGCTCGACGCCGGGCGCAACCTTCCGAGTCGATGGCGCGTCTCATCCCCGGTGCGCCGCGCGGTGCACGCCACTTTGGGGTCGAGTCCGATGACGCCGATCCGGGCCGCGCTCTTGTCGTTCCTCCTGCCGGGCCTCGGCCAGTGGGCCGCCGGCCGCTGGCTCCGCGGGCTCCTCTTCGTCGCCCCACTCCTCGGGCTCGTTGTCCTGGTCGGCCTCGGCGCAGCGGCGCCTCGGACGCTCCTGCTCGGCGTCATCGTCCGGCCGGAGGTCCTCGTCGCGCTCCTCGTCCTCGACGGTCTCCTCTTCCTCCAGCGCGTCGTCGCCGTGGTCGATGCCTATCGGGTCGCCGCGGCCGGTAGGGGGTGCCGGTCCCGGGCGCGGCTGCCGCGGCTTGCTCGCCTGGGGTCGGCCGCCGGCCTCGCCGTCCTCGTCGGCGCGAGCGGGGTCGTCCACGGCGGTCTCGGCTACCTCGGGGCGCGGGCCTACGGGACCCTCGATGCGGTCTTCGTTGGCGACGCCGGCTGGGCGATCCCCGACTTCGCCGCGTCGTCGCCCTCGCCGTCGCCGTCCGCGCCCTCGCCCTCGCCCGAGCCGAGCCCGATCGTCTCGCCGAGCGAGCCGGGCGGCTCGTCCCCCTCCCCCTTGCCCTCGCCGTCGCCATCCCCGTCGCCCTCATCCTCGCCGAGCCCCGCGCTCGACTGGGCCGCCGACGGCCGCCTCGACCTCCTCCTCATCGGCTCGGACGCCGGACCGGATCGCTGGAGCCTGCGGACCGACACGCTCATCGTCCTCTCCGTCGACGTCGCCACCGGACGGGCCGCGCTCTTCGGCATCCCCCGCAACCTCGTCGGCGTCCCGCTCCCGGCCGAGAGCGCGGCGGCCTTCCCGAACGGTCGCTTCCCCGGCCTCCTCAACGCCCTCTACGTCTACGCCATGGG
>DAOTYQ010000107.1:0-13311 GCA_034434735.1 Chloroflexota bacterium
CGACGGCGTCGGCGTGGAGCTCGGCCAGTCGTGAGAGGACGGCCGCGTCGTAGGCCGGGTCGCTGTGGTCGTTCAGCTGCTGCTCGCCCTCGACCTCGCGGATCTGCCAGGCGGTGACGGTGTCCTTCATCCGCCGGTCCAGGGCGACGAAGGCGTCGAGGGCGGCGGCCGCCACCTCGGTTCCGAGCCGTGCCCGCTCGGCGGCGATCCCCTCGTCGGCGACGCGCTTGCCGTCGTCGGTCAGTTTGAAGGAGCCCGCCGCGATGGCGACGAGCCCGTCGGCGACGAGTCGGTCGACGAGCGAGGCGACGACCTCCCGCGGGACGGCGAAGGCCTCGGCGAGGGCCTCCGGCGTCGCGAAGCCCTTGATGAGGAGGGCTCGCAGCACGTCCTCCCGGCTCGGGCCCGCCCACGCCGACCCGCCCGCCGGCCCGGCCTCGATGACCAGCGACCCGGCGCTGACCGGCATCCCTGCCTCCGCCCCGTTCGAGGGAAGGGGGGCACCGGCGGCGGGTGGTGCCGCCGCGGTGGCCAGGTCGATGCCCAGCTCCCGGGCCCAGGCGAGGAGCGTCGCCGCCTCGGGCACGATCTCGCTCTCGCCGGCCACGGCTCCGGCGAAGATCTCGCCGGTCGTGCCGTCGATGGTGATGAGGTCGCCCTCGCGGAACGGCCGACCACCGATGATCACCGTCCCATCCTCGACGACGACGTCCGCCGCCCCGACCACGGCTGGGATCCCCCAGCCCCGGGCGACGACGGCGGCGTGGCTGGCGAGGCCGCCGGTGGCGGTCAAGATCCCGACCGCCCTGGCCATGCCGTGGACATCGTCGGGCGACGTCTCGGGCCGGACGAGGACGACCGGTCGACCAGCATCGGCGGCCGCGATGGCGGCCTCGGGGGAGGTGGCGATCTCGCCAGCGGCGATGCCGGGCGAGGCGCCCAGGCCCCGGGCGATGGGCGGCCCGGCGTCGCGGCGCTCGGTCGTCCGGCGCGGCGGATCGACGAGGAGGTGGGCGACCCGCCGGACGGCCTCCTCGCGGCTCAGCGGGAAGTCGGGATCGGTCGCCATGTCGACGGCGATCCGAAGGGCCGCCTGTGGGCTCCGCTTGCCGACCCGGCACTGGAGGAGCCAGAGGCGACCGTCTTCGATGGTGAACTCGATGTCGCAGAGGTCGCGGTAGTAGCGCTCGAGCCGATCGGCGTAGGCCCGGAGCTCCCGGGCGACCGCGGGCAGGCGCTCCTCGAGGACGGCGATCGGCTCGGTCCGATGGGTCCCGGCGACGACGTCCTCGCCCTGGGCATCGAACATGACGTCGCCGTAGAGGACCGGCTCGCCGGTCGCCGGGTCGCGGGTGAAGAGCACGCCGGTCCCCGACGTCGCGCCGCGATTGCCGAAGACCATCGCCTGGATCGTCACCGCCGTGCACAGGTCGTCGGGGATCCCCTCGCGCCGTCGATACGTCCGCGCTCGGTCGCTGTTCCAGGATCGGAAGACGGCCTCCACCGCGCCCCGGAGCTGCTGCCAGGGGTCCTCGGGGACGCGGTCGACTCCGACGATGTCGCGGTACATCGCCTCGAAGCGGGCCCGGCAGGAGGCGGCGAAGGCCGGATCGCCCGAGCGGGCTGCGAGCCCCGCCGTCGTCGCCTCGTTGAGGCCGAGGTTGAGGATCGTGTCCATCATTCCCGGCATCGAGACCGGCGCCCCGGAGCGGACCGAGACGAGGAGCGGATCGGCGGGATCCCCGAACCGGTGACCGACGCGTGCCTCCATCCGGGCCATGTGCTCGCGGATCTCGTCGTCCAGACCCTCGGGCCAGCCTCGCCGGAGGTACTCGCGGCAGGCCTCGGTCGAGATCGTGAACGCCGGCGGGACGGGCAGGCCGAGCTCGACGGCCATGATCGAGAGGTTGGCGGCCTTGCCCCCGAGGAGGCGCTTGCGCGCCTCCGGATCGAGATCGAGGCGTTCGTCGCAGTCGTAGACGTATCGCACGCGTTCGGTCTCCTCGCGGACGCCCGGCGCTGGCCCGAGCTAGGGGTTGACGACGATCTTGAGCGCCCCGCTGGCCGGATCGTTGAACGTCGCCAGGGCGGTTGCATAGTCCGACAGCGGGAAGCGATGGGTGATGAGCTCGCGGACCCGGATCCGGCCGTCTTCGACGAGGGGGATGACCCGCGGCATCTCGCCGGCCGAGGCGCGCGAGCCGACGAGGTCGAGCTCGTCGAGGACGAGGGCCTGGAGGGCGAGCTCCACCGACCGGGTCGGGATCCCGACGATCGCGCAGCGGCCGCCGCGGCGGAGCATCCGGAGCCCCCAGGCGATGGTCTCGGGGACCCCCGCACACTCGAGGACGACGTCGGCGCCCCGTCCGCCGGTCCGGGCCCGAACCTCGGCGACGGGGTCGCCGGCGTTGGTGTCGACCGTCTCGAAGCCGAGCTCGGCCGCCTTGGCGAGGCGGCGGCCGCGGCCGACGACGATGACCCGGGCCGCGCCCCGGACCAGGGCCGCGTCTCCGGCGAGGAGGCCGATCGGTCCGGCCCCGGTGACGGCGACGACGTCGCCCGGGACGATCCCGCCGCGGTTCGCGACGTGGAGGGCGATGGAGGCCGGGTCGATGATCGCCCCCTCGTCGAAGCTGAGACCGTCGGGGAGCCGGAAGATCGTCTTCACCCCCTGGACGACGTACTCCGCATCGGCGCCCTGGGTGTTGTGGCCGTATTGCTTGTGGAGACCCGGCCGGCCGTAGTTCTCGCAGAGGTTGTAGCGGCCCTCGACGCACTTCTGGCAGACCCCGCAGGCGTCGTGGGAGGTTCCGGCGACCCGATCGCCGACCTGCCAACCGTATCGTTCGGCACCGGGTCCGAGGGCGACGATCTCGCCCGCCCACTCGTGCCCGGGGATGAACGGGAAGGCCGGCGGCCAGAAGCCCGGGTAGTCGCCCCGGATGAGGTGGGCGTCGGTCCCGCAGATCGAGACGGCTCGGACCCGGGCCAGGACCTCGTTCGGGCCGGGTTCTGGGACCGGCACGTCCTGGATCTCGAAGCGACCAGGTTCGAGCACGACGAGGGCACGCATCGTGGTGGGCATGGGGGCTCCTTGGCTGGTCGGTGCCGGGACACGGCTGGTCCCGGGTGGGATCGTCCTCACCGCCTCCAGACCCCCTAGACGACGGCGACCGGATCGATCATCGAACCGGTGGCGCCCCGGATCTTGAGCGGCAAGGCGACGAAACAGAATTCGTAGATCCGGGCCCGCGCCAGCGCCTCGAGATCGAGGCTCTCCATGAGGTAGACCCCGTTCTCGATGAGGAGGAGGGTGTGGACCGGCTGGGGGTTCCCCTCGGGTCCCGGATCGGGGGCCGGCTGGACCTCGTACGTCTCGGTGTCGGTGCCCGTGGCCACGACGCCGCGCTCGAGGAGCCAACGGGCGGCGCTGACGTCCGGACCCGGGGTCTTGTGGGCGGCCATCCGCTCGGCGTCGGGCCAGAGGCTCATATAGCCGGTCCGGACGAGGACGACGTCCCATGGCTCGACCCGGACGCCTTCGGCGGCGGCGATCGCCTCGAGCTCGGCGGCGTCGATCGGCTCGCCCTTCGGGAGGCAAGCGACGCCGCGATAACCGGCCGCGTCGAGGAGGACGCCCCGGGTGAAGATGGGTGGCAGGACCGAGGCGTCGAGATAGGTCGGCCCGAAGTCGGTCAGGTGCTCGTCGGGTCGGCCGCCGCCGTACCAGTGCATGTCCTCGCCGATGGTCATGTGGGCCAGGGCGTCGATGTGGGCCCCAGAGTGGGAAGTCGCCATGAGGTACTCGGCCATGTAGCCGAGGCCGACGTCGTTGACCGGGCCCCAGGGCTTGGCGCCACTGACCCGGATGCCACGCGGGGTCCGGTAGTTCAGGACCTGGAACGGCGGGTGGCCTGGGAAGAGCGGCATGCCCGGGAAGCGGACCGCGGCCAGGGAGACGAGACGGCCCTCCCGGATGAGGCGAGCCGCCCGGACGACCTGCTCGGCCGGGAGCCGGCCGAGGGGTCCGATGTCGAGGTTCGTCGCCATCTCGCTGTCCTCCACGCTCGCCGAACCGCCGCTACCGCCGCCCACGTTCCTGGAGCGCCCGCCAGACCCGTTCCGGATCGAGGGGCAGGTCGCGGATGACGGCGCCGCAGGCGTCCCGCACGGCAGCCGCCACGGCCGAGGCGGCGCCGAGGATCGCCCCCTCGCTCATCCCCTTCGCTCCGTACGGACCGGGACCGTCGCCGTGCTCGACGAAGTCGGACTCCAACTGGAGGGGGAGATCCATGCTCGTCGGGATCCGGTAGTCGATGGCGCCGAGGTTCCGGATCCGTCCTCGCTCGTCGAAGATGTACTTCTCCATGAGGGTGTGGCCGAGGCCCTGGATGGCCGCCCCCTCGTCCTGCATCTTGACCTGGAGCGGGTTGATGGCCCGGCCGACGTCGGAGACCGTGACGTATCGAACGAGGGTCACGTCGCCCGTCTCCTCGTCGACCGTCGCCTCGCAGGTCGTGCAGTTGAACTCGTAGAAGTAGGCCGAGCCGCCCAAGGGGTGGCCGGGCTCGTCGGGCTTGCGGCCCTCGCCGATCCCGATGAGCTCGCCGCCGAGCCGGCCGAGGCCGGCTTTGAGGACCTCGAGCGGGCTGAGCTCTCGGTCGGGGAGCCGGACGACGCCCTCGGCGACGGTGATCGACCCTTCGTCGAGGCCGTAGAGACGGGCGGCCATCGCCCGGAGCTGCCGCTGGACGTCGCGGCAGGCCCCGAGGACGGCGTTGCCCATGAGGGCCGTCGAGCGGCTGGCCGAGGTCTGCTGGTCGTACGGGACGACGGCCGTGTCGCCCATAACGACGGTGACCCACTCGACCGGGACACCGAGCTCGTGGGCGGCGATCTGGGCGAAGACGGTCCGCGCCCCCTGGCCCATGTCCGAGGTCCCCGAGAAGACGACGACGCTCCCGTCGGCGAGGAAGCGGACGGTGGCGTAGGAGAGCCCGGTCGTCGGCCCCGACTTGATCCCGAGGGAGACACCCCGGCCGTGGCCGGGCGCCTTCGGCGTCCACCAGCCGATCCGCTCGGCGGCGCGCTGGACCGTCTCGGCCCAATCGCCGTCGGCCGGCGTGTCGAAGGGGATGAACGCCTCGCCCTTGCGGGCCAGGTTCCGGAGCCGGAGCTCGAGGGGGTCCATCCCCAGCCTCGCGGCCGCCTCGGTGAGGTTGGACTCGACGGCCCAGTTCACCTGCGGGTTCCCGAAGCCCCGGAAGGCCGTCGAGGGGACGGTGTGGGAGAGGACGCTCCGGGCAACGATCCGGGCGTTCGGGAGCCGGTACGGCCCGCAGGCGATGTAGCTGCCCTTGCCGACGACCCGGTCGGCGATGTCGGCGTAGGCGCCGATGAGGTAGTTCGCCTCGATGTCCTGGAAGACGAGCGTCCCGTCGCGCTGGAGGCCGGTCCGAACCCGGACCTCGGCGGCCGCCCGCCGCACGGCCTGGAACGTCTCCTCGAGGCTGAGGACGAGGCGGACCGGCCGCTCCACAGCCCGGGCCATGAAGGCGACGAGGGGCTCGTACTTGGCGTGCTGCTTCCCCCCGAAGCCGCCGCCTGGGTCGGGGGCGATGATCCGGACCCGCGAGAGCGGCAGGCCGAGGAGCTTGGCCAAGACGCGCTGGAGCCAGAAGGGATGTTGGATCGAACTCCAGACGACGATCCCGTCCCCGTCCGGGGCGGCGATGAAGGCGTGGGGCTCGATGGCGAAGTGGGTGACCATCGGGAACCGGTACGTCTCGTCGACGACGAGGTCCGCCGTCGCCGTCTCGACGTCACCCCAGCCGACGCGGTGCTCGCGGAGGATGTTCGTCTCGGCGAACGGGTCGCCGGGCCGGGTCGCCGGGTCGCGGACGAGGGGCGCGCCGGGGGCGAGGGCGGCGGCCACGGTGAACACGGCCGGCAGCTCCTCGTAGTCGACCCGGACGAGGCTCGCCGCCAGCTCGGCCGCCTCCTTGGTCTCGGCGGCGACGGCCGCGACGGGCTCGCCGTGGTACTTCGTCTCCTCGACGGCGATGACCGGCCGATCCTCGAACTGGGGTCCGAAGCGGGGGACCGGCTGGGGGAGGTCGGCGGCGGTGAGGACGAGGTGGACCCCAGGGACGGCGAGGGCGGCGCTCGGATCGATGGCCAGGATCTTCGCCCGAGCGACGGGGAGGCTGACGAGCTTGGCGTGGAGCTCGCCCGGGAGATGGACGTCGGCGACGTACTGCTGACGGCCGGTCACCCGGGCATCGCCGCCGACGCGCCAGACGGGCTCGCCGACGACGCCGCGGCGGACGGGCGGGGCGGTGACGGTGCTCATCCGCGGGCCTCCTCGGCCGTCGCCGCGACGGCCTCGATGATCTGCTCGTAGCAGCCGCAGCGGCAGAGGTTCCCGGCGAGGCCCTCGGCGATCTCGTCGATGGTCGGATCCGGGATCCGCCGGAGGAGGTCGTCGGCCGCCATGAGCTGACCCGGGGTGCAGAAGCCGCATTGGACGGCCCCGTAGCGGAGGAAGTTCCGCTGGATCGGGCTGAGCGACCCGACCGGGGCGAGCCCCTCGACGGTGGTCACCTCGCCGCCGTCCGCCTCGACGGCGAGGACGAGGCAGGAATCGACGATCCGCCCGTTCAGGCGGACGGTGCAGGCCCCGCACTCCCCCACGAGGCAGCACTCCTTGGTCCCGGTGAGCCGCAGCTCGTCGCGGAGCACGTCGAGGAGGGTCTGCCAGGGCGCCACGGCCGTGGTCCGGCGGCGGCCGTTCACGGTCAGCTCGATGGCGAGGCGCTCGGGGCCGAGGGTGCTCGGGACGGTCATCGGACTCCCTCCTGGGCGAGACGATCGGCGGCGGCCGCGATGGCCCGCCGACCGAGGACGCGGAGCATCGCCAGCCGGTACTCCGGGCTCGCCCGCATCGAGGTCGGCGAGGGGCTGGCGGCGGCGAAGAGGCGCTCGAGGACGGCGAGCCGGGTCGCCTCGGAGGCGGCGGGATCGAGGAGGACGCCGCTCTCCTCGGTCACCAGAACGGGGCGCGGGCCGACGCTCCCGTAGGCGAGCCGGAGTCGGCGGTCGGCGGTGACGAGGCAGGCCAGGGTCACCGAGGCCAGGTCGTGGCCACGACGACGCGTCCGCCGGAGGTGGACGGAGCCCGCCGGCTCGGCCGGCAAGGGCAGCTCGACGGCGGCGACGAGCTCGCCGGGGCGGAGGGTCGTCACTCCGGAGCGGACGAAGAAGGCGTCGATGGGGATCCGCCGTTCCCCGTCGGGACCGACGGCGACGACCTCGGCGTCGTAGATCAGGAGGGCCGGCGCCGTGTCGGCGGCCGGCGAGGCGTTGCAGATGTTCCCGGCCAGGGTCGCCCGGTTTCGGATCTGGACCGAGCCGACGACGGCAGCCGCCTCGGCGAGGGCCCGGAAGTGGCGCCGGACGCGGGGGTCGGCGGCGATGTCGGTCATCGTCGTCCCGGCCGAGATGGAGAGGCGGCCGTCCCGCTCGGCGATCTGGGCCGCCAGATCGGGGATCCGCTTGATGTCGACGACGAGATCGGGGCGGAGCGTGCCGTCCCGGAGCCGGATGATGAGATCCGTCCCGCCGGCGAGGATCCGGGCCGCCGGACCGTGCTCGGCGAGAAGCTCGACGGCTCGTTCGAGGCTGGCGGGACGCTGGTACCGGAAGGGCTGAATACGCGCCGCCTCCTCGGTCAGTCGACTGCGCTCAGAGGACCCGATCCACCTCGTCCATCAGGACCTGGGGGGTCGCCGCTCGGACGAAGTAGTAGGGTCGCTCGGTAAAGCGGGCGATGAAGGCAGCCCGGCGCCGGCGCCGCTCGACCGTGTCGACGATCGGCATCGGGAAGCCGGGCGCGAGGAGCTCGTTGAGGAGGAAGTAGTTCTGGAGCGAGTGGAAGGTCTGGAACTGGCGCTCGAAGGGGATCATCTCGGCGAGGCTGGGATCGAAGTTGCCGTCGATGGACGGGACGATGACGACATCGACCGGGGTCGGCTCGCTGAACTCCTCCCAGGTCGGCATCGTCCCGAAGAACTTCTCGACGCCTCGCTCCGGGGCCGCCTTGTCGGCCCGCTCGGTCCCCTCCGCTCGCTTCTTGATGAAGACCGACTTCGAGCCCATCCGGACGACGCCCTCCTCGTCGGTCACCGTGGTCTCCGTCGAGACGAGGAGGCCGCCCCGTCGGCAGGCCTCGATCTGGCCCATCGACTTGCCGTGATTCGACTCGCCACCCAGGAACAGGACCGTCTTGTCGCGGTAGCGGACCGCCGAGGCGTGGAAGGGATGGTAGCCGACGTCCTCGAGCCGGAGGGCGAGCAGCGTCACGATGACCTTCTGGATCGGCCCGGCCGGCCAGGGACCGCTGAACACGAAGCGGCGACCATCGTAGAGGACGTCCTTCGGGCCCTCCTGGTACCAGACGATGTCCGGCTCCGGCACCGTGACCTGGGGCGAAATCCGGACGTCGGCGAGACGATAGTTCAGGAAGTTCAGGTCGTCGAGGACGTGCGCTCTCGGCTCGCCGCCGTAGACGTCGACCCGCAGTCGGGCCGGTCCGGCCGCCATCTCCTCGGACAGTCGAAGCTCGCTCATGCGGTCCTTCCATGACGTTCGTCGGGTCCCGGCGTCGGGGCCCGGCGGGGGCTGCCCGAGGGTCGACGGGTCAGGTGTCGGCCGGTGTCCGCCGACCCTCGGGCTTAGGTCAGGTCGTCGGTCCTCGACCGGCGACGTGGATCACGGGCTGACTCAATCCTTGAAGCCGACCCCGGCCGTCGTGACCGGAGCGAGGATCTCGACGATGCCCTTCGTGCCGTCGATGCGGACCCGGTCGCCGCTCTTGATCTGCGAGGTCGCGACGGTGGTTCCGACCACGGCGGGAATGCCGAACTCGCGGGACAGGACGGCCGGATGCGACACGGTGCCGCCGGCGTCGGTCACGAGGCCGACGATCTTGGTGAAGAGGACGACCCAGGCCGGGTTCGTCATCTGGCAGACCAGGATGTCGCCGGCCCGGACCTCGTCGAACTGCTCCTCCTTGAGGACGACCCGGGCGATGCCCTCGACGACGCCCGGCGAGGCGCCGATGCCGGCGATCTGGCCGGCCACGGCCGCCTGCTTCCGGTAGAACTTGTCCGGGAAGCCCCAGAGGTTCAGGTACGGGAAGGCGAGCTGGCTCTTCGTCGCCGTGCCGATCCAGTCCCGCGGCCGGTACGAGTAGGCCTTTTCGCGCTCGGCCTTGCGCTGGGCGACGATGGCCCGGCCGTCCATCGAGCTCGGATCGGCCATGAAGACCCGGAGCTCGTTGTAGCGGAAGAAGACGACGTCGTTCGGGTCGTCGAGGTGGCCCTGCTCGACGAGCTTCTTGCCGATGGCGATGAGGACGAGCCGGACGTGGGCGTTCGCCCCCTGGTCGATGTAGAAGTGGTGGTCGGGGGTGAGGGGCGCCATCCGGAGGTTGATCTCGTTGGCCGCCCGCATCTCCTCGAGCGCCTCGCCCTCGAGGCCTTCGAGGATCTCCTTCGAGGCGGCCTCGATGTCGGCGGCGAGGGCGCCGACGGTCTTCGGGTAGTCGTAGTCGGTCTCGATGTAGCCCCGAACGAGCTCGATGACGGGCTCCATCTGCTCGTAGACCGTCGGGAAGATGAACTCGTGGCTCCAGACGGCGTGCCAGCCGAACTCCTTCTGGTACGGCTTGACCCGCTCGGCGATGAAGCGCCGGCCGCGCTCGCTCGCCTCCAGGCCGGCGATGATCTCCTTCGCCGTCTCGGCCTTGAAGATGGCGGCCAGCTCGGGGTCGGCCTTCGCCTCCTCCTTCATCTTCCAGAGGGCTTCGATGGAGTCCCAGTTGCGGTCTTTGGCCGAGTTCTGGAGCCGGCCGAGGAGCGCCTCGTCGATCTTGCCGTGGGTCTTCTCCATGACCGCCCGGAGGTTGAGCGTCGCCGAGAGCTGGGCGAAGTTCAGCATCCAGTGGATCTTCCAGTGGCGGTCGTGGATGTCGATGGCGTCCTCGAGGAGGACGGCGAGCTCCATGAGCGACATCTCGTCCTGGCGATCGAGGGCGTCCTCGAGATAGGCGAAGTTGCGCTTCATCTCGGGGACGAGCCGCTCGTTCCACCACTTGACGAAGTTGAGACCGTAGACCGGCAGGACCGCGTTCAGGTAGGTGCCGATCTTGTTCGGGTACTCGGGGTCGATGGGGACGCGAGCGCGCCAGACGGTGTTGTAGCGCTGGTCGGTGACGTCGAGGCCTGCCTCGGCGGGGATGGCGGCCGTGTAGAGGTAGCCGTTGACGTTCTTGTAGATCCAGTCGGTGGCGAAGGGCGTCCCGAAGCGGCGGAACATGTGATCGCAGGTCAGCCACCAGCCGCCGATGTCCTCGTACATCGGACTCAGCGGATGGGGGCAATGCAGGTCGTCGTAGACCCAGAAGAGTCGCTTCTCGGCCTCCGACTTCCACTCGATCGGGAACGACTCGTCACCGAGGAACTGGTCGAGGATCTCCTCGTCCATGAGGCCCATGCTCTGTCCTCCTGCTGCCTCCCGTGCGTGCCGGTGGTGCGCTCGGTGGCTGCTCACCGGGGTGGCGCTGCCAGGAAACACCGTGCTACGTCTCTTCCTGCTCTCACCTCCATGCGACGCTCGTTCGACCGTTGGCTGATGGGACGCCCGGGGCGTCGGCACGGCCGGTCGCCCGGTACGCCGCTGCCGGGCCGGAACGAATCTTCGCGACGAGGCCGCCCTCGTCCCAGAAGGGGACGTACCTGCGCCTCGACATCGATGACGTCCTCCTTGCGCTCGGTTCCAGAGCCGGCTGTCCAGCGTCGGCGGCCGAGATCCGTCCTCCGATGACCGGACTGCCGGACCTGATGGGTGACGAAGGCTCGATAATCGATTACCGATAGGATAGCCCGGCGGCCCTACTAGCGTCAACGATCGGCGACCGGTCGACCACGGACCGATGGCCCGCCGGCGGGGTCCGGTCGGCCCCTTGTGTTCCGCTAATCGATCATCGATGATACGATAGCATCGGGCCGCGCGGAGGTCGTCCCCGTCGGCGCCCGCGGGACCCGACGATGGATGGCAACCCTGACGAGGTATGCGCATGGCGACGACCATTCTCGACAGCCCGCTCCTGCGGATGACCCAGTCGACGCCGACCCAATACTGGAACGACTCGTGCGCGGTCGCCGAGCTCGCCTATGCCGTCGAGCGCGGCGCCACCGGGGCGACCTCGAACCCGAGCATCGTCCTCGAGGTCATGAAGAAGGAGCGCGACCACTGGGAGCCGCGCGTCCGTCAGCTCGCCGCCGAGAACCCGACCTGGACGGAGGTCGAGTTGACCTGGGCGATCGTCGAGGAGATGGCGGTCCGGGGCGCAGCCGTCCTCCAGCCCGTCTTCGAGCGGATGGCGGGCCGGGCGGGCCGCCTCTCGATCCAGACGAACCCGGCCAACTACCGCTCGCCGGAGCGGATGGTCGAGCAGGCGCTCCGCTTCCACGCCCTCGCCCCGAACATCCAGGTCAAGTTCCCGGCCACCTCGGCCGGGCTCGTCGCCATCGAGGAGGCGACGGCTCGCGGGGTGAACATCAACGCCACGGTCAGCTTCACCCTCCCCCAGGCCATCGCCGCCGCCGAGGCGGTCGAGCGGGGGCTCCGGCGGCGCGAGGCGGACGGCGAGGACGTCGCCGGGATGGCCCCGATCGTGACGATCATGATCGGCCGCCTCGACGACTGGCTGAAAGTCCTCGTCGAGCGGGACGACCTCGCCGTCCACCCCGACGCCCCGAACTGGGCCGGGATCGCCGTCTTCAAGCGCGCCTACCGGATCTTCCGCGAGCGGGGCTACCGGTCCCGCCTCCTCGCCGCCGCCTACCGCCACCGCCTCCACTGGACGGAGCTCGTCGGCGGCGACGTCAGCATGACGATGCCGTACGCCTGGCAGGTCCGCTTCAACCGGAGCGGCATCGACCCGGTCCCGCGGATGGACGAGCCCGTCGATCCAGCCCTCGTCGCCGACCTCCTCGAGCGGATCCCCGACTTCCGGCGGGCCTACGAGCCGGACGGCATGACGCCGCCCGAATTCGACACCTTCGGGGCGACGGTCCGAACCCTGCGGACCTTCATCGCTTCCTACCACGACCTCCAGGCCGCGATCCGCGACCTCCTCCTCCCCAACCCCGATCTGCGGCCAGCGTGAGCGCCGCGTCCCCGCCACCGGTCGCGCGAGAGCGAAGGAGCTAGCGCCATGTCGATCCACGCCCCCGACCAGCCGACCTCGGTCCTACCGATCCTCTCCCACTGGATCGACGGTCGCCCCGTCGAGGTCGCCCCCGAGGCGACCGGCCCCGTCTACAACCCGGCGACCGGCGAGGTCGTCGCCCGGGTCCCGCTCGGCGGGGCGGCCGAGGTCGAGCGGGCCGTCGCCGCCGCCAAGGCTGCGTACCCGGCCTGGCGGGACCTCCCGCTCATCACCAGAAGCCAGATCTTCTTCGCCTACCGGGAGCTCGTCTGGCGCCACCGCGAGGAGCTCGCCCGGCTCATCACCCGCGACCACGGCAAGACCTATCCCGACGCCCTCGCCGAGGTCCTGCGCGGCCTCGAGACGATCGAGTTCGCCTGCGGGCTGCCGGTTCACCTCGCCGGTCTCAACACGCCGAACGTCTCGACGAAGGTCGACGCCTTCACCCTCCGCCAGCCCCTCGGGGTCGTTGCCGCCATCACCCCCTTCAACTTCCCGGCCATGGTCCCGATGTGGATCTACCCGATCGCCCTGGCCTGCGGGAACACCCTCGTCTGGAAGCCGTCCTCGCACACGCCCGGGGCGACCCAGCTCCAGGCCGAGCTCTGGAAGGAGGCCGGCGGGCCGGACGGGACGTTCAACGTCGTCTACGGCGGCCGCGATGCGGTGACGGCCCTGGTCGAGCACCCCGACGTCCGGGCGATCCAGTTCGTCGGTTCCACCGCCGTCGGCCGCTACGTCTACGAGACCGGGACCCGGCTCGGCAAGCGGGTCGGCGCCTTCACCTCGGCGAAGAACGCCATGCTCGTCCTGCCCGACGCCGACATGGAGCTGACGGCCGACGCGGCCGTCGCCTCGGGCTACGGCTCGGCCGGCGAGCGGTGCATGGCCCAGACCCTCGTCATCGCCGTCGGCGACGCCGGCGACCGGCTGCGGCCGCTCCTCCTCGAGCGGATCGGCCGCCTCAAGATCGGGCCCGGCATGGAGCCCGGCGTCGACATGGGACCGATCTACTCCGCCGAACATCGCGAATCGAT
>DAOTYQ010000108.1:0-11333 GCA_034434735.1 Chloroflexota bacterium
TGACCCGGATCGGCTTCGGGTGGCCGAAGGGCGGGATGCCGCCGATGACGAAGCCGGTCAGGTCGTTCGCCTCCTTCGCCGTCGCTCGGCGGATGTCGGGCTCCCCGGTCACGGCCGCGAGGCGGGCGAGGTCGACCCGGTACTGGCCCGAAACGAGGCAGAGGATCGGCTCGAGCCCGCCGTCGTCGGTGGGGGCGACGAAGACGAGGGACTTGACGATCTGGCCGAGCTCGGCGCCGACGGCCGCCGCCGCCTCGGCGGCGGTGTGCGTCGACTCCTCGAAGACCCGGATGTCGAGGCTGACCCCCTTCCGGGCAGCGGCCTCGCGGACGCGCTGGATCGCCGGATGGTTCGCGCTTTCGGGTGAGCTCTCGGGCACGGCCGGGAGTCTACCACGGGCGGGGCCCAGAACTGCACCCGAGCCGCCGTTCTGCTGGCACGCCCCGACCAGGCGCGGCTGGTCGCCCGGGCCGGGCGAGACGGTACGATCCGACCACGATGGTCGCGATCTGCTTCGACTGGGACGGCACCCTCGCTGACAGCCTCGACACCTTCTTCCGGGCCAACCGCCGCCTCCTCGCCGTCTACGGCCGACCCTTCGACGTCGACCGGTATCGGCGGGCGTACTCGCCCGACTGGCGGCGACTCTATCGGCGCCTCGGCATCCCGCCCCACCGCCTCGCCGAGGCGAACGCCCTCTGGCAGCGCCACTTCGACCCGTCGGGAGCCCGGCTCGTGCCCGGCGTCGCAGATGCCCTCCGGGCGCTCGTCCGGGCGAGGGCGCGGATCGGCATCGTCACCGCCACCCGACGGGCCATCGTCAAGCCGCAGCTCGAGCGCTTCGGCCTGGCCGATCTCGTCGAGGTCCTCGTCACCGTCGACGACACCCCGGCGACGAAGCCGGACCCGGCTCCGCTCCGCCTCGCCCTCGCGCGCTTCGGCCTCTCGCCGGACGACCTGACCGACCGGGCCTCGGTCTGGTACGTCGGCGACGCTCCGGACGACATGCGGATGGCCCGTCGCCTCGGGGTGCCGGCCATCGGGATCCCCTCGATCCTGAGCCGACCGGCATCGCTCCGGGCCGCCGGCGCCGTCGAGATCTGGCCGTCCGTGCCGGCCTGGGCGGCGAGCTTCCTCGCCCGCCTCGGGGCCGAGGCTCCCGAGCGGCCGTGACGGTCCGACCGGCGTCGCCTCGTCCGATGCACGCCCTCGTCGTCGCCGACGGCCGGACGCCGACCCGACGGGCCCTCGACGCGGCCTGGCCGGGCTGGGACGACGGCGTCGCCCTCGTCGTCGCCGCCGACGGTGGGGCGGGGGCGGCCGAACGGCTCGGTCTCCGCGTCGACCTCGTCGTCGGCGACGCCGATTCCCTCGATCCGACGGCCCTCGACCGGCTCGCCGCGGCCGGGACCGTCGTCGAGCGATCGCCGACGGACAAGGACGAGACGGACACCGAGCTCGCCCTCCTCGCCGCCATCCGACGGGGGGCCGAGCGGCTGACGATCCTGGGGGCCCTCGGGGGCCGTCGGCTCGACCACGAGCTGGCCAACGTCTGGCTCCTCGCTCACCCTGCCCTCGGTCGGGTCAGGGCGACGATCCTCGACGAGACGGCGCGGATCCGACTCGTCCAGGCGCCCGACCCGGAGGGACGGCCCGTCCGGCTCGAGCTCCCGGGCCCGGTCGGCGCCCTCGTCTCGCTCCTGCCCTTCGGCGGCGACGCGCTGGGGATCACGACCGAGGGGCTCCGCTACCCGCTCCGGGACGAGCCGCTCCGGCTCGGCCCGGCCCGGGGCATCTCGAACGTCCGCCTCGCGCCGACGGCGAGCGTCCTGCTGCGAGCCGGTCGGCTGCTCGTCGTCGAGCACCCTGCTACCCTCAGCGCATCATGAACAGCGTCTCGACCGACGCCGCGGGCATCCCCCCGGCGGGTGCTGCGGCCCCCGACTTCCAGCTCCCCGACGCCACGGGCCGGGCACATCGCCTGAGCGACTACCGCGGCCGCTGGGTCGTCCTCTACTTCTACCCAGCCGACGACACCCCGGGCTGCACGACCGAGGCCTGCCAGTTCCGGGACCTCCATGCCGAAATGGTCGCCGCCGGCGCCGTCGTTCTCGGGGTCAGTCCCGACGATCCGGCGAGTCACGCCCGCTTCCGCGACAAGTACGGGCTCCCGTTCCCGCTCCTGGCCGACGTCGAGCACCGGGTCGCCGAGCAGTACGGGGCCTGGCAGCTCAAGACGAGCTACGGGCGCTCGCAGATGGGGGTCGTCCGCTCCACCTTCCTCATCGACCCCGAGGGCCGGATCGCCCGGGTCTGGCCGAAGGTGAAGGCCGACGGCCACGCCGCCGAGGTCCTGGCCGCCCTCGACGCCCTCGCCGCCGAACGGGCGCGCCGGGGCGACTAGCCGGCGAGTCGTCGATGGGGAGAGGCGGCGGTGCAGGCGTGGTGAGCCGAGCCGGCGATGAAGAGAGGCTTCGCTCGTGGGGGGAGACGAGCGAAGCCTCGATCCGATCTTATAGCGACTTTCGCGACACTTTGCAAGCCTTCTCGGCCGGGGGTTTTTGGCGACCCCGCACTGCCCTGGCTGGAGGCGTCGGCGGCCGGCCGGAGATGGCGGCCCGGATCCGGTGAGCCGGCGACGCCGACGCCCCCATACCTGGCGGCCCGAGCGCTTTCTCGTCGTCGTCGCCCACCCGGACGACGCCGACTTCGGGCCGGCCGCGACGGCGGCGCGCTGGATCGACGCCGGGTCCACGGGCTGGCTCGTCTGCTGTACGAGCGGCGACGCCGGCGGCGAGGACCCGGACCAGGATCCCCTCGAGCTGGCCGCCATCCGCGAGGCAGAGCAGCGGCAGGCTGCAGCTATCGTCGGGTACGCCGGGGTCACCTTCCTCCATCAGCCCGACGGTGCCCTCGCCAACGATCTCGCCCTCCGCGAGCTCCTCGTCCGCGAGATCCGGACCGTTCGACCCGACGCCGTCCTAGCGACGGATCCGGAGGTCGTCTTCTACCGGGGTGGCGGTGTGAACCACGCCGATCACCGGGCGGCCGGCCTGGCCGCCACCGACGCCGTCTATCCGGCGGCCCGCAACCCGATGGCCTTCCCCCACCTGGCCCGGAGCGGCCTCGCCCCCCACGTCGTCCGTCGTCTCTACCTCTTCTGGCCGAACGAGCCGAACGCCTGGATCGACGTCGGCGAGACCCTCGACCGGAAGATCGCGGCCCTGCGCGCCCACGCGAGCCAGATCCGCCACCCGGAGCAGCTCGAGGCCCGGATCCGGCGCTGGGCGGCCGAGGAGGGCCGGGTCATCGGGACGGCGGCGGCCGAGGCCTTTCGGGTCGTCGTCATCGAGGAGGACGAGGAGGAGGGGCCGACGGGCGTGACCCTCGACGCCGACCCACTGGAGCCGGAGCCGTCGAGCTAGATTGCGCTGCTCGCTAGACGAGCTCGAGGAGGAGCGGCCGGAGTCGACCCCAGGCGTTCCAGAGGTCGGTGAGGTCATCGGCTCGATGGCCGAGGAGCTCGACGAGCTCGCTCAGGGTCAGCCCGCCGGCCTCGCGGACGAGGAACTCGTCGGCGGCGATGGTCACCCGCTCGAAGAGCCTCGCCAGCTCGGCCTCGGTCGGCCAGGTCCGGATCCGCATCGGGTCGAGGCCGGCGTACCCGACGGCGAGCGAGAGGTCGCGCTGGCTTGGCACCCGACCGTCGACGAAGCCGCCGAGGCCATCGAAGCGGTAGCCGAGGGAGGCGAGGGCGGCGGCGACGTCGCGGGCCTGGGCCTGGGTGAAGCGGCCCCAGAAGGCATCGTCGTCGGGGAAATCGAGGGCGTTTGCCTCGATGGCGCGGCCGATGATGGCGTCGACGAGGTCGGCCAAGAGGAGTCGCCAGCGCCGCTGCGCCTCGGGATCGGACCCGGCGAGCTCGGCGACGAGGCGATCGAGGATCCGGTGGTCGCCCCGGAGGAGGCGGATGATCGCTGCCTCACGATCGCGCTCGGCGACGAGGGCGGCCCTGTCGTCCTCGAAGCTCGGAAGCGGAGGTGTGGCGGCCGTGGCATGCTCCGTCGGTCCTGGGACCGGGCTGTGAGCGGCGCCGGGCGCTGCCGCGGATTCGCCGGATCCGCCGGGGGCGACGGGCTGGGGCGTGCCCTCGGTGGCGGTTCCCTCCCTGGTCGAGGCGGGTCCGCCGGCGCGGGCTCGGGCGGCCAGTTCCTCCTCACACTCGGCAAGGGCCTGCCGGGCGGCGAGACAGGCGGCTTCGGCCGACTCGGCGAGGATCCGGGCTGCGTCGGCCTCGGTGCTGAGGCGCTCGATCTGGGGGCCGAGCTCGCGGACGACGGCGGCGTGGCGGTCGGCCTCCCGAGCGGCGGCCGCCGCCTCGCGGTTGAGTCGGTTGATCTCGTCGAGCCAGGCCCGGGCCGCGGCTTCGGCCTCGGCTCGGGTCCGGGCCGCGGCGCGGGCGACCCGAAAGGCGTCCTGGGCCTGCTCCTTGGCTGCCCGAACCGCCCGCGGATCGGCCTTGGCGGCCGCAGCGTCGGCCTTCGCAGCCGCGTCGTCGTAGGCGCGTCGGGCGGCTCGGAGCCGATCGGCCGCAGCGGCTGCCTCGACTTTCGCCCGCTCGGCGACCTGGCACCGCTCGCGGGCGAGGAGGCGGGCGCCGGCGCAGGGGTCGGCTCCGCGCGGATCGGGAGGAGTGGCGTCGGCGGGTCCGGCGGGGTTGGCGGGGCCGCGGGTCTCGGTGGGCCCGGCGCGGACGGCCCGGTGGGGCTCGCCGGCGGGGTCGGCCGCGGCCGGGATGGCGAGCGAGTTCGGCGGCTCGGCACCGCGACGCGCCGCTTCGAGCGCGGCGCCGCGGTCTGCCCGTTCGGCGCCGCGGTCTGCCGGTCCGGGCCCGGCGTGAGCTCGGGCCGCCGCTGCCGGCGCGGTCGGCGGTTCGCACTCCGGGTCGCCGCCCGGACGGGGTGGGCGGCTCAGCTGGCCCGCCGGGTCGCGGTGGCGCCGGCGGTCCGACGCCGGCTCGGGCCGACCGGGCGGGACCGCTGCCAGGGCGCGTTCCCGACCCGCCGGGTGGCGCTCGTCGGCGAGGGGCTCCGGGCCGGCGAGGCGACGGTCGCCGCCGGTGGCGAGGATGGCGCCGAGGAGCGGGTCTCGGCCGGTCGCGATCGGGACGGCGACCCAGTCGGGATCCGGCCCGGCCCGAACGCCCGTTCGGATCGTCCCGTCGAGCGGGCCGCGTGGGTCTCGCTGGTCCGAAAGCGCGCCGCCTGATCCGGCTCGGCCTCGACCGACCGGCGCGACGGGTGACGGCGACCCGTCGTCGGTGGTGTCGTCTCCGGTCCGGCCGTCGTCTCCGGCGGGGGCGAGCCCCAGCTCGACGGGATCGGCCGGGCCGCCGCGGGCCGGCGGAGGGTCACCGTCGGCGAGGTAGGTCGCCAGGGTGGCGGGGCGGCCAGGATGGTGGATCGGGGCGACGGTGACGCGGATCTCGCGGACCGGTCGAGCGCGAGCGCGCGAGACGGCGGCCGCTGCGGCGCCGCCGGTGGCGCCGAGGAGGAGGCCGAAGGCCAAGAAGGCGATCTCGCTCGCGGTCACAGCGTCCTCCGCCGGTCGGCGACGTGGATGTCGCCGCTGGCAGCGTAGCTGCACGCCTCTCGGGCGTCAAATCGGCGGCGGGGTCCGCGGCGGTCGGCGAGCCGGTCCCGGCGGGCGGGCTGCCTTCACGATCACGATGAGCCAGGAGACGGTTGGCGACCGACCGCGGGGCACCCGCTGCGGTACCCGCGGCTGCCCTCGACGCCGGTCCAAAGGGCGGTCGGGGACCGATCCTGGCCTCGTTCGGGTCCTAACTGGTGCGTTCGTTTCCGCCCATGGACGCTCGCGCGGTCCGAGAGCCGCGCCGGCCGCGTCCGGCCCTTCTCGTTCTTCTCGTTTACTCCCCGGGGGAGTAGCTCAGAAGATCGGGCGCACGTCGATGCAGGAGCGGGAGACGGCGCCACGCTCGCCCGAGCGTGCCCGGCGAACGCTCCGGCCGCCGAACCGTCGGGGATACTCGCCGGGCGAGTAAACGATGAAAAGCGTCCTCTCGCGCACTCCCCGCGGTAGTAAACGAGAAGTCCTCGCCGTTCCAACCGCCCGCTCACTCCTCCAGTGCATAAGAAGCGCGGGTCGCGCGCCCGGTCGCCTCAACCCCGCCGATGGCGGTCGGCGGGCCGGTCCCTGCGGGCGGGCTGCCTCGACGATCAGCGCCCCGGCGGACCCCAGAACAGCCAGCCCGTGTCACTTCGTAACGTTGATGGTGACCCGCGCCGGCGAGGACGGCCCGGCGGACCGCAGAACAGCCGGCCCGTGCCGCCCCGGCGGGGCCGCCCAGCGGCCCCTTTGCGCCAACCGGCGGCCCGATGGTAGATTCCCCCTCGCGTTCCCGCGCGGCCCCCAAGGCCGCTCCCCCACGCCCCCGAGCCCGGACCAGAAGAAGGGACTGACCGAGTCGTGGCCATCGAGCCGCAGGAGTTTCTCGTCCAGCCCGTGGACGCCTCCTGGCTCCAGTGCAACATCGAGTGCCAGGAAGGCTGCCCTGTGGGGACGAACTGTCGGGGCTACCTGAACCTCGCCGCCGAAGGGCGGTTCGAGGAGGGTTACCTCCTGTCCCGCGAGCCGAATCCCGTCGCGGCCATGTGCGCCTACGTCTGCTCGGCGCCCTGCGAGCGAGCCTGCCGCCGCGGCGACATCGACCGCCCGCTGGCGATCCGGGCGATGAAGCGCTTCCTCGTCGAGTGGCACGCCGCCTCCGGCATCCCCGACGTCATGCCCGACATCACGCCCCGCCCGGAGCGAGTCGCCGTCATCGGGGCTGGCCCGGCCGGCCTCTCGGTGGCCCGGGAGCTCGCGGTCAAGGGCTATCAGGTAACCGTCTACGACGCCCTCCCCTACGGCGGCGGGACGATGCTCATCGGCGTCCCCGCCTTCCGGCTGCCCCGCGAGGCGATCGAGATGGACGTCCGGCTCGTCGAGCGCCTCGGCGTCCGCTTCGTCTACAACACGACCGTCGGCGTCGACGTCGCCTTCGAGGACCTCCAGGCCGAGTACGACGCCATCGCCATCTGCGCGGGAGCGATGAACCCGGTCGTCCTCGACGTTCCCGGCGCCGACCTCGAGGGGGTCGAGTACGGCGTCGACTTCATGCGCAAGGCGAACCTCGGCGAGCCGCTCACCGTCGGCCGCGACGTCGTCGTCATCGGTGGCGGCTACACGGCCATGGACTGCTCGCGGACGAGCCTCCGCTACGGTGCCGAGCGGGTCGCCATCGTCTACCGCCGGACGCGCTCCGAGCTCGTCGTCGACGAGGAGGAGCTCGGCGAGACGGAGCGCGAGGGCGTCCGCATGGAGTTCCTCGCCAGCCCCCTCGAGATCATCGGCGAGAACGGCCGGGTCAAGGCCGTCCGCTTCATCCGCAACCGCCTCGGCGAGCCGGACGCCTCCGGCCGCCGCTCGCCGATCCCGATCCCTGGCTCGGAGTTCGTCATCCCGGCCGACACGGTGATCCCGGCCGTCGGCCAGGCGGCCGACCTCTCCTTCCTCCCGGCCGAGACGAACTTCGAGATCGGCCGCGGCCGGATCCGGGTCGACCCGGCGACCTACGCGACGAACGTCCGGGGCGTCTTCGCCTGCGGCGACTTCGTGACCGGGCCGACGACCCTCATCGAGGCCGCCGGGCACGGCAAGAAGTGCGCCTACGCCATCGACCGCTACCTCTCGGGCCAGACCGAGGTGACGGTCACCCCCCACGTCAAGATCACGAGCTCGTGGCGCCACGAGATGCCCGAGTTCTACGACGTCCTACCCCGACAGCACGTACCCATGGCCCCGGTCGCCGCTCGCTTCCCGTCGACCGAGCCGACCGTCAACTTCACGACCCCAGTCGAGCTCGGCTACACGGCCACCGAGGCCGTGGCCGAGGCGACCCGCTGCCTCATGTGCAACTACAACATCTGGTTCGACCCCTTCCGGTGCGTCCTCTGCGGCGCCTGCGCCGACGTCTGCCCGGAGGGCGTCATCCACATGGTCGACATCAACCAGCTCAAGAGCGAGGGCGAGCTGCCCGAGCTCGTCGAGGCGTACGGCTGGGAGAACGGGGCGGCGATGGTTCTCGACGAGGAGCGCTGCATCCGCTGCGCCCTCTGCGTGAAGCGGTGCCCCTTCGACGCCATTACGATGGAGCGGTTCGAGCTCCAGGAGGTTTCGAGCGACGGTCGACTCTACAAGGAGTCGTACCGTGATGGTCAGCTTGCCGGCCTGGCCGGCGTGGCAGGAGGAGCGCGGTGAGTTTCCTCGAGCGGGTGGATCAGACCATTCGCCGGAGCGCCGTCTGGCGCTCGTTGTTCCGCCAGCCGTACCCGAACGACGAGCGGTCGCGGGCCTACGCGGTGATGAACAACGTCTTCCTCCACATCCACCCGGTCCGGGTCCGTCAGCACGCCGTGAAGTTCGCCTACACCTTCTGCCTCGGCGGGCTGAGCTTCTTCCTCTTCCTCGTCCTCACCGTGACGGGCGTCTACCTGATGTTCTACTACGTCCCGTCGGCGACCCAGGCCTACTCGAACATCCTCGCCATCCAGAGCGAGGTGACCTTCGGGCTCCTGACCCGGAACATCCACCGCTGGGGCGCCCACCTCATGGTCTTCTTCGTCTTCCTGCACATGATGCGGGTCTTCTATCACGGGGCCTACAAGCCGCCCCGGGAGTTCAACTGGGTCGTCGGGGTCGTCCTCCTCTTCCTGACGATCATGCTCAGCTTCACCGGCTACCTCTTGCCGTGGGACCAGATCGCCTACTGGGCGATCACCATCGGGACGAACATGGGTGGCTATGCCCCGCTCTTCAACACCCCGACGAAGCTCATCCTCCTCGGCGGGATCGAGGTCGGCCAGAACACGCTCCTGCGCTTCTACGTCCTCCACATCATGGTCTTCCCGCTCCTGGCGGCGATCTTCCTGGCCGTCCACTTCTGGCGGATCCGGAAGGACGGCGGGATCTCGGGGCCGCTATGAGCCGAGCCGGCACCGTCGTCTGCCGACCAGCCCCTTCTTGATGGAGCCGAGCGTCAACCATGGCTGACACCGTCACGCCGCCCGAGCGCCGGGTCGTCCTGCCGGTCGATCCGGCACGCCGGACCGAGATCGACAAGCAGCGGGTTCCGATGTCGGCCCGCCCGTACCGCCTGCTCGCCCTCGTCAAGCAGGATGCCGTCGTCCGGGTCCAGAAGGAGCCCGACGACACGGTCATGACCTGGCCGCACCTGCTCTCCATCGAGTTCTTGGCGGCCGCGATGATGAGCATCTTCCTCCTGCTCATGGGTCTCTTCGTCAACGCGCCCCTCGAGGAGCTGGCGAACGGGAACGTCACCCCGGCGGTGGCGAAGGCGCCCTGGTACTTCCTCGGCCTCCAGGAGCTCCTCGCCTACTTCCACCCGACCGTCGCCGGCGTGCTCGTGCCGACCTTCGTCCTCGTGGGGGCGGCCCTCATCCCCTACGTCGACCGGGGGAACCCGACGGCGACGCGGCCGTCCGAGCGGAAGACGGCGGTCGTCCTCTTCAGCCTCTTCTGCATCCTCGGCCTCGCCCTGACCTTCGTCGGGATCTTCTTCCGGGGTCCGGGCTACAGCTTCGCCATCCCGTACATCAACACGCCGGGCCTCCACTTCGCCCTCTGAGGTTCGATCCGTGAGCGTCCTCTTCGTGTCCGCAGCCAGTCCCCGAGCGACCGATCGATGAGCAACTACCACGTCGAGCCGGCCGACCGGCCGCAAGCCCTGAGCACCCAGGCTCTCAAGGCGCTCCGCCGAGAGCCCGTTCAAGGGATGTCGCGTCGCCGGCTCCTCCGCCTTTCGCTGGGGGCCGGGATGCTCCTCTGGCTGACCGAGGTGACCGCCGGGACCATCGGCTTCATCTGGCCCGCCCTCCGGAGCGGCTTCGGGGCGAAGATCCGGATCGGGACCCTCGAGGACGTCAAGCTCGCCAACGCGAACCTCCCCATCGCCGAGGGCTTTCCGGCCTACTACTCGGAGGCGCGGGCCTTCGTCGTCCTCGTCGATCCGTCGCGGCAGGAGTTCATCCCCGGCGAGGACCGAACCGGCGACGGGACGGCCTTGAACGTCCGAGCCCTCTACCAGCGTTGCCCGCACCTCGGCTGCAAGCCGAACCCGTGCCTCAAGAACTTCTGGCTCGAATGCCCGTGCCATGCCTCCCGGTACGACCGGCTCGGCATCAAGCCCGCCGGCGCCCAGTACGGACCGGCCCCGCGGAGCATGGACCGCTTCGCCATCGAGGTCGATGGGTCTGGGGCGCTGATCATCGACACCGCCCGCATCACCCTCGGCCCCCTCCCCATCGCCCTCGGCCAGCCGGGCGTCATTCCGCCGAAGTCGCCGACCGGCTGCATCGACTGACTGCGCGACGAGACCCGAGACGAGGAGTTCGATGACCGACCAACCCGGCCGCGAGCCCGAGCAGCGCCTGCCGGTCCCGCGGCCTCTCGCCGAGGTGGCCTCGCCCGAGCGCTTCACCGCCCCGCCGTCCGTCCGTCGATTCGGCCTGACGCCGGAGCGGGCGGCCCAGATCGTCCGCCAGACGTCGAGCGCCCGCTTCGTTGGCTTCCTCGCCGTCGGGGTCGTCGTCCTCTTCGTCGTCGTCTACTACTTCTACGAGCTGGGCTTTCCGGGCGGGTTGATCCAGAGCCGCCTGGTGGCCGAGACCGAGGCGCAGCAGGTGACGGCCGTCGAGCGCGGCTACAACATCTACGAGGCGAACTGCGCCCGCTGCCACGGCGCGAACGGCGAGGGTGGGATCGGCCCGAAGCTTAACGACCAGAGCAAGCTCTTCTGGCACCTCCGCGAGGACTTCCTTCGGAACATCCTCGAGGTCGGTGGCCGCTACGCCTGCGGCGACCCGAACAGCCTCATGCCGGTCTGGTCGGACCGGAACGGCGGGCCCCTCAACTATAAGGCGATCGAGGACTTGATCGCCTTCCTCCGCGCGACGAACGAGCGGGAGTACCTGGTCCGGGATCCGGAGCTCTTCGAGCCGGTCATCGACCCAGCCACCGGGAAACCGAAGACGTTCACGGGCTGGCGGGATCCGAACTGGAAGCCGGAGCCTGGGGCGACGCCGTACCCGGCCTGCTGGAAGGACGAGTTCACCCGACCCGCCTCCCCGGCTCCCTCGGCGCCGGCCTCCCCGGGCCCGGGTGCGTCGCCGGGTGCTTCCCCGTCGGCCCCGGCCGGGGTCGTCCTCGAGATCAGCGCCCAGAACATCGCCTTCGACAAAGCCGAGCTCCGG
>DAOTYQ010000109.1:0-7531 GCA_034434735.1 Chloroflexota bacterium
TTCGATTCCGCCCTCGGTCGCCTACAGGTAGTGCGTCCGCCTGGCCTGGGCCGTCAGCTCGGCTCGGAAGTCCGGGTGGGCGATGGCGATGAGCGCCCGGGCCCGCTCGGCGATGCTCTTGCCGTAGAGCTCGGCGACCCCGTACTCGGTCACGACCGTCCGGACGTGGGCTCGAGTCGTGACGACCCCCGACCCCTCGGCCAGGAACGGAACGATCCGGGAGACCGTCCCCCCGGCCGCCGTCGAGGGGAGGGCGATGATCGCCCGGCCTTCCGGGGCGAGCGCCGCCCCACGGATGAAGTCCATCTGGCCGCCGACCCCCGAGTAGAGCCGCCGGCCGATGGAGTCGGCACAGACCTGGCCCGTCAGGTCGATGGCGATGGCCGAGTTGATGGCGCACATCCGGCGGAAGCTCCGGATGACGTGGGTGTCGTTCGTGAAGTCCGTCGGCCGCATCTCGACCATCGGGTTGTCGTGGGCGAAGGCGTAGAGCCGCGGCGTCCCGAGCATGAAGGTGGCGACGATCTTGCCCCGGTTGCGCTCCTTGCGAGCCCCGGTCACGACCCCGGCCTCGACGAGATCGACGACGCCGTCGCTGAGCATCTCGGTGTGGATCCCGAGGTCGCGCTTCGCGGTCAGGGCCGCCGTCACCGCCGAGGGGATCGCCCCGATCCCGAGCTGGAGCGTCGCCCCGTCGGGGACGAGGTCGGCGACATACTCCCCGATCCGCCGCTCGACCGGGCCGATCTCCGGCGGCGGATAGACGTAGGGCGGGTTGTCGACCTCGACCGCCAGGTCGATCTGCGAGACGTGGACGAAGCTCTCGCCGAGGGTCCGCGGCATCGACGGGTTCAACTGGGCGATGACGAGCCGAGCCGAGGCGATGGCCGCCTGCATCGCCTCGACCGACGTCCCGAGCGAGCAGTAGCCGTGGGCGTCGGGCGGCGAGACGTTGGCGAAGACGGCGTCGAGGCGGATGAGCCCGGAGGTGAAGAGGTGGGGGACGTCGGACAGAAAGACCGGGACGTACTCGGCCCGCCCCTCGTTCACCGCCGCCCGGGCGTTCGGTCCGATGAAGAGCGCCTTGTGCCGGAAGTGGCCGGCCATCTCCGGCGCCAAGTGCGGCCCCGGGCCCTCGATGTGGAGGTGGACGACGACGACGTCGTGGAGCTCGCGCGCCCGGCCGACGAGGGCGTCGAGGAGGACCGACGGCGCGGCCGCGGCGCAGTGGACGTAGATCGTGTCCCCGGAGCGGATCGGGGCGACGGCCTCCTCGGCCGAGACGATGCGCATCGGCGCCGATGGTAGCCGGCCCTTCTGCCGCCGGCGCGGGCCGGAGGGCCCCAGCCTTACGTGCCGGGCGGCATCAGGCGGTGCTTGGCGACGTAGGCCGCCGCCTGGGCGCGCCGCTCGAGGTTGAGCTTCGAAAGGATCGAGCTGACGTAGTTCTTGACCGTCTTGTCCGAGAGGTAGACCTCCTTGGCGATCTCCTTGTTCGTCTTCCCCTCGGCGACGAGCATGAGGATCTTCTGCTCCTGAGGCGTCAGCTGGGCGAGCTCGTCGGTGTAGGTCCCGGTGGCGATCCGGCGAACGCGCTCGAGGACCTTCTCGGTGACCGCCGGGTCGAGGAGCGACTCACCCCTGCCGACGGCCTCGAGGGCGGCGACGAGATCGCGGGCCCGGACCTGCTTGAGGAGGTACCCCGATGCCCCGGCCACGATGGCCGAGAGGACGGCCTCCTCGTCCGGGTAGGACGTCAGCATGACGACCCGGGTCTCCGGCAGCTCGGCCCGGATGTCGCGGCAGGCCTCGATCCCCGAGCCATCGGGCAGGCGGACGTCCATGACGATGATGTCCGGCTGGAAGCGGCGGGCCTGCTCGATCGCCTCGGCCACCGTCCCGGCCTCGGCGACGACCTGGAAGTTCTCCCGGCGATCGAGGAGGGCGGTCAGGCCCTGGCGAACGACCTCGTGGTCGTCGACGACGAGGAGCCGAAGCGGCCGGCGGGGCGTCGTCGGAGTCGGCGATCCGGTCACGGCAGCGTGCTCACCTCCCTTCCTCGGTCAGGGCTGCCAGCGGCAGCCTGACGATGATACGCGTCCCGGCGCCGGGGGCGCTCTCGATGACCAGCTCGCCGCCGAGCTCGGCCGCCCGGTCGGCCATGTTCCGGAGACCCTGATGCCCGGCGTCCCGCGGCAGGTTCGGATCGAAGCCCCGGCCGTTGTCGGCGACGACGAGACGCACGACCGGCCCCTCGACCGAGATGCCGACCGAGGCTCGGCTCGCCTTGGCGTGGCGAGCGATGTTCGAGAGCGCCTCCCGGGCGATCTGGAGGAGCTGGAGCCGAGCTTCGGCCCGGATGTCCGGCGGGGCGGCCTCGAGGTCGAGCTCGACGTCGATGAGCGTGTTGAGGCGGAACTCGTCGGCCAGGCTCGAGATCGAGGCCGCCAGATCGGCTTCTTCCAAGAGCTCGGGGCGGAGGCCGAAGATGAAGTTCCGGATGTCGCGGATCGTCGAGTTCAGCGCCTCGATCGCCCGGTCGACCCGGGCGGCCGCTTCGGCCGGGTCGTCGGCCATGAGCTCGGGCACGTCCTCGAGGGAGAGGCCGACGGCGTAGAGGCTCTGGATGATCCCGTCGTGGAGGTCCTTGCCGATCCGCTCTCGCTCGTCCATGATCGCCAAGCGGCGGACCCGGTCGTGGAGCCGGGCGTTCTCGATGGCGATGGCGGCGTGGAGGGCGAACATCTCGACAAGGCGCTGATCGGCCTCCGAGAACTCGCGGGCACCGACCTTGTCGGTGAGATAGAAGTTCCCGATCGGCCGACCCTTGAGGGTGATCGGAACGCCGAGGAAGGACGTCATCGGGGGGTGATGGGGCGGGAAACCGGCGCTCCGCGGGTCGCTGCGGATGTCGGCGATCCGGAGCGAACGGCCCTCGCGGATGATCACCCCGAGGAGACCCCGGCCGCGGGGCGGGGCGCCGATCCGCGCCCGTTCGGCGGCGCTGATCCCGGAGGTGATGAAGCGCTCGATCGCCCCCGTCTCGTCGACGATCCCCAGGGCCGCGTAGCGGGCATCGACGAGGTCGCGGACCCGGTCGACGATGAGCTGGAGGACCCGCTCGAGGGCGAGCTCGCCGGCGATGGCCCGACTCGCCTCGTCGAGGGCCTCGAGGCGGGCCAGGTTGCTGGCCACGCTCGCCCGCGCCCAGGCGGCGTCGAGGGCGAGCTCGAGGGCCCGAACGGCGAGGTCCGCCGTGCCGGGATCGGCCGCCTCGAGCCAGAGGCGCCCGAGGCGGACGCCGCCCGACTTCGAGACGAGCTCGCGGGCGCTCGGGACCCGAGACCGGGACGGCCCGTCTTCGCCATCGTCCGGCCCTTCCGACTCGTCCGTCGTTGGGGGCCCGGCCCTGAGCGTCCCGTACCCGGCCCGGAGCGGCGGCAACGGTGGCGCGGCGACCTCGAGGTAGGCGCCGCTGACGCCGGCCGCCTCGGCGACGGCGGCGAGGGCCTCGTCGACACTCGGGGCGCTCGTCGGCTCCCGAAGGACCCGATCGAGGGCCTCGAGGAGCCTGACGATCGGGAAGCGGCGATCGGCCAGGGACCGCGCGTCGCGCGGCGCTCCGAGGGCCTCGGGATCGTCGGCGGCGGGCGGCGGGGCGGTCGGGGAAGCGGCCGGCGGCGGCGCACCGGCGGCCGCGGGAGCGGGGGACGCGGGCCTCGATCTCGCCATCGCCATGAGCGTAGCAGGTGGCGGAGCGGCACTTCGACCGGCGGGTCGCCGCCCTCCGGCGTCGGATCTCCCCGCTGGGCCGAGCCCGGCGTGCCCTCCTCGGCGGCGGAAACGACCTCCGTGGGCCATCCGGCCCCCCGACGTCAGGCGGGCTGTCACTTCGATCGACGCCCCGTCCCTGTGCGACGATCCCGCCCATGAGTACCGACCAGAAGGGGGGCCCGCCCCCCGACCCCAGCGTCTCGGCCGGAACGGGTCTCGTCCCCGCGGCCGGTCTCGTCCACCCCAACCGGGCCCTCACCCGGCGTGGCTTCCTGCGCGGTGTTGCCCTCGTCGGCGGTGGCGCCGTCGCCGCCGGCCTCGCCGCCTGCGCGCCGGCTGCCGCGCCGGCCTGGACCTTCGGGCCACCCGCCCCGAGCGGAGGGCCGGCCGCGTCGCCCGGACCATCCGCACCGGCGAGCAGCCCGACGCCGACGCCCTCCATGGATCACGGCGCTGGCCCGAGCCCAACCGCCAGCCCGTCGTCGTCGCCGGCGACCTCGCCCGGGCTCGCCGAGCACGACCTCAAGGCCAAGGAAGCCGTCCAGCGCTTCCTCGACGGTGAGTGGGACACCCTCCCCCGCCCGAACGTGCCCCTCGAGCCCGAGATCGACGGCGACGTCAAGGTCTTCCGTCTCACCATCGACGAGATCGAGCACCGGATCGACGCCCGAAAGCCGCCCCTCGATGCCCTCGGCTTCAACGGCGTTTGGACGGGACCGCTCCTGCGGGTCGTGGAAGGCGATCGGGTCCGGGCGATCTTCACGAACAACATGCGCGAGACGACCGGGATCCACTTCCACGGCCAGGAGACGCCGAACGCCATGGACGGCGTCCCGTTCGTGACCCAGGACCCGATCCTGCCCGGCCAGACCTTCACCTACGAGTTCGTCGCCGGCCCGTCGGGCTCGCACATGTACCACTCCCACCACAACGCGACCGACCAGGTGGGACGCGGGCTCCTGGGCGCCTTCATCGTCGACCCGAAGGACCCGGCCAAGCGCTACGACCGCCTCTACGGTGCGACCCAGGACATCGTCTGGATCAGCAACGACACGCTCGGCGGCTTCACCATCAACGGCCGCGGCTTTCCGGCCACGATCCCGATCGTCGCCGAGCGGGGCGAGGTCATCGTCATCCGCTTCATGAACGAAGGGTTGATGATGCATCCCTGGCACCTCCACGGGATGCCGATGCGGGTCGTGGCCCGCGACGGCTACCCGCTCGGCAGCGCCGCCTTCACCTGCGACACCCTCGGCGTCAACCCGGGCGAGCGCTGGGACGTCGTCATCGAGTGCAAGAACCCCGGTGTCTGGGCCTTCCACTGCCACATCCTCAGCCACGTCGAGGGCAAGGAAGGGATGTTCGGGATGGTGACGGCCCTCATCGTGAAGAGCTGATCCGGGGGCCCGTGACCGGCGGGGAGCCACGCCCACCGGCGCCCCGGGGCTCGGTCCGGCCGGCCGAGGCCGCCGTGCCGGCCGAGACGCGGCGCTCGACGCTCCTCCTCGCCACCGACCTCTCGCCCGCATCCGACGCAGCGACGGAGTGGGCCCTCGACCTGGCGCGACGCCTCGGCGCGGCGATCCTCGCCGTCAGCGTCATCGACCCGGGTGCCCTCCGCCTGCCGGGCGGCCGCTTCGGGGCCCGGGTCGACCAGGTCCGGGCGACGCGGGAGCGGGAAGCCCAGCTCCTCGTCCGGCGGGGCCGCGAGCTCGGGGTCCCGGTCGCGTTCCTCATCTGGCAAGGCGAGCCGGGCGAGGTGATCGTGGAGGCGGCCCGGTCGGAGGGGGTCGAGCTGATCGTCGTCGGTAGTCACGGCCGCCGCGGCGTCGGGCGGGCGCTCCTGGGCAGCGTCTCCGACCACGTCGTCCGGCACGCGCCCTGCCCGGTCGTCGTGGTCCGGGCCGACGTCGACCGTCTCGCCGACGGCGATCGCGAGCCGTCCTGAGGGCGACGGTCCCAGGGCGGCACGGTGGACGAACCCGGGGATCGGGAGACCTTACCACCCGGGCTCTCGAGGGACGGCCACAGGGTACTGATCGGACCGCTCCGGTACGAAAGGCCAGGGTCGATCACCACCTTCGCGTTACTGGCGAGCACGCTCTGCAGCCGGTAGCGTGCTCCCATGGCTGGGGTGTCCAGAGCTTCTGCCCGCATCGCGGGCGGCCCGCTGCACCCGTCCGCGATCCCGCTGGCGGACCGGCCATCGCCGCCGATCTCAGCCAGGGCGAGCCAGCTCGCTCGGACGAGCGCCACGCCGTACCCTGCCCGCGCCACCCTCGCCCAGCTGCTCGCCGCGCTCTCCGTCGCCCTCGACGTGACCGAGGGCCTGCCGCGAGGCCACGCGAGCCGCACTGCGCTGATCGCCGGCCGCGTCGCGGCGGCGTGGGAGCTGGACTCGGCAACCCAGCGAGATCTCGTCTTCGCGTCCTTTCTCAAGGACTCGGGCTGCTCGTCGAATGCTGCTGCCATCGCCTCGATCTTCGGGGCCGACGATCTCGCCATCAAGGCCCGCTACCTCTTGACCGATCGATCGCTCCTGGATCGAGCCCGGTTCGCCATCGGGGTCCTGCCGCCTTCGGAGCCCCTGCCGACGCGGCTCCGCCGGCTCATCCGCCTGGTCCTCGGAGGAACGCAGCTCCAGCGGGCGGTGGAGCAGCTCCGCTGTGAGCGCGGCGCCGCGATCGCCCGGCATATGGGTTTCGGCGAAGCGGTCGCGGCAGCGGTCCATGACGTCCATGAACAATGGGATGGCAACGGCCAGCCGATGGGGCGCCGTGGAGAGGAGATCAGCCACCTGGCGCGAGTCGTCGCTGCGTGCGCGGGCCTGGACGCGGTGTGGCGAGCTCACGGGAAGGCGGCAGCCCGCCGGACACTTCGGCGGCGGCGCGGCACGTGGTACGAACCCCTGGTCGTCGACACGCTCCTCGCCTTGATCGACCGACACGAGCTCGATTGGATCCAAGAGCTGGGACAGGCCCAGCTCCAGGTCGCGGTCAACGCGCTTCTCGAGGACAAGGTCGCGGCCGAAACCGAGATCGACCGAGTCGCCCTCGGCTTCGCCGAGATTATCGACAGCAAGAGCCCGTATACGGGCCTGCACTCGCGCCGAACATCCGCCATCGCCCGTCGGCTCGCTGAGCGGATGGGGCTCGGCCCATCGGAGGTAGTCGACGTGGCACGCGCGGGCCTGCTGCACGACATCGGCAAGCTCGGGATCCCGAACACGATTCTCGACAAGGCGGAGCCATTGACGCCACGAGAGTGGGAGGTCATCCGTCGCCACCCGCTCCTGAGCTGGGAAATCCTGTCGCCGATTCCGAGCTTCGAGACCGTGGCCGACATGGCGGCCAGCCACCATGAGCGGCTCGACGGCAGCGGCTACTTCCGGGGACGAGCCGGCGAGGCGCTTTCACTCGGAACCAGGATCGTCGCCGTGGCCGATGTGTTCGAGGCGCTCACGGCCCACCGACCCTACCGATCGGCCATGCCCGTCGAAGAAGCGGTCGCCGTCATGCGCACGATGGTCGGTGACCATCTGGCGGCCGAGGTCGTTGCAGCCCTCCCCGACACTGTGGCGGGCCTCACCGCCATACCGGAACCGATCCTCCGCACCGATCCTCCCGACCAGGCTCAGCGGGTGTAGATCCCGTTCGGGTCGAGCTCCTCCCGGATGAGACGGAGCTCCTCGGCCGTCGGCGGCGGCGTCTGCCCCACCGCCGGCGCGACCTTCGGCTCCCAGCCCACGCTCGCCCGG
>DAOTYQ010000110.1:0-3073 GCA_034434735.1 Chloroflexota bacterium
CCGTCGACGTAGACGACCTCGCCGGTGACCGCCGCGGCGAGGTCCGAGGCGAGCCAGACCGCGGTCCCGCCGACGTCCTCGATGGTCACGTTCCGGCGGAGCGGCGCGATCCCGGCGAAGGCCCCGTAGAGGCGCCGAAAGTCCCGGATCCCCGAGGCGGCGAGGGTCCGGATCGGCCCGGCGCTGATGGCATTCACCCGGATCCCGTCCGGGCCGAGGTCGGCGGCAAGGTAGCGGACCGCCGCCTCGAGGGCCGCCTTGGCGACCCCCATGACGTTGTAGTTCGGGACGACCTTCTCGGCGCCGTAGTAGGTGAGGGTGAGGATCGAGCCGCCGCGGCGAAAGAGCGGGGCCGCCGCCCGAGCGAGGGCGACGAGGGAGTAGGTCGAGACGTCGAGGGCGGTCGCGAACCCCTCGCGGCTCGTGTCGAGGAAGCGCCCCTCGAGGTCCTCGCGGCGGGCGTAGGCCAGGGCATGGACGAGGACGTCGAGGCCCCCGTAGGTCGCCCGCCAGCGCTCGACGACCCGCTCGATGTCGGCGTCGACGGCGACGTCGCACGGCTCGACGAAGGTCGCCCCGAGGGAGGCGGCGAGGGGCCGGACGCGCCGTTCGACGAGGGCCGGGTGGGAGCTGAAGCCGACGACTGCGCCGGCCTCGTGGAACGCGCGGGCGATCCCCCAGGCGATGGAATGGTCGTTGGCGACGCCGAAGACGAGCGCCGTCTTGCCGTCGAGCAGGGCCATGGTTGCCTCCCGGAGTGGGTCGTGGTGGGCGGAACAGCGAAGCGACGGATCGGTCCGTCCGTCGGTCGGGGCGGCCGGCATGCCGGTCGACCGCTCGCCTACGGTATCTGGATGATGGCAGGAGCCGTCGGCGCGTGCTAGCCTCGCCCGAAAGGAGCGCACCATCCAGCCCACCCTCGCCGTCGCTGCGGCGGCCATCCTCGCAGCCAACCCCCGCGGCCCTGCCGTCGTCCGTCCCGGAGTCGTCCGATGACGTCCGCGGGAGGGAGTTTCCCATCGACCGGCGAGGCCGTCGCCGTCCTCCTCGTCGAGCCGCGACCGGGCGACGGCGAGGACGTCGAGCGGGAGCTCCGCCGGGCCGGCTTCGAGCCGCGCCTCGAGGCCGTCGCCTCGGCTGGCGAGCTGCGAACCGCCCTCGTCGCGGCAAGCGTCGACATCGTCCTCGTCTGCTACCTCGCCCCCGGCTTCACGACCCGCGAGGCCCTCGGCATCGTCCATGAGCACGACCCCGACCTCTCGGTCGTCGTCATCGCCGATGCCGTCGGCGAGGAGGAGGCGGTCGAGCTCATCCGGGCCGGGGCTCAGGACCTCGTCCTCCGGGATCACCTCGACCGCCTCGGTCTCGTCGTCCGCCGCGAGATCGCCGACACCGCCGTCCGCCGGGAGCGGACCGCCGCCCGCCTCGCCCTCGCCGCCTCGGAGGCTCGCTACCGGATGCTCTTCGACCTCCACCCGCAGCCGATGTGGGTCTACGACGTCGAGACCCTCCGCTTCCTCGAGGTGAACGCCGCCGCCGTCGCCGACTACGGCTACAGCCGCGACGAGTTCCTGGCCATGACCATCGCCGACATCCGCCCACCGGAGGACGTCCCGGCGCTCCTCGCCACCGTCGCCGGCCAGCGGCCCGGTCGGAGCCGCTCCGGTCCCTGGCGCCACGTCCGCCGCGACGGCTCGATCATCGAGGTCGAGATCGCCTCCGACGACATCGATTACGGCGGCCGGCCCGCCCGCCTCGTCGCCGTCACCGACGTCACCGAGCGCCGCCGCCTCGAGGCGCAGCTCCGGCAGGCCCAGAAGATGGAGGCCATCGGCCGGCTGGCCGGCGGCATCGCCCACGACTTCAACAACCTCCTCACGGCGATGAACGGCTACGCCGAGCTCGCCGCCGCCGCTCTCCCGGACGACCACCCGGCCCGGGCCGACATCCTCCAGGTCCGTCGGGCGGCCGAGCGGGCCGCCCGGCTGACCGGCCAGCTCCTCGCCTTCGGCCGGCGCCAGGTCCTCTCGCCGTCGGTCGTCGAGCCGGACCGGCTCCTCGCCGATCTCGGTGGGCTCGTGCGCCGGATCATCGGCGAGGACATCGACCTGGAGCTCGACCTCCGGGCTCCGGGGGTCGCCGTCCTCGTCGACGGCAGCCAGCTCGAGCAGGTCATCATGAACCTCGTCGTCAACGCCCGGGACGCCATGCCCGAGGGCGGCCGCCTGACCATCGCCACCGGGACCGTGGAGGGGGAGCGGCCCGGCCTCGAGGAGGCCCGGACGGAGCCGCCGTCGAGCGTGCGCTGGCTCGAGATCACGGTCACCGACACCGGCGTCGGCATGGACGAGGCGACCCTCGGCCAGATCTTCGAGCCCTTCTTCACGACGAAGCCACCCGGGGAGGGGACCGGTCTCGGCCTCTCGACGACCTACGGCATCGTCAGCCAGTCGGGCGGCGAGATCACGGTGAGCTCGGCCCCCGGAGCCGGCTCGACCTTCCGGGTCCGGCTGCCCGTCGTCGATGGCGAGCGGGTCCGAAACGGCCCCTCGGCGGCCGCCGAGCCGCCGGCCGTCGGCGCCGAGGCCCCGATCGGCGGGACCGAGACGATCCTCATCGTCGAGGACGAGCCCGGGATCCGGGTCCTCATGGCCCAGTCCCTTCGGGACCTCGGCTACGAGGTCCTCCAGGCGGCCGACGCCGAGGCCGCCCTCCGCCTCGCCGCCGGCCGGCGGATCGACCTCCTCCTCAGCGACGTCGTCATGCCCGGCCTCGACGGGCCGGCCCTAGCGGAGGCCCTTGCCGCTCAGCAGCCCGAGCTCCGGGTCCTCTTCGTCTCCGGCTACGCGCCGGGGCTCGTGCCCGGCCGGCCGACGGTCGAGCGCCGTTACGCCTTCTTGGCCAAGCCCTTCGATGCGGCGACCCTCGCCTCCCGGGTCCGGGAAGTCCTCGATGCTCCGCCGCCTGCGGCAGAATCGGGAGGGCAATGACGCCGCCCGACAGGTTGCGGGTGGCCGGGGCCGAAACGAAGGCAGGGACGCGGTCAGGACGATGGAACGGGCGAGGACGACGG
>DAOTYQ010000111.1:0-2228 GCA_034434735.1 Chloroflexota bacterium
CCGAGCGCCAGGCAGATCGCCCGCCTCATCGAGGCGATCCGATCGAGTGGGGTTCGGGCCATCTTTGCCGAAGCCCAGTTCAACCCCGCCCTCGCCGAGCGGATCGCCGCCGAGACGGGCGTCAGGGTCGTCACGAACCTCTACTCGGACTCGCTCGGCGACCCGCCGGCCGACACGTACGAGGGCATGATGCGCTGGAACACCGCCCAGATCGTCGCCGCCCTCCGCTGACGACCGGGCGGTCTCAGCACCGACGGTCCCGCGGGCGAACCCGGAGGCCCGGACCCGCTACGAGGGCGATTCGAGGGGCGGAGGCCCTCCGGCGGCCGCCTCCAGCTCGGCCCGCGTCGGCATCCCCTCTCGCGCGCCCGGTCGGGTCGTCGCCAGCGCCCCGGCGACGACGGCCAGCCGACAGGCGTCGTCGAGGGATCGGCCCTCGGCGAGGGCAGCCGCCAGCGCTCCGTTGAAGGCGTCGCCGGCCCCGGTCGAGTCGACCGAGTTGACGCGATGGGCCGCGAACCGACGGCTCGTCGGCCCACCGTCCTCGCCCCGGGCGACGAGGAGCGCCCCCTCGGCCCCGAGGGTGACGACGACGGCCCGGCGGACGCCGGGACCCTCCGCGCCCGGCTCGAGGAGGCGCCGAGCGCCGGCCTCGGGATCCAGGGCGACGGCCGCGCCCCCACCGCCGACGTCCCGGCCTCCACTGCCATCGATGGTTGCCAGGAGCGTCGCCAGCTCGGTCCGGTTCGGGGTCACGATGTCGGCCAGGCCGAGGGTGGCCCGATCTAGACCGGCGGCGGGCGCCGGGTTGAAGATCGTCGTCGCGCCCGCTCCGCGCCCGTACCGGAGGGCCGCCCGGACCGTCGCCGTCGGGATCTCGTGACAGACGAGGACGACGTCCTCGGCGAGTGGCCCGAGCCGACCGAGGGCCTCCTCGACCATCGCCGGCTCGAGGGCTGCGTTCGCACCCGAGGCGACGGCGATGAGGTTCTCGCCCCGAGCGTCGACCATGATGAGGGCGACCCCCGTTGCCGCCCCGGGGATCGCCAGGAGCCGGGAGACGTCGATCCGTTCGGCGGCGAGCGCCGCCCGGGCGTCGTCGCCGAAGGCATCCTCGCCGACGGCGCCGACGAAGAGGGTCGTCCGACCGAGGCGGGCCGCGGCGACGGCCTGGTTGCCCCCCTTGCCGCCGTGGTGACGCTCGAAGACCCCGCCGGTCACCGTCTCGCCGGGCGCCGGCAGACGCTCGGCCCGGACGACGAGATCGACGTTCACCGAGCCGACGACGACGACGCGGCCGCTCACGTCCCCGGCCTCCCGGAGCGGAACGGCTCGCCGGTCCCGGCGCGGCGTCGGCGGGTCATCGCTTACGAGGCGGTGATGAACTCGCCGCCGTCGACGCCGATGATCTCGCCGTTGATGAAGTCGGTTCCCTCACCGGCGAGGGCGACGATGGCCGCCGCCACGTCGGCCGTCGTCGTCAGCCGCCCGGTCGGGTTCCGGCGCCGGGCGGCGGCGATGATCTCCTCGTGCTCGGGGATCTTGAGGAGGGCGGGCGTGACGGTGACTCCCGCTCGGATGGCGTTCACGGTGATCCCCGTCCCCCGCCGGGCGAGCTCCATGGCCAGCTGGCGGACGTGGGACTCGAGGGCCGCCTTGGCGGCGCTGACGACGCCGTAGGTCGGGGTGACCCGGACCGAGCCCTCCGAGGTCATGGCGAAGACCCGCGAGCCGGCCTGGAGGAGCCCGGCGTGGTAGCAGTCGCGGACCCAGTAGACGAGGCTGTTCGCCATGACGTCGAGGGTCATCTCGAACTGCTTCCGGCTCGCCTCCTTCGTCCGATCGTCGGCGATGAAGGGGGCCAGCGACCCGAAGGCGAGGGAGTGCATGAGGACCCGGACGTACGGCTCGGCGCCGGCGGCGCGGCGCTCCTCGAAGCGGCCCCGGAGGGTTTCGATGGCGGCCGCCCGCTTCTCGTCATCGGCCGCGTTCATGTTCAGGTAGAGCGCCTCCGAGCCGGCCGCGGCGATCTTGGCCTTGATCTCCTCGACGTGGGCGAGGGCGGCCCGGAAGTCGAGGTGGATCCCGCAGATCCGGTAGCCGGCCTGGGCGAGGGCGATGGCCGTCGCCTCGCCCATGCCCGAGGAAGCGCCGAGGATGAGGGCCCACCGCTCTCGGTTGTCGGCCATCGTGGCTCCTTCGCTGCGTCGGGGACGGTGCTCGAACGT
>DAOTYQ010000112.1:0-9299 GCA_034434735.1 Chloroflexota bacterium
TCGGCTCCCCGCGGCGACGCTCCGCGACATTCGCGGCCGCGCCGTCCCGATCGGGGTCGAGGTCGAGGTCGTCGACGGGGGGCGGGCGATCCGCTTCCGGGCGCCGCTCCCGCCCGAACCGTCGTGAGCGAGCCCAGGGCCGGTCAGGGGCTCGTCGAGTACGGGCTCATCCTCGGCCTGGGCGGGCTCGTCGCCCTCGTCGTCCTCCTCTTCTTCGGCGACGTCGTCCGGGAGGTTCTCCGGTTCATCGCCGAGCTCATCGACGCGGCGACGACTGGCACCGGATCGGTACCATCGGGCTAGTGGTCAGCCCCGAGGCGGCCGGCTATCGTGGGCAGCGCCGGGTATCCGGCGGAACTCATCTCATAGGAGGTCGCCGTATGGCACTGTTGACGTCGGCTCTGGCCACGCTCTTCCGCTCCGACGAGGAGGGTCAGGGGCTGGCGGAGTACGCCCTCATCCTCGCCCTCATCGCGATCGTCGCGATCGTTGCCCTCATCTTCCTCGGGACCCAGGTGAGCACGATCCTCAGCACCGTCGGCGACAGCATCTAGGACGCGACCGAGCCGACGGGTTCCCGGACGCACCGCAGAATGGCCTTCCATCTTGACAGGCCAGCGGCAAGGTCCGACACTGCTCGCGGCTCCCGGTTCTCAGGGGGACTACGCGCCGGGAAGGAGGTGATTCCCGAAATGGCATTCCTTTCTGCTCTCATCTCGCTCTTCCGCTCCGACGAGGAGGGTCAGGGTCTGGCCGAGTACGCCCTCATCCTCGCCCTCATCGCGATCGTCGCGATCCTCGCCCTCATCTTCCTCGGCACCCAGGTGAGCAACATCCTCAGCACGGTCGGCGACAGCATCTAGGAACCGATGGACCTCGACGCGGCCGCCGGCGGCGCCGGCGGCCGCGTTTCGTTCTCGGATCCCGCCTCGAGCGTCGTCCCGAAAGGAGGTGTCCTCCACGGTGCTCCATCGACTCGCCCGGGGCGCCGGCCCACCCGACCGGCCGTCCCGGCAGGATGGCGAAGCGGGCCAGGGGCTCGCCGAATACGCACTCATCCTCGTCCTCATCGCCATCGTCGCCATCCTCAGCCTCATCTTCATCGGCGACAACCTCAGCACGATGCTGAGCAACATCGGCAACTCGGTCTGAGGACCCATCGGCGGCCGGGGCGGGCGGACCGACGCCCGTCCCGGCCGCTGGCGTCCTCAGCCTCCATTTCTTCCTAATGGCCATCACCCTTTGGTATAGTCGCGGCGCCCCAGGTGGCTGCTACAGTGGTGCCACCTGTCACACGGTACGGGGAGAAGCACCTTGAAGCGCTCCAATCGCCTGATCCTGCTCATCGGGATCTTCCTCGCGATCGTCGCCTTCGTCGGCATCGTTCTCATCTTCAACCAGCGGCCGGGGGGAGAAGGTCCGGCGGCGTCGCCCACCGAGCTCCCCACCGTCTTCGCCAAGGTCGACATCCCGCTCGGCGTCCAGGTGACGGCCGACATGATCGAGCAGCGGAACCTCTCGACCGCCGAGCGCGACCCGACGGCCTTCCAGAGCACGAGCCTCGTCATCGGCAAGGTCGCCCGGCGCGACATCACCGCCGGGGCCCAGCTGACGGCGGCCGACTTTGACGTCGGACGCGGCCAGGGCCTCGTCTCCGTCGACTGCCCGGCCACGATGCGCTGCATCTCGGTCCAGGTCGATCAGGTCTCGGGTGTCGGGACGCTCATCAACAAGGGCGACTACGTCGACCTCCTCGTCGGCTTCCAGTCGGGGACGTTCCCGGTCGTCACCATCGGCTCGGACGGGACGATCACCCCGGTGGCGGGCCTGAACAGCACGAGCGTCAAGCTCCTCCTCCAGGGGATGCAGGTCGTCGGCACCCTCTTGCCCCCAGCTCCCCAGACGGAAGGCCAGCAGCCGGGTCCGGGCACGGGCGGGACGACCTTGACCGGCCAGCAACAGATCGTCATCCTGGCGGTCACCCCCCAGCAGGCCGAGGTCATCAAGTTCGCCCAGCTCGACGGGTCGATCAGCCTCATCCTCCGCTCGCCGAAGGACTTCATCGATCCGGTGACCCGCCAGCCGATCACCCCGCCGGCCGATCCGACGACGGGTGTCGTCCTCAAGACCCTCGTCGATGAGTACGGCGTCCTCGTCCCGCAGCTCGTGGAGGCGATCCTCCCGGCCGCGGCGTCGCCACGGCCCTGATCGTGACGCGGCGGTCGCGGCGGTCGCATCGGGCCGAGCCGGCGGCGCCGGCGGCGATGGGCTGCGGCCGCCGAAGGAGCAGCGGTAGCGAAAGCGAGCACGAGCCAGCATGGCCGACCAGATCAGCGTCCTGATCGTCGACGACATTCCCGAGACCCGGGACCACCTGACGAAGCTCCTCTCCTTCGAGAGCGACATCGTCGTCGTCGGCGCGGCCGCCTCGGGCCGGGAGGCGATCGAGCTCGCCGAGCACCTCCGGCCCGATGTCGTCCTCATGGACATCAACATGCCCGACATGGACGGCATCACCACGACCGAGCAGCTCGCGACCCGCGTCCCCACGGCCGCCGTCGTCATGATGTCGGTCCAGGGCGAGGCGGACTACCTGCGCCGGTCGATGCTGGCCGGGGCCCGCGAGTTCCTCGTCAAGCCCTTCAGCGCCGACGAGCTGACGACCTCGATCCGGCAGGTCTACGCTCGGGAGCAGGAGAAGCTGAGCCGGATCGCCGTCGTCCCACCGACGGTCGCCGCCGCGGCCGGCCAGGCCCGGGAGCCCGGGCGGCTCGTCGCCGTCTTCAGCCCGAAGGGCGGCGTCGGCCGGACGACCATCGCCGTCAACCTCGCCGTCGCGGCGGCCGCCGAGCTGAAGCGCGAGACGGTCCTCGTGGACGGGGCCTTCCAGTTCGGCGACGTGGCCGTCCTCCTGAACCTCAACCCGAAGGCGAAGTCGATCGCCGATCTCGTGCCCGAGCTCGAGGGCGGCGGCGACCCGGAGTCCCTCGACACCTTCACGGTCAGCCACTCGACGGGCCTTCGGGTCCTCCTCGCCCCGCCGTCGCCGGAGATGGCCGAGCTGGTCACGGCGACGGCCGTCCGCCGGGTTCTCGACGCCCTGCGAGCTCGCCACGAGCTCGTCGTCGTCGACTGCCCGCCGGCCTTCAACGAGACGACCCTCGCCATCCTCGACGCGGCCGACACGATCCTCGCCGTCCTGACCCTCGAGATCACGAGCATCAAGAACATCCGGCTCTTCCTGGAGGTCGCCGAGCAGCTCGGCTACGAGCGCGAGCGGCTCGTCCTCGTCCTGAACCGGGCCGATTCGACGCTCGGCATCCGGGTCAGCGACGTCGAGCACTCCATCGGCCGCCGGATCGACCATTCCATCGTCAGCGACGGCCGGACCGTCGTCTACGCCCTCAACCGGGGCGTCCCGTTCGTCGCGGCGAGCCGGGAGACCCAGGTCGCCCAGGACGTCATCCGGCTCGCCCGGGCCGTGGCCGGGGTGCCCGCCGCGGCGACAAACCAGCCGGAGCGACGGCCGGCTCAGAAGCGATCACTTCTTGCCTGGCGGTAGTAGGGTGTACAGATACAGGCGGCCGGAAGGCCGCACTCGACCCAACGGGTCAGAAGGGGGTAGGCGATGTCCCTGCTGAAGCGAATCGAGAGCGCCCGACCGGGAGCGGCACCGGCCGCGCCCGGAACACCCGCTGCACCGCCGAGCGTCCCGGCGCCGCCCGGAGCACCGCCGGCGCCGCCGCGGCTCGTCAGCACGGGCCCGGTTCGGGAGTCCTTCCGCGACGTCAAGTTCCGGATCCAGAACCGGGTCATCCAGGACCTCGACCCGAAGCTCGATCTCTCGAACCAGGTCGAAGTCCGCCGCCAGATCGAGGAGATCTTCGGCAAGGTCATCGACGAGGAGGGCCTCGCCCTGACCCGGGCCGAGCGGGTTCGGATGCTCGAGCAGATCACCGACGAGATCATCGGTCTCGGGCCCCTCGAGCCGCTCCTCCGGGACGAGACGATCACCGAGATCATGGTCAACGGCCCCCGCCAGGTCTACATCGAGCGGGGCGGCAAGCTCGAGCTCACGAACGTCGTCTTCCAGAACGACGACCACGTCATGCGGATCATCGATCGGATCATCGCCCCGATCGGACGCCGGATCGACGAGTCGAGCCCGATGGTCGACGCCCGCCTCACCGACGGCTCGCGGGTGAACGCCATCATCCCGCCGCTCTCCCTCGTGGGGCCGGTCATCACGATCCGGAAGTTCTCGGCCTCGCCCTTCACCGTCGACGACCTCATCCGCTTCGGGACGGCGACGCCGGAGATGTTCGACTTCCTGAAGGCCTGCGTCGAAGCCCGGCTGAACATCTTCGTCTCGGGCGGGACGGGCTCCGGCAAGACGACGACCCTGAACGTCCTCTCGTCCTTCATCCCCAACGACGAGCGGATCATCACCATCGAGGATGCCGCCGAGCTCCAGCTCCGCCAGGAGCACGTCGTGACCCTGGAGTCGCGGCCGCCGAACATCGAGGGCAAGGGCGCCATCCCGATCCGGGAGCTCGTCCGAAACGCCCTCCGGATGCGGCCCGATCGGATCATCGTCGGCGAGGTCCGCGGCGCCGAGGCCCTCGACATGCTCCAGGCGATGAACACCGGCCACGACGGCTCGATGTCGACGGGCCACGCGAACAGCCCCCGGGACATGCTGAGCCGCCTCGAAACGATGGTCCTCATGGCCGGCGTCGACCTGCCCCTCCGGGCGATCCGCGAGCAGATCGCTTCGGCCGTCGACCTCATCGTCCACCAGTCCCGCCTGAAAGACGGCTCTCGGAAGATCACGAACATCACCGAGGTCCAGGGCATGGAGGGCGACGTCATCGTCATGCAGGACGTCTTCGTCTTCGAGCAGACCGGCGTCGTCGAGGGCAAGATCCAGGGTCGTCTCAAGCCGACCGGGATCCGGCCGAAGTTCGTCGAGAAGTTCGAGGTCATGGGGATCCACCTGCCGCCGAACCTCTTCGGGTTCGGCTTCTAGCGGTGGTCGAGGGAGCGCGGAGGCGAGCATGGACACGCTGACCCTCGCGGTCGCCGGCGCCGCCGCCCTGGCGATCTTCCTCATCAGCGTCGGGATCGCCTTCTCCGGCAGCAGCTCGGGCGTCGCCGCGCGCCTCGAGCGATACGCCTCGGGGCGGCGAGAGCCACAGCCGAGGGCCACCGGCCAGGGCGGCATCGCCGAGCTCCTCGCCCAGAGCCAGGCCCTGGCCCAACTGAACAAGGTCGTCGAGCAGCGTCACTTCGGGGCGAACCTGGCCCGCGAGCTGGCCCGGGCGGACCTGAAGCTCAAAGTGAGCGAGTTCCTCGTCCTCTGGGCCGCGGCGACGGTCGGCGTCCCGATCCTTTTCGTCGTCTTCTCGGTCGCCCTGCCCGCTCTCGGCAGCCCCCTCGCGCTCCTTGCCGGCGCCCTCCTCGGTTTCCTGCTGCCCCGCTTCTGGCTGAACCGCCGAAAGGCGAGCCGCCTCAACGCCTTCAACAAGCAGCTCCCCGACACGATCACCCTCATCGCCAACGCCCTGCGCGCCGGCTCGTCGTTCCTCCAGGCCGTCGAGCTCGTCGTCCGGGAGACGCGGCCGCCGGTCTCGACGGAGTTCAGTCGGGTCATCCGCGAGGTGAACCTCGGGCTGCCCTTCGAGCAGGCCATGGAGAACATGGTCCGTCGGGTTCGCTCGGACGACCTCGAGCTCATGGCCACGGCGATCAGCATCCAGCACACGGTCGGCGGCAATCTCGCCGAGATCCTCGACTCCATCGCCTTCACGATCCGCGAGCGGGTCCGGATCAAGGGCGAGATCCGGGTCCTCACCGCCCAGCAGCGGATGTCCGGCTACGTCGTCGGCTTTTTGCCGTTCGGCCTGGCTGCCTTCATCTTCGTCGCCGCGCCGTCGTTCTTCGACCCGATGTTCGACCCGGCGGTCAGCATCGCCGGGCTGCCGGCCGGGGTGATCATCCTCGGCCTCGGCCTCGTGTCGATGTTCACCGGCTTCATGCTCATCCGCCGGATCGTGGACATCGAGGTGTAACGATGGAGAACCTCCTACCGATCGTCGTCGCCGCAGCGGCGGCGGCCGGGATCCTCCTCATCACCATCGGCCTCGTCGGCAGCTCGACGACGGACCCGGTCCAGGCCCGGCTCCTCCAGCTGGGGACGATGCAGGCCCGGAACCTCGAGGAGCTGGAGCTCCAGCAGCCGTTCATCGAGCGGACCATCCGCCCGCTCGCCCTGCGGCTCTCGAACGCCGTCGCCCGGATCACGAGCCGCTCCTTCGCCGAGTCGACGGAGCGGCGCCTGGCGCTGGCCGGCAATCCGGGCGATCTGCGGGTCGCCGACTGGCTGGGGATCAAGGCCGTCGCGGCCATCGTGGGGGCGATCGTCTTCTTCGTCCTCTTCGTCGTCCTCGGCCTCCTCGGCCTGCCGCCGGCCATCGGGCTGGTCATGACCCTGGTGGGCCTCCTGTTCGGCTACACGCTCCCGGAGTTCTGGCTCGGGAACCGGATCCGGGCCCGCCAGCGAGCGATCCTCCTCCAGATCCCGGACGCCCTCGACCTGTTGACGATCTCGGTCCGGGCGGGCCTCGGCTTCGACGCCGCGCTCGGCAAGGTCGTCGAGAAGATGAAGGGGCCGCTCATCGACGAGTTCCGGCGGGCCCTCGCCGAGGTCCGGGTCGGGAAGGCGCGCCGGGACGCCCTCCGCGACATCATCCCGCGGACCGAGGTCCAGGCCCTGACGAACTTCATCGGGGCGATCATCCAGGCCGAGCAGCTCGGTGTCTCGATCTCGAAGGTCCTCCAGGTTCAGTCGGAACAGCTCCGGATCGAGCGACGGCAGCGCGCCGAGGAGATGGCGGCGAAGGCGCCGATCAAGATGCTCTTCCCCTTGGTCGGCTGCATCTTCCCCTCGCTCTTCATCGTCATCCTGGGGCCGGCCCTCATCCTCATCGTCAAGAACCTGACCTGAGGGGGCCGGGCGGGTCGACGGGCCGGCGGGCGGGGTTCGCTTGATGGTGGCGGCGGGCGCGCTGGGGCCGGCGGGCGGGGTTCGCTGATGGCAGCGGCACGGAATCTGACCCGGGGCACGCTCCTGGCCGAGGAGCTCGAGGTCGCCCGATCCTTCTGGGCCCGCTTCCGGGGGCTCATGGGCCGGAGCGGCTTGGCACCGGGGTGTGGGCTGCTCCTAGCCGGGAACGGCATCCACATGTTCTTCATGCGCTTCCCGATCGATGCGGTGTTCTTGGGGCCGCGCCGTCCGAGTGGCGAGTGGGAGGTCGTGGCGGTGCGGGAGGGGCTGCGGCCGTGGCGGGGGATCGTGCCGTACGTCCGGGGGGCGACGGCGGTGCTCGAGCTCCCCGCTGGCACGGTCGGGGCGACGGGGACGGTCGTCGGGGATGCCATCGTGATCGACGATCGGTAGGCGGGGCGGGTCGGCTGCTCGGCGCGTCGCCAAGGCGGAACAGAACGGGGGTGGGGGCCGGTTCTCTGCGGGCCGCGTCGGTAGGGGCGAACACAACGGGGGTGGGGGCTGTTCGGCTGCGCGGCGCGTCGCCACAGCCGAACAAAACGGGGGTGGGGGCCGGTTCTCTGCGGGCCGCGTCGGCACGGCCGAACAGAACGGCCCGCGCCCCGGCACGTTGGCGCGTTCTGTTCGCTGTGGGCGACGCGGGAGGCTTGGGTGAGCCGCGGATGCCCGTGATGTTCGCTGTGGGCGACGCGGGAGGCCCGGCGGGCTCCGATAAGTTGGCGGGGAGCGGGTGCGGCGAGGATGGCCGCGTGGACATCGGCGCGCGCGTCGTCGGGGCCGTCCTCGACCTCCTCGTGCCGCCCGTCTGCCCCGGCTGCGGGACGGAGGGCGAGCTGCTCTGTCCCGCCTGCCGGCGTGCCCTCGAAGCCCGGGCCTCGGCGCCGGCGGGGGTCGCCATCGGGCTCGCAGCCACCGTACCTCCCCCGCTCCTCCAGCTTGAGTGGTGTGCCGCCTACGTCGGGCCGGTCCGGGCGGCCCTCCACGCCCTCAAGTACGGCGGCGAGACCCGCCTCGCGGTGCCCCTCGGGGCGGCGGTGGCGCGCCGCTGGGCCCGGGCCGGAGCCGGCGGCGACCTCCTCGTCCCGGTCCCGATCCATCCGGCGCGGCGGCGCGAGCGTGGGTACGACCAGGCCGAGCTCCTCGCCGCGGCCGCAGCCGATCGGCTCGGCCTGCCGGTCGTCACCGCCCTCGAGCGGCGACGGGCGACGGTCGCCCAGTTCGAGCTCGGCCGAGGGGAGCGGGCGCGGAACGTCGCCGGTGCCTTCGGAGTGGTGGAACCGGCGGCGATCGCCGGGCGCTGGGTCGTCCTCGTCGACGACGTCGTGACGACCGGCGCCACGCTCGTCGCCTGTGCCGAGGCCCTCCTCCAGGCGGGGGCGGCGGCTGTCTCGGCGGTGGCGGTGGCGCGGGAGCGGTAGCGGCGGCTTGGGGGTGGCGCCCTATACTCGGGCCAGGGAGACCCGCCCATCGGGCCGACCCGAGCCGAGACTCGTTCCGGACCAGTCGTCACACCGGAGGCGCACCATGCGGACGATCGTCAAGGGCAAGAACATCGAGCTTCCCGATCGCGTTCGCACCTATGCCGAGCGCAAGCTCCGCCGTCTGGAGCGACTCCTCGACGATCGCACCGACGCCATCGTCGAGCTCTCGAACGAGCAGCACAAGAGCGCCGCCGATGCCCACATCGCCGAGGTCACCCTCGTCGTCAACGGCCAGACCCTCCGCAGCCACGCCACGGGTCCGACGTACCAGGCCGCCATCGACGCCGTCGTCGATCGAGCCGAGCGCCAGGCCGTCGACCACAAGGAGCGGCCCCGGGACCGGGCGCGGTCCGGCGAAGCCGCCCGGCGCCTCGAGGCGATGGAACCCGGTGCGGCCGAAGCCGAGCCGGGGCCGCGGATCGTGAAGGTGAAGCGCTTCGCCATCGAGCCGATGTTCGAAGAGGACGCCATTACCCAGATGGAGGAGCTCGGTCACGCCTTCTTCCTCTTTGTCAACGCCGAAAACGAACGGCTCAACCTCCTCTATCGGCGACGCGACGGCAACTACGGGATCATCGAGCCGGTCGTCGGCGGCGGATACACCCCCGGGCGTGGCAACGACCGCAGCACCGGACGCCACGCCGCCAGGTGACCGCCGACCATCGGACGGCCGACCGCCCTCCGGGGCCCGACGACCGGATCGGCGTCGACGCCACCGGCCCGGCGGCGGCTCGCTCGGGCTGGGAGCGCCG
>DAOTYQ010000113.1:0-7353 GCA_034434735.1 Chloroflexota bacterium
CCTGGACATGGAGACGGTCCTCGGCTCGGTCCGCCGGACCGGTCGGCTCGTCGTCGTCCACGAGGCGCATCGAAACGTCGGGATCGGGGCGGAGATCGCCGCCCGGGTCGGCGAGTTGGCCTGGGGCGACCTCCGGGCCCCGATCCGGCGCGTCGCGGGCCTGGACATGCCGGTTCCGTACGCCCAGCCGCTGGAGGCGGCGTGGCTGCCACAGCCGGACGACGTGGCGGCGGCGGTCCGGGCGGTGCTGCGGTCGACCTGAGGATCGAGCGGGCCTCGTCGGCGTCGCCATCGCCCGCCGTTCCGGTTCGTGAGACCGACGTGCGCCAGCCTCGTCGCGCCACCTACCGTGGACGGCGCCATGGGTCCCAACGAACGCGACGTCATCGTCATCGGCGGAGGGCACAACGGCCTCGCCTGCGCCGCGTACCTGGCTCGGGCCGGGCTCGACGTCCTCGTCCTCGAGCGGCGGGAGGTCCTCGGCGGGGCGGCCACGACGGAGGAGACCTGGCCCGGGTACCGGATCTCGAGCGCCTCTTACGTCGTGTCGCTCATGCCGCCGCGGGTCGTCGCCGAGCTCGAGCTGAAGCGCTTCGGCTACGAGGTCTCCCTCGTCACCCCCGACTACTTCGTGCCCTTCCCCGATGGGACCTCGCTCACCCTCTGGGGGGACGTTCGCCGTGACGCCGCCAACATCGCGAAGCTGAACGAGCGCGACGCCGCCGCCTACGTCGAGTTCGATCGCTATTTCGAGCGGGTGGCCAAGCTGCTCAAGGACCTCCTCTTCGTCGTCCCACCGAACCTGCGCCTCGGTGACCTGCCGGGCTGGTTGCGCACCGCGGCGAGGGTTCGCTCCTGGCGCGCCGGCGACGTGCCCGAACTCGTCCGGCTCTTCACGATGAGCGCCGCCGACTTCCTCGACGAGTGGTTCGAGGACGAGCGGGTGAAGGGGGCGCTCGCCACCCAGGCCATCATCGGGGCGTGGTGCGGACCGATGACCCCCGGCTCGGCCTACGTCCTCGTCCACCATTGGATCGGCGAGATCGACGGGCACGCCGGCGCCTGGGGCTGGGTGAAGGGCGGCATGGGCGGCCTCTCGGCGGCGATCGCCCGTTCGGCGCAGGCGGCGGGGGCGGAGATCCGGACCGGGGCGGAGGTGCGGCGGGTCGTCGTCAACAGCTCGGGCCGGGCGGTGGGCGTGGAGCTCGCCGACGGGTCGATCGTGCGGGCCCGGCGGGTGGTTTCGAGCGCCCATCCGGTCACCTCGTACCTCGGCCTCGTCGGCGAGGCGTGGCTCCCGGAGGCGGTCGTCCGGGCGATCAAGCGCTACCGAAGCCGGTCCGGCTCGGTGAAGCTGAACGTCGCCCTCGGCGAGCTGCCGACCTTCCCCTCCTGGGACCAGGACGGTGAAGTCCATCGGGGTCTCGTCGCGGTCTCGCCCTCCATCGCGTACCTGGAGCGGGCCTTCGATGACGCCAAGTACGGGCGGATGTCCGAGCGCCCCTACCTCGAGGTCGTCTTCCCGACCGCCCACGAGCCAGAGGGGCTGGCGCCGCCGGGCAAGCACCTCATGCTCGGCTTCAGCCAGTATGGGCCGTACCAGCTTCGGGATGGCGCCTGGGACGATGGGGGCCGGGAGGAGTACGCGCGGCGCGCCCTCGGCGCGCTGGCCGAGTTCTCGCCGAACCTGCTCGGGGCGATCGAGCGGATCGAGGTCCTCGCGCCGCCGGATCTGGAGGAGCGGTTCGGCCTCCCGGGTGGCAACATCATGCACGGGGAGCTCACGCCGGATCAGATGTTCGTCTTTCGGCCGATCCCGGGTTATGCCGACTACCGGACGCCGATCGCCGGCTACTACCTCTGCGGTGCGGGCACCCATCCCGGCGGCGGGGTGATGGGGGTCTGCGCCCGGAACGCGGCGAAGGTGATCCTGCGGGACCACCGCTTGGGGCGTCTGAGGGAGCGGCTTCCCTTCGGGGCGTAGCCCGTCGAAGTCCGGTAGGGACCCGGAAGCGATCCGCCGAGGCGCGGACCGACAGGCCTACCTACGCCACCGCCGCCCCGGCCGGCGCCTCGCGGAGGATCGCGAGGAGCTCGGCGGCGTCGATGAGGAGGTAGTCGGTGCCGTCGAGGCGGAGCTCCGTCCCCGTGTACTTCGGGAAGAGGACCCGGTCGCCGACGGCGACCTTGATCGCCTCGCTGTCGTCGCCGACGGCGACGACCTCGCCGCGCTGCGGCTTCTCCTTGGCTGTGTCGGGGAGATAGAGCCCCGACTTCGTCACGCTTTCCTCGGGCAGGACCCGGACGAGGACGCGGCTCCCGAGGGGCTGGATGAGCTCGGCCACGGCGACCTCCTGGTGATGCTGGGCGGATCGAGACACGGTGGGGCTAGTGGGCCGGCCCGCCTGGCCGGAGGCCGAGGAGGGCGTCGATCCGGGCGCGGTCGAAGCCGACGATCGGTCGGCCGTCGATCTCGATCACCGGGACGCCCATCTGGCCGGTCCGGCGGACGAGGTCGCGGGCGGCCGCCGGGTCGCGGCTGACGTCGACCTCCCGGAAGGGGATGCCCCGGCTCCGGAGGTAGCTCTTCGCTCGGGCGCACCAGGGGCAGGTCGGGGTCGTGAAGACGAGGACGCGGCGAGGCTTCGGGGTCGTCCTCACGCTCGATCCTCCAGGCGAGCGAGCGCCCGCTCGAGCCGGGCGCGGGCCTCCTCGGCGACCGCTTCGACCTCCGGAGCGCCGACGATGCCGAAGGCCGCTCTGGGGTCCAGAACCTCGACGACGGTTTCGGCGCGCCCCTCGCCCTCCTCCCGGAGGACGACGTTACAGGGCAGGAGGGCGCCGATGGAGGGGTCGGCGTCGAGGGCGCGGTGGGCGAGCGGCGGGTTACAGGCGCCCAGGATGAGGTAGGGCGGGCGGTCGAGGCCGAGCTTCGCCTTGAGGGTCGCTGCGACGTCGATCTCCGTCAAGACGCCAAAGCCCTCGGCCTTCAGAGCGGCCTCGACGCGAGGGCGGAGCGAGGCGACGGTGCCGGGGAGGCGGAGGGCGATGGTGTACGGGGAGCGGGTCGTCGGCATGGCGCACCTCTCGATGGATACGCGTGGCACACGGTTTCTTTCGGCCCGCTGGTCGGTCGGCGGCGGCGCCGGGGCAGCGGGCCGCCCCGGTCGGGCGAAGGGCCGGCTCGAAGTCTACTCCCTACTTGCGTTGTTGCGCAAGTAGGCAACCATAGAGCGGGCTCATCGGCAGGTCACTCTTGCCCCGAGCTCCGCCGGGCTGCTCCGTTCCCTCACGGGGCCACGCCGCGCGGCGGCGCAGCCAGGATCAGGGCGGCGAAGGCGATCTGTCCCAAGGCGAACAGCGCGGCCGCAACCCGCACGGCTCGTCGATCCAGCCGCCCGAGAACGAGCGCCAGCCCGGCGAAGGCGGGGAAGGCCGAGAGCGTGTAGCGGGGCATCGAGTTCACCGTGCCGCCGGGCAGCAGCGAGAGGGCGAGCACGACGGCGCCGAAGACGGCCAGCTCGCGGTCCCTCCGGAAGAGGACAGCGGCGCCGACGGCGACGAGGCCGGTGAAGCCGAGCCATGCCAGCCGGGCGAGGTTCGGGTGGGTGAGGGCGACGCCGATCCTCGTCAGGCCGCTGCCGCCACCGGCCCACGTCGGGGAGCCGAGGAGGAAGCCGGTGAACTGACCCGTCAGGAGGGCGATGAACGACCACCAGATCGCGAAGGCGAGGCAGCCGGCCGCGGCCGCCCCGAGGGCGTCGAGGCGCCCCCGTCCCGGGGACGTCGAGGCTCGGACGAGGGCCGAGGCCACGAGGCCGATCCCAGCGATCCTCGTGACCATCGCCAGGGCGGCAGCCGGCAGCCGCCAGCGCGACTCGGGCCGGGCGAAGAAGTACGACCCTGCCGCCAGCAGGAAGAGCGGCTCGGAATAGGGAAGGGAGAAGACGTAGGCGGAGGGAGCGAAGGCGAGCAGCAGAAGGGCGGCGGTGGCGATCGCCTCGCCGAGGCGATCGGCAAGGACTCGCCAGATGAGCACCGCCGCGGCGACGAAGCAGACGTTGGCGAGGACGGCGCCGGTCAGGCTGAGTGGGAAGACCCCGAGGCTGCCGAGCTTGATGAGGAGGGGCCAGGCGGGAAAGAACGCGAAGTCGTGGCCGCCGTGGACGACGCCGCCGTGGTAGCCCGCCTCCGCGATCCGGACGTACCAGGCCGCATCCCAGACCATGAGCAGGTGGGGACGCATCCCGGGCAGCGCATCGAGCACGAGAAGAACGGCGATCGAGTAGAGGCGCGAGGCGAGCGCGATGGCGGCGGGGAGGAGGAACCAGCGGTCGCCCCGTTGGGCCTGGTCGGCGACGTCCAATTGCATCGGTTGTGTCCTGCGGGCGGTCATGCTGCCGTGGTCTCACCGATGCGGTGACCCCGTGGCTCCGTAGCATGCGGCGGCCCACGCCCGTTGCCCGACGGCGAAGCCCGGGACGCCGACGGCTCGATGATGCCCGAAACACCCGGCCTGCCCAACAACAGGATGCCGATCATGCGAGTGAGGGTGCCCTTGGTGGCCCTTGGTACCGCGGTCGTAATCGCCGCGGGTGGCTGCCTCGGTACGGGTGGAGCGGCCAACCCGCCAGCCTCCACGACGGCCGGTTTCTCAGAGCGCGCGGCCGAGAGCCCAGATGGTGGGTTTGTGATCGCCGGCCAGCCTGGGAGCCCCTGCGGCCGTTTGCTTTCGGCCGCTGAAGCCAACCAGGCGTCTGGCCTGACCGGCTTCGTCAGGCCGATGGACGTGACGACTCTCCCACCGAGTCCCTCGGCTGCCAGTACAGCGACGGCGCAGGCGACGGGTTCCACCTCTTCGTGTTCGGGGACGCTTTCTACCAATCCTAGCGCGACACGATGCGGGCGTACGGAAACGAGACCCGCTGGTCCCCCAACCGGTTCAGGGGCTTGGGACCGCCGCGCTGTGGCTCGGCAGCGCCGCAGACGACTACGCCAACAGCCTTTGGGTCGACACGGGCCGAGCCGTGGGTCCACCTCCATCTCCGACGACCTCGAGGACAATCTGCGGGGCCAGCTGACGACGAAGCTCGGCTCGTGCGGCTCAAGCGCATCGAGCAGCTCCGCGACGGGTCCCGGCGGGCGCTACGGGGTCTCGATCGTGCGGGAGGCTCCGGCGGGTCCGCCAGGCTCGCCAGGCTGGGGCAGGCGGCCTGGCGAGCAGGCCCGCCGGCACGATCGTTGCCGCTTCGTTGCCACACGCTCATCACGTGAACGTTGGACGGATCGACGTCGGGATCGAGCCCGGGTCCGACGCGGCCGAGCGCCGTGTGGGCAGCTCGCCGAGCGTGGCGAGGGAGGCAGGGAGGGATCGGGAGGCGGCACTCCGACGTCAGCGGGGACAAACGGCCGCCACGTGACGCAAGTGGCCGCCGAATAGTGGTGGCAGACTCGGCTGGAGGCCTGAGCTGGCTGCCGGCCGAGCGTGGGCGGTGGACCGGAGCAGGCTCCGACGGGCCACCCGGCCAGGTTCGGGCCCAACAACGCTCACCTCGTGTACATATGGCAGGGAGCGTCGCTTGGGGGCCGGTCGGAAGCCGGTTGCGGGCCGGCGTGGGAGCCGGTTTGCACGGCGCCATCCGCGTTCTCGTGGTCGGCGATTGACGGATCCTGTTGCTGCTCCGTGATTCTGTCAGTCGGCGGCTCGGTGCGCTCCGAAGGAGGCCTCGCCGCCAGGGGTGATCGGGTCCCGGCGGATAGCCGGGGCGTTCGGCTCCACCCGGCGCCGGCCGGGGACCGGCGGGCTGGCGGATCTCGATCTCCCGGAGTCGGCGCGGATCCGGCGAGGCCGGGACGGCGAGGAGGGCGCGCCCATCGAGGTGGACGATGAGCTGCCCCTCGAGCCGCAGCTCGACCTCGACCCGCTGCCCGGCGAGCGATCGACCTCCGAGCGGCGGGAGCTGAAGGCAGACCCCCTCGACCCGGACGGTGTTGTCGTTGCCGACCGCTCGGCGCCAGCGGAAGGCGCAGATCCGGGCGAGGTCGGGCTCCGGGGGCGCGGCCCGCCAGGCCGCTGGCTCGACGGCAGCCGGTCGACCGAAGCGGGCGTTCCAAGCGGGAGAGGAAGTCGGCCAGGACCGCGTTGGCCGCCGCCAGATCGGCCGCTCCGGCCCGCCGGAGCTCGGAGACGAGGCGGTCCTGGAGGGTTCCGAAGCAGCGCTCGATCCGGCCCGACGAGCGGGGGCTCGCCGCGGCGATCGAGCCGATCAAGAAGCTCGGCGAGGGCCCGTCCGACCTGGGTCGCCTCCGCCGGCGCCCGACCGCCGGCCCGAGTCGGAGCGAAGATCCCCACCCGATCCCGGTAGATCGCCGCCGGGAGGCCGAAGGTGCGGGCCATGGCGCGCAGGATCATGAGGTAGCCGACGGCATCCAGAGCTCTCGCGGAACGTCGCGGCGACGATGGCCCCGGTCGCATCGTCGATCCCGGCGATGAGGGTGAGGGTCGGACCCCGACCCTCGAGCCAGTCGTGGCGGCTTCCGTCGACCTGGACCAAGAGGCCGGCCTCGGCCATCCGGTCTCGCCGGCTCCGGTAGCGCGGCGGTCGGCGGGACCGGGTGGCGGGGATCTTGGCGGCCCGCAGGAGACGGCGCAGCGTCGAGCGGCCGATGACGATCCCCTCGTCCTCGGCGAGGACAGAGGCTCGATGGCAGTCGTTGAAGCCCCGGTCCGTCGTCCGGGCGAGCTCAGCGATCCGGGCCCCGGGTACCGGGTCGAGCCGCCGCGGTGAGGGCCGACCCGGTTGCCGCGGACGAGGCCGGCGGCACCCCGATCCAAGACGGCCGCCCGGAGGCGCCAGGCCGTCCGCTCGCTCGTGCCGAGGAGGGCCACTGCCTCCTCGGTCGAGAGCGACCCGCCGATCCAACGGGTCACGATCGTCAGTCGCTGCTGGTCCCGTGTCGTCAACGTCAGTCTCTCCGTCATCGGGGGAGACTGACAGATTCACTGAGCAGCTCGGAGTGCCAGATTCATTGAGCACCGACACAGGGCGGTCGTAGGCCCCGGTTGTGTGCTACCCTGCGCGCGCCTAGAAGCCGCAGAGGGCGGGACGTGTCACGACAGTATGGGGAATGGTTCCTTCGGCAGGCAGGGTGGCCGACCGGTGACTTCCAGGGTGCGACTCACCCGCGAGGTTAAGGAACTGTGCAGGCGAGCGGAGTACTTTGAGGCGCCTGGCACCGTGCCGAATACCGGAACAGGCGCCAGGCGCGAGGGGCAGGGCTTCGAGCAGTTGATCGCGGAGCTATGGAACGCGTTCCAGAAGAGCGCTGAATCATATGGGGCCCGTGTGCATA
>DAOTYQ010000114.1:0-9546 GCA_034434735.1 Chloroflexota bacterium
CCCGGCGAGGGGGATCCGAACGATCTTGCCCTCCTCCTCGCAGAGGCGGGCCACCGGCTCGACGATCGGCCAGGCGCCGGCGGGGACGCAGATGGCGACCTCGTCGACGACGTGCTCGTGGAGGACCCGTTCGATCTCTTCGACATCACCGAGGATCGGCCGCCTCGGCTGGGGGACGGTGGCCGGCGCCGCGGGATCGACGACAGACCCGACGGCGGTGTCGCGGAGGGTCGTGGTGGCCGGCCGAGGGTCCATCATCGAGACTTCGCTCCGCCCGGGGTCGGTCGGTGGATCGGCGGCGTTCGGGTCGGTGGCTCGGTGCGCGACCGCGACCCCGCCCGTGGGGGCGCCCCGCTCGGGCGCGACATCGCCCCCGACTCCGGCCGCGGCGGCCGCCCGCCCCACGGTGACCCCACCCGTGGCGGCCGCCCGCTCGACCGCCCCGGCCGGCACGAGGACGTGGCCGATGACCCGCAGGCCGAGCTCGGGACGCGCCTCGATCCGGTTGGCGAACCGCTCCGCCTCCGGGCCGGTGCCGACGATCAGGACGAAGCGGCTGTTGTAGCCGCGGCTGCGGATCCAGCGGAAGAACGCTCGAAGCGTGAGGCGGGAGGCAAGGGTCACCGCCCCCTGGCCGGCGAAGAGGCCGAGGAGGAAGAGGCGGCTGACGTCGGGGAGGCGCAGCCAGAAGAGGGCGGTGAAGGCGACGACGGCGACGAGGAGGATGGCCCGGGCGACGTCGATGGCGTCGCTCCGCCACGACCAGCGAGCTCGCAACCGATAGAGGCCGAGCGCCCAGAGCACGGCCGTGTAGAGGGCGGCGTAGCCCGCGGCGAGGGGGACGGGGTCGACGCCGGCTTCGCGCCAGGCGACCTGCCAGCGCTCGCCGAAGCGGGCGATGCTGACGAGGACGAAGAGGACGCCGGCGCTCGCCGCATCGGCGGCCATGAGGGCGAGCCGGAGCGTCGTCGTGTGTCGGCGGATCATCCCGGCTCAGGGTCCATGCTCTCGGAGGACTCGCACGGTGCCGCCATTCTACGTGCCCACGAGCTGGCCGAAGCGGGTCGACCTGAGCAAGGCTCGATGGCGAAGCGGGCCGACGGAGCGAGGGCTGCCGCGCGCTTCGATTCGTCGTTCCTGGGCGGCGTCATGGCTCCCGAGCTCGGCCCTCGGTCGCCGCCCCAGGATGGCTTCAGGCCGCCGCCGGGAGCGCCTCCGCCTCGTCCGCGAGCGAGGCGTAGAGCTCTTCCTCCTGGGCCCAATGGAGCCGGAGGATGGCGTCGAGGCCGTAGAGGAGCCGCCGGAGATCGAGCCAGTCGGCCGGCTCCGGGCCTGTCGGCCCGAGGTCGCCGACGAGTTGATCGAGGGTCCGGGTCAGATGGAAGATCTCGGTGTGGGTCCGATGGAGGGCGGCGGTCACGTCGTCGCTGCCGAGGGCGGCGGCGAGCTGCGGGTAGACGGTCCGATCCTCTTCCACCTCGTGCGGGACGAGCTCCTCGGTGAGGAAGCGCCGGACCGCCTCGAGCCGGACCTGCGCCTCGGCGGGCGGGAGGCGATCGAGGGCATCGGCGACCCGTCTGATCTCGGCCACGTCGGGGGCCATCGCCGCGTGGTCGGCGAGGAGGGCAGCCCGCCGCTCCGCCCAACCGGGGACCTTGACCGGCCGTCGCTCGGCTCCGGTCAGGGCGCGGAGGGCGTTGAGGATGGCGACGACGTCGATCGCCTCTTGGAAGAGGGCGCCGGCGACCACCGGGACGAAGCCGAAGGCGGCCGCGGCCATCCCGGCCAGCGAGAGGCCCATCCCGAGGAGGACGCTCTGGAGGGCGATGGAGCGCGACCGCCGGGCGATCTCGACGGCCTCGCCGAGGCGATCGAGTCGATCGACGGTGATGACGAGGTCGGCGGCCTCGGACGAGGCGGTGGCACCGCGGGCCCCCATCGCCACCCCGACGTCGGCGGCGGCGAGGGCAGGCGCGTCGTTGATCCCGTCGCCGACCATGACGACGGGGGCCGAGGCGAGGGCGCGCTCGTGTTCGACGGCCTCGACCTTGTCGGCCGGCGATCGTTCGGCGAGGACGGCATCGACGCCGACGGCGGCCCCGATGAGCTCGGCGACCCCGGAGTGGTCGCCGGTGACCATGACGATCCGCGAGAAGCCGGCCCGCCGGAGGGCGCGGATGGCCCGCGGGGTGTCGGGTCGAAGGGGGTCGGCGAGCCGGAGGGCGCCGGCGAGTCGACCGTCGATCTCGACGAAGACGAGCATCGCCCCCTCGAGGAGGGCCCGCCGGCGGAGCTCGCGCGCCCAGGCCGGCAGCGGCGTCTTGGTGAGGAATTCGGGCGAGCCGACGCGGACCCGTCGCCCATCGACGATCCCGGCGATGCCGGCCCCGGCGACCTCTTCGACCTCGGTCGGGAGCGGCAGGTCGAGGCCGCGCTGGCGGGCGGCCGCGACGATGGCGGCGGCGAGGACGTGGGGCGAGGCCTGCTCGAGGGCGGCGGCGAGCCGGAGCAGGTCGTCGGGGCTCGCTTCGGGGGTCTCGATCCCGGCCAGGGTCGGTCGTCCGGCGGTGAGGGTTCCGGTCTTGTCGAGGAGGAGGACGTTCCCGCGGGCGAGGGTCTCGAGGGGGCCGCCGCCCTTGACGATAACGCCACGCCGGGCGGCGCGAGAGATCCCGGCGACGATGGCGATGGGCGCGGCGAGGATGAGCGGGCAGGGGGTGGCGACGACGAGGACGGCCAGGGCCCGGACGGGGTCGCCGGCGGCGACGCCGGCGACGGCGGCGATGGCGAGGGTAAGCGGCACGAAGAGGAGGGCGTAGCGGTCGGCGAGGCGGACGAACGGCGCCTTCGAGCGGCTCGCCTCCTCGACGAGGCGGACGATGCCGGCGTACGTGCTCTCGTCGGCCGTGGCGACGGCCTGGAGGTCGAAGGGGCCGCCGGCGTTGACGACGCCGCTCGCCACGATCTCGCCCTCGCTGCGGGTCACGAGGCGGCTCTCGCCGGTGATGGCCGACTCGTCGAGGACGGCCGCCGTCGAGCGGACGAAGCCGTCGACGGGGACGACCTCGCCGGGCCGGACGAGGAGGCGGTCGCCCGGGCGGACGGCGGCCAGGGGGACGGTTTCCAGGGCCGGCGTCGGGGGTGTGGTGGCGGTCGTGGCGGTGGGGGTGGTGGGGTTCGCGGTGTCAGTGGCGGTGGCGATCGTGGCCCCGGCTGCGGTGGCGGTCGTGGTGTAGCGATGGACGGTCGTCGGCGCCCGGCCGAGGAGGGCGGTCAGCTCCCGGCGAGCCCGGCCCTCGGCGTACGCCTCCAGGGCGCGGCCGGTGGCGAGCATGACCCCGATGACCGCGGCGGCAAAGGTCTCGCCGAGGAGGAGGGCGCCGGCGATGGCGAGGAGGGCGATGACGTCGACGCCGGCGCGCCGCTCGAGGAGGTCGCGGACGATGGAGATCGCCAGGAGGGCGCCGACGACGAGGGTCGGCACCGACCAAGCGACCCAGGCCAGGTCCTCCCGGCCGGCGAGGGTGGCGGCGATGCCGAGGACGAGGCCGGCGGTGGTGAGGACGAGGAGCGAGCTCGTCAGGGAGACGGTCCGCAAAAGGCCGGGCGGGGGCGCCTCGATCTGGATGGGGCGGTCGGGGGAGGGCTCCTGGGCTGAGGTCGAGGCTGCGGCGTCGGGCACGGGAACAGCGTACCGGGTCGCGGTGACGTGGGGGTGGGCCGTCCGTCGGTGGTCCTGGGTGCCGTTCGGGCCTGCCGCCCTCCGCCTGCTCGCCGCGTCGCCCTGGCCGAACACTACGCCGGTCTCCGCCTCGCGGAGCGCCGTTCTGTTCGGCGACGCCGACATCTCCAGCAGCCGCCCCGCCCTCGACCGCGTTTTGTTCGCTCACGGCGACGCGTCGAGACCGGAAGCCGGCCGATCCCGCGTTCTGTTCGCCTACAGCGACATCTCCGGCAGCCGCCCCGCCCTCGACCGCGTTCTGTTCGCCTACAGCGACACGGCGCCACGGCAAGCCAGCCGACCGGGCGTTCTGTTCGCCTGTGGCGACATCTCGATCAGGCGCCCCGCGCTCGGCCGGGTGCTACGCTTCCAACTGAGATTCGCGGCGTCGGCATGACGACGACGCCGTCCGAGGAGGGGCAGGCATGTACCTCCGCCAGTTCGTCATCGAGGGACTCGGCCACCTGTCCACCCTCGTCGCCGACGAGGAGACCGGGCTGGCGGCCGTCGTCGACCCCCGGCGGGACGTCGACGTCTACCTCGCCGCGGCCCGCGAGCGCGACCTCCGGATCAGCCACGTCGTCGAGACCCACCTCCACAACGACTACGTCTCCGGCGGCCGCGAGCTGGCGGCCCTGACCGGGGCGGCCCACGTCATCGGGGTCGGGGCCGAGCTCCGCTACGAGCACCGGCCGGTGCGGCACGCCGAGACCTTCCGGGTCGGGGCGCTCGAGTTCCGGGCCCTCGAGACGCCCGGCCACACCCCCGAGCACGTCGCCTACGCCGTCGCCGACACGACCCGGTCCGGCGAGCCGCTCCTCCTCTTCTCCGGCGGGTCGCTCCTCGTCGGCGCCGTCGGGCGGACGGACCTCCTCGGGGCCGAGAACGCCGTCCCCTTCGCCCGGGCGATGTACCGCTCGCTCCACGAGGTCATCCTCCCCCACGACGACCACGTCGCCGTCTTCCCGACCCACGGCGCGGGCTCGCTCTGCTCGACGGGGATCGCCTCGACGCCGTTCTCGACCATCGGCTACGAGCGCCGTCACAACCGGATGATCCAGCCGGCCGACGTCGAGACCTTCGTTCGGCGGCTCTTGGGCCGGCAGCCGCCCTTTCCCCGCTACTTCGCCCGGATGCGGCCGACGAACCAGGCCGGCCCCCGGCTCCTCGGCGGGCGGGCGCCCGAGCCCCGGCCCCTCTCCGTCGAGGAGGTGGAGGCGGCGGTCGCGGCGGGGGCGGTGGTGGTCGATGCCCGAGACCCGGTCGAGCATGCCCTCGCCCACCTGCCCGGCTCGATCTCGATCCCGGCCGGACCGTCGTTCGGGACCTGGCTCGGCTGGGTCGTCGAGCCCGATCGGCCGATCGTCCTCGTCCTCGACTCGGTCGGCGACTGGGACGACTGCATCCGCCAGGCGCTGCGGATCGGGTACGAGGCGGTCGTCGGCCATCTCCGGGGCGGGCTCGCGGCCTGGCTCGAGGCCGGCCGGCCGACGGAGGCGCACGGTCGCTGGTCGATCGCCGAGCTGGCGGCGCGCCTGGCGGGCGGCGGACCGGAGGCGCCCCTCGTGATCGACGTCCGGACGCCGACCGAGTACGCGGCTGGCCACATCCCGGGCGCCCTCCACATCGACGGTGGGGATCTGCCGGAGCGGCTCGAGGGGCTGCCGCGGGACCGGCCGATCGCCGTCGTCTGCGCCTCGGGCTACCGCTCCAGCATCGGCGCCTCGCTCCTCCGTCGGGCCGGTTTTCGGGACGTGGCCTGGGTCGCCAACGGCATCCCGGCCTGGCGGGCGATGGGCCTCCCGATCGAGCGCGGCGAGGCGGGGTAGGGCCGGGGCCGAACGCAGGGCGCCCGCCGCCCTACCCGATCCGGACCCCCAAGGCCGCCAGGCCCGACACCCCGAGGAGGACCAGGTCGAGGACGACGACGACCCCCACGGCCAGTCCCGCCACGAGGTTCAGCCGCCGCCCGTTCCGGTACCGGCCCATGAGCCGCTCGTCGTTGACGAGGACGAGCATGAAGACGAGGACGACCGGCAGGAGCAGGCCCTGGAGGTTCTGCGAGGCGACGATGACCGGGATGAGGTCGAGGCCCGGCAGCAGGACGACGAGCGCCCCGACGACGAGGAGGAAGGTGTAGATGCCGAAGAAGATCGGCGCGTCCCGGAAGCGCTTGCCGACCCCCGACTCCCAGCCGAAGGCCTCGCAGACGACGAAGGCTGTCGAGATCGGCATGATCGACGCCGCCAGGACGCTCGCCCCGAAGAGCCCGATCCCGAAAAGGATGGTCGCCAGCTCGCCGGCGACCGGCGCCAGGGCCAGCGCCGCGTCCTCGGCCGTCTCGATCCGGAGCCCGGCCGCGTGGATCGTCGTCGCGACGGCGACGACGATGAAGACGGCGATGACGTTCGTCCAGATGGCGCCGCCGATGGCATCCGCCTGCTCGAAACGCAGCTCCTCCTCGCCGATCCCCTTCTCGGCCACGGCGCTCTGGAGGTAGAACTGCATGTAGGGCGTGATCGTCGTGCCGACCATCGCCACCATGAGCAGGAGGATGTGCGGGTCGAAGGAGACCGTCGGGGTGACGAAGGCCCGCCCGACAGCGCCCCAGTCCGGACCGGCCAGGATGGCCGAGGCGATGTAGGCGAGGAAGACGAGGGCGGTCGTGAGGAAGACGCGCTCGACGGCGCGATAGCTCGGCGAGAAGACGACGAGCACCCAGAGGGCGATGGCGACGACCGGGACGGTGAGGTAGCGACTGATCCCGAAGATCTCCAGGGCCGCCGCGGCGCCGGAAAACTCGGCGACGGTGTTCGCCCCGTTGGCGATGAGGAGGACGAGCATGGCGAAGGCCGTCCAGCGGACGCCGAAGCGGTCGCGGATGAGGTCGGAGAGGCCCTGGCCGGTGACGACGCCGAGCCGAGCCGCCATCTCCTGGACGACGGCCAGGATGACGATCGTGATGGGGAAGAGCCAGAGGAGGGAGAGGCCGGTCTCTGCGCCGAGGACCGAGTAGGTCGCGATCCCGCCGGCGTCGTTGCCGGCGACCCCGGCGATGAGCCCCGGGCCCATGACGGCGAGGAAGGCGACGAGGCCGCGGCGACCCCGGAAGCGACCCCGGAGGCGGAGGAGCTCGCCCTGCTCGAGCCGGTCGATGAAGCGGGCGAGCGGGCTCACCCGCGGCGGCTCGGACGGCCGCCGCCGGACGCGACGGACGGCCCGGCGAGCGCCGGCACCGGCCTGGCGGACGACGCTCCGGGGCAGCTCTCGCATCCCCATCGGTGGCTACCGAGGTGGTTCGGTCACCGGCGCCGACGGGGCTGCGTCGGCCGGCTGCGGCTCGGGCGAAGAGCTTCGGGAGGCGCTTCTTCCAGGCCGTCGGCAGGATCGTGTCGATGGCGTCGTCGACGGTCACGATCCCGACGAGCCGGCCCTCGTCGTCGACGACCGGCACGGCCAGGAGGTTGTAGCGGGCGACGACGGCGGCGACGTCGTCCTCGTGGTCGAGGACCCGGACGGCGACGGGGTCGCGGATCATGACGTCCCGGATCGGCGTGTCGGGCTTGGCCACGATGAGGTCGCGGAGCGACAGGACGCCGACGAGGCGCCCTTCGTCGTCGGTGACGTAGACGTAGTAGATCGTCTCGGCGTCGGGCTCGAGCTCGCGGAGCCGGTCGATGGTCTGGGCGGCCGTCAGGTGGTCGGGGACGGCGACGAACTCGGTCGTCATGATCCCGCCGGCCGTGTCCTCCGGGTAGCCGAGGAGCTCCCGGACCTCCTCGGCCTCGTCGCGCTCCATGAGGGCGAGGATCTCGGCCCGGGCCTGGTCGGAGAGGTCGGCGACGAGATCGGCCGCATCGTCGGGGCTCATCTCCTCGAGGATGTCGGCCGCCCGTTCGGGGGCGAGGTCCTCGAGGACTTCGACCTGGGTCTCGGGGGCCATCTCCTCGAGGGCCTCGGCGGCGGCTTCGTCGTCGAGGGCGGCCATGACCCCGGCCCGGTCCTTCGGGGCGAGCTGGTCGATGATCGTTGCCAGGTCGGCCGGGTGGAGGTGGCGGAGCCCGGCGTGGGGGACCCGGAGCTTGATCGAGGCGATGGAGCTCTCGACGGGGTCGACGTCCTGCCAGTCGATGTACCGCTCGGGGACGGGCAGACCGAGGTTCCGGGCGATGATCCGGTAGGCCCCTTCGATGCCGAGGCGGCGCAGGAGGCCGGCCGTTCCGACGTCGACGGCGACGAGGTGGAGGCGGCCCTCGATCTCGTCGAGGCGGAGGTCGTTGACGCGAACGACCTTCCGGCCGTCGATGTCGACGATCTGCTTGTCCATGAGGTCGGCCTGCAGGAGGATCTCGTTCGGCCGCTGCTGGAACTTGCCGATGTCGATGGTCCGCGTGGCGAGGCGAGCGCCGTCGGCGCCGAAGCTGGCCACGGACGACCAGGGCACGAAGATCTTTCGGCGGCCGGTCTTGACGACGAGGCCGGTCACCGGTGGGTAGGGCGGGCCGACGGCCACGATGAGGTCGGCGACGGTTCCGATCGGCTCGCCATCGCGGTCGCGGACGGGGCGCCCGATGGCCTGGGAGAGGTAGAGCATGGGCCACCTCGCAGACGGTCCGCCCCGCCCGCCGGTGGCCGACGGTCAGACCGAGACGCCGATCGGCGCCGCGGACCGCCGGAGGGCGGGACGGACCGGATTGGGTTTCGGCCGGCGTTGGCCGGCGGTACTCGGTCCGGTCTCCACTGGGGGAGGCTTCCTCCGTTGCTGGTTCCGACGGCTGCACGGCCCGTGGTGGCTGCAAGGGCGGAAGGAGCCGGCGCGGCGGACGGTCGCGGGCGTGGGCTGGGGCCGTCGTCGCTCGGTTTCCGGGGCTGCGGCCACGGGCTGTGGCCGAGGCGAGTGTAGCGCTCGGCTCGCGGCTCGGTCAATGGTTCGGGTCGTCGGTGTCGGGTCCAGGTTTCGGCTTCGACGCCGCCCGCCTGGAGCGCGGCGCGATCGGCAGTTTGGGACGGCGGTTTGGGCGCCCAGGGATGCGGTACTGGCCGCGGGCCTCGTCCTGGCCAGCGCGACGCCCCACGCGTCCCCGACGACGATGCTCGCCCCGATTACGCCGCGCAGCCCTCGCCGAGGCCGGTGCGACGTCCCATGGGCACACGGCGTGGGCTGGCTCGGCCGCACCGCCGAAGGGGTGCCTACGGGCGCGACGCCCGACGGGCACACGGCGTCGGCGGGCGGCCTTCGTCCCGACCCACGTGTCGGGGCCGGGCGAGCCTGGGGAGGCTGGCGATCCCACCTGGCATTGGCCAGATTCCCATCAGGTGAACGTTGCCGGGCTGTCTGGGCCGGCGGTAAGCGCCTCGAGGTTGACAGACGTTCACCAGGTGCGCATTGCGGCCGTCCGCGAGGCCAATGCGTCGTGAGGTGAACGCGCTCGAGCTCCATTGCGGGAGGTGAGCAGTCCCGGGGCGTGCCTCGCCGGCCACGTGCTCGCCTGGTGACGCAGGTGACGAGCGCGCGGACGGTGGCGGGGCCTGAACCGGGGTATGGCCGGTCACGCGCTCGCCTCATGACGCACTTGACCGCGTCGCGGCGCTGATGGGCCCGTGGGGAGCGGCGGCTGGGACCGCGTGCTCGCCTCGTGATGCAGCTGACCGCGCTGGCTGCCACGGCGGCAGCGGGGCGCGGGCCATCGAGCGGGCGGCCGGGCGACCGCGACGGTCTTCTTGCCTCTTCGGCCGCCGCGATCACCTGGTGAGCATCTGACACGGTCGGCGGCCGGTGCCGGCCGGGGCCTGGTGCAAGGCGCGTCCCCGTGAGCGGCGTGCCG
>DAOTYQ010000115.1:0-33407 GCA_034434735.1 Chloroflexota bacterium
CGGGGAAGCGCGGGGCGATGGTTCCCGGTTCGACGGACGGCAGGACCGGGTAGCGCTCGACGCGGGCGAGGTAGTCGGCGATCTCGTCGACGACGGCGTGGCCGGCCGCCCGGAAGGTCTCGACGTCCATGTCGCCGCAGCCGGCGATCTGGGCGTCGGATAGATCGGCAAGCGGGTCGCGGGGTGTGGGCTCGGTGGCCGGGGCCATCGACCGAAGGATACCCCTCGCGTGCCACGACTACGGCATGGGGATCGTGCACGGCCGGCGCGCCGGCAGGATGGCCAACGTGCTGAGGACGAAGGGATCGGCGGCTCGCTCGGGGTGGTCGGGGCGGAGCGATTTGAACGCTCGACCTCCTGAACCCCATTCAGGTGCGCTACCAGGCTGCGCCACGCCCCGACGCCCGCAGTCTACCACGGCCTCCCCCGGGCCCTACCGAACCCGACCCCTCGGGCTCGGCCGCCCCGTCGAGCCCGGTCAGCCGCCCGCGCCCCGTAGGCGACCCCCAGCCGGCCGCCCCCGGCGTCGGGAGGCGGCGAGCCCGAGGCGGGCGGCGATCCGGGCCGCCGTCGCCTCGTCGATGACGCTGTCGGGGTCGCGGAGCGCGCCGAGGGTCGTCCGCACCCCCGCCAGGGCGGCGTAGAGGGGCGGGCACGTGGGGCAGGTCGCGAGGTGGTGTTCGAGGGCGGCGCGCTCCCCGGGCGTCAACTCGCCGTCGAGGTAGGCCGACACGGCCCGGCGGGCCTCCCAGCAGCGCATCGGCTGCTCGAGGCTTGCGCGGCGCTTCGCGTCGTCGGCGGCGAGGGCGCTGACGAGCATCATCCGACCCCGTCGAAGCCGCTGCTTCACCGCTGCCTCCCCGATCTCGAGGGCCGACGCCACCTCGCCGGCCGACCAGCCGAGGGCGTCGTGGAGGACGACCGGGAGCCGGTAGATGACCGGCAGGCGGCTGAGGGCATCCTCGAGCTCGTCGCGGAGCTCCGCGCGCTCGACGACGCGCACCGGGTCGACGGTGAAGCGCTCGTCCCGCCCTCCGCCTCGACGGCACTGACGTCGAGGACCGGCCGCCTCGCCCGGGCGGCGTCGACGACCCGGTTGAGGAGGATGCGCCGCAGCCAGCCTCGAAGGGCGCCCGGCTCGCGGAGTTGGCCCCGCCGGCGCCAGGCGGCGACGATCGTCTCCTGCGCCAGGTCGGCCGCCTCGTCGGGATCGCGGACGAGGGATCGGGCGATCCCGACGAGGGCCGGCAGCTCGGCGACGAGGCGCTCGGCGAGCTCGTCGGCCGACGCCGCCGCGGCCGCAGCCGGCCCGGTCGCCGACTGGCTCGGCCGATCACCGGCCGGCGCCGACCTAGCGACCGTCGGCCGGGCAGGTTCGGATCCGGAGGAGGGCATAGAGCGGGCAGAACCGCACGACCGCGGTCACGGCCAGGACGCCGGCGACGACGAGGGCCACCCCCGCCGCCCAGCCCGAGAGCGCGCCGAGCGCCACCGCGCCGACGAGCCCGGCGGCGGCGACGAGACGGACGATCCGATCGAGCGTTCCGACATTGCACGACATCGACATGATCCACCTCCGTGGATGATCTGGCTTCCTGCGGTCCTCCGACCGCGTTCGCCATGAAGACGCGGATCGACCGAGGTGGGAGACAAAATCGTCGGTCGCGGCCCCTCTCCAGCCCGTGGCTCAGGCGAGGGCGACCGAGCCGCACCGCGCCGACGATCGCTACCGCCGACACCCGACGCCGGCCCTCAACGCTGCCGCGCGAGGCGCCGGTCCCGACCGCGCGCCGGACCCTCCGACCGGTCGCGGAAGATGAGCCGGATCGGCGTCCCGACGAAGCCGTACGCGTCGCGGAGCCGGTTCTCGAGGTAGCGGCGATAGCTGAAGTGGAGGTCGGCCACGTCGACCCCGAAGAAGACGAAGGTCGGCGGGGCGATGGCGACCTGGGTCGCGTAACGGATCTTGGGCCGCCGGCCGTGGACGAGGGGCGGCGGCTGGCGCTCCACCGCCGAAGCGACGAGTCGGTTCAGCTCGCCCGTCGGGACCCGCCGACGGCGGGCACCCCAGACGTCGAGGGCGAGCTCGAGGACCCGACCGACCCGGAGGCGGTCTTTGGCGCTGATGGAGACGACCGGCGCCAGCTCGAGGAACGGGGCCGCTCGGCGGATGGCCGCCACGGCCTCGTCGAAGGTCCGGTGCGTCTTCTCGACGAGGTCCCACTTGTTGAGGGCGATGACGAGGCCACGCCCCGCTTCGACGACGTAGCCGGCGATGTGGGCGTCCTGGGCGGTCAGACCCTCGGTCGCGTCGACGACGAGGACGGCAACGTCCGCCCGATCGATGGCCCGCAGCGCCCGCAGCGCCGAGTAGCGCTCGGCCGGGGCCGCGGCGGCGACCCGCCCCCGGCGCCGGATCCCGGCCGTGTCGATGAGGACGACCTCGCTCCGGCCCCAGCGGAGGCGGGTGTCGATGGCGTCGCGGGTCGTGCCGGGCACCTCGGAGACGATCGCCCGCTCTTCGCCGAGGAGGGCGTTGAGGAGGCTCGACTTGCCGACGTTCGGCCGGCCGACGATGGCGACGGCCGCCGGCTCCGCTTCGGCCGCCGGTTCCGGCGCCGATGCCGCCTCGAGCTCGGGCCCGGCTTCGAGCTCGCCGGCGGCCGCCGCCTCCCGGTCGCGCTCGGCGAGCTCGGCCGCGGTCGGCGGTGGGAGGGCAGCGACGACGGCGTCGAGGAGGTCGGCGACGGAGCGGCCGTGGAGGGCCGAGATCGGGTGGACCTCGCTCCAGCCGAGGCCATGGAACTCGGCGGCCTCGAGCTCGCGGCGCGGGTTGTCGGCCTTGTTGGCGGCGACGAGGACCGGCGCCGTCGCCCGTCGGAGGAGGGCCGCCGCCTCGAGATCGGCCGGTGTCGGCCCGGCGGCGGCGTCGACGACGAAGACGATGACGTCCGCCTCGGCGATGGCGAGCCGGGCCTGCTCCTGGACCTTCGCCTCGATGACGTCGCCCGGCTCGACCTCGAGGCCGCCGGTGTCGACGACGACGAAGCGCCGCCCGTTCCACTCGGCCGTGGCGTAGAGGCGATCGCGGGTCGTCCGGGCGCGATCTTCGACGATGGCGAGTCGGCTGCCGACGACCCGGTTGAAGAGCGTGCTCTTGCCGACGTTCGGCCGGCCGACGATGGCGACGATCGGGAGCCCGTCGTCCCTGGGGTCGGTCACCCCGGTGCGGCGCGGCCGCCGGTGCCGGCGAGGCTCGGCAGGTCCGGCAGCGAGGTCGTCCGGCCGGCCGGCGTCGCTGCCTCGGCCAGGGCGGCGGCGGCCAGCTCGTCGGCCCGGGCGGCGACCTCCGGCGTCCCGGCCAGCTCGTAGATCCGACGGGCGACGTCGCGGAGGTCCTCGATCGGCGTCGACGTGCCGCCGCTGACCCCGACGATCCGGGCCCCGTCGAAGATGCCTGGCTCGTCGAGCTCGGCGACCGACTCGATCTGGACGACCGGCGTCCCGACCATCTGGCAGAGCCGCGTCAGCTCCTTCGTGTTTGCGCTCCGCCGGCCGCCGACGACGACCATGAGGTCAACCCCGCGGGCGGTCTCGAGGGTATCGGCCTGCCGCCGGATCGTGACCGGGCAGATGGTGTTGACGACTTTGAGCTCGTGGCTGCGGGAGACGAGGAAGGCGGCCAGCTTTTCGAACTTCCAGGGCGGCTGGGTGCTCTGGGAGATGAGGGCCATCCGCTTCTTGCGGGGGATCTTGGCCGCCCATTCCTCTTCCTCGTCGACGACGATCGCCTCGGGGGCGAAGCCGAGGAGCCCGACGACCTCGGGATGGGTCGGCGTGCCGAGGATGACGATGGTGTAGCCCTCGGCGACGAGCTCGGCCAGGGCGCGCTGTTCCTGGACGACCCAGGTGCACGTCCCATCGATGACCTCGAGGCCGCGGGCCTCGGCTCGGGCGATGACCTCGGGACGGACGCCGTGGGCACGGATGACGACCGTCGTCCCCTCGTCGACCTCATCGAGGCTCTCGACCTTGCGGATCCCGAGAGCGGCCAGCCCGGCGATGACGCCCTCGTTGTGGACGACGTGGCCGAGGGTGTGGGTCCGCTTCCCGGCCGCCTGCGCCTCCTTCGCCTTGTCGATCGCCTCTCGAACCCCGTAGCAGAAGCCGGTCCGGCGGGCGATCCGGATCTCCGTCACCGTACCCATGGCCGCATTATTGCACGCCTGGCGTCGAAACCCGCTCGGCCGTCGCGTCGTCCGCCGCTCCGGCGTAGACCCCGCGGTACGCCTCGGGCAGGAGACGGGCGATGCGGGCCATGATCGCCTCCGTCGCCGCCGCCTTCGCCGCCCGCCGGTCGGCGACCCCGCGCAGGCCGAGCTCGCTCAGCCGGAACGGGGCGCCGATCCGAAGGACGACGTGGCCCCCGGGGCGCGGGAGCCGGCCGCGCGGCCAGACCCGCTCGGTCCCCCAGATGGCGAGGGGGACGATCGGCGCATCGGTCCGAAGGGCGAGGGCGGCGAGCCCCTCTTGGGCCCGGCCGAGGGCACCGGTCCGGCTCCGGGTCCCCTCGGGAAAGACGAAGAGGACGTTCCCGGCCTCGAGGATCCGCTGCGCCGTCCGGAAGGCTTCGACGTCGCCGCGACCGCGATCCACGGCGTGGAAGGAGCTCATGGCGAGGAGCCGCCCGGCGATGGGCCAGCCCAGCATCTCCTTCTTGGCCAGCCAGTGGATCCGCCGGCCGAGGGCCGGCGTGAGCCAGCCGCCGACGACGACCCCGTCGAGGTTCGAGAGGTGGTTGGCGGCGAGGATGAGCGGTCCCGCACGCGGCAGCGAGCGCGGGTCGCCGTCGATGGTCACCCGGGCGAGGAGGCGGGCGAGCAGGCGGGCCCCGGCCGCGCCGAGGCGGATGAGCGGGCTCAGGTGGCTCGGGCGGGCCGGGTCGCGGTCGGCCGTACTGCGCGGGTCGCGGTCCGCTGCCGCCATCTCCTCGCCGCCAGAAGCACGGCGAGCCGCCGCCCGCTTCGCCTCGACGGCGCGGATGGCGGCGACGACGGCCGCGACCGTCTCCTCGAAGCGACGCCCGTCGGTCGCCAGGACGGTGGCGTCCGGGGCGGCGCGGAGGGGCGCCACCGCCCGACCGCGATCGATGGCATCCCGCCGCCGGAGCTCGGCGAGGATCGCCGCCCCCGCCTCCGAGTCGGGGGCCAGACCGCGCTCGGCGGCCCTCCGCCGTGCCCTCTCCTCGGGTGAGGCATCGAGGTAGAGCTTGAGGTCGGCGTCGGGCAGGACGACCGTCCCGATGTCCCGCCCGGCCATGATGATCCTCCCGCCGGCGGCAAGGGCCCGCTGCCGCTCGAGGAGGGCCGCCCGCACGGCCGGCCGTCGGGCGACGTCGCTGACGACACGGTCGACCCGCTCGTCGCGGACGAGGGCCGTCACGTCCCGCCCACCCACCGCCACCCGGGCGAAGCGCCCGGCACCGTCGTCGGCCAGCTCGATCTCGGGGACGAGGGCGACGAGGGCAGCGTCGTCGTCGAGGGCGACCCCCCGCTCGAGGGCGAGCCAGGCGAGGGCTCGGTAGAGGAGCCCCGTGTCGCAGAACCGGTAGCCGAGCGCCCGGGCGGCCGCCTCGCCGACGGTGCTCTTGCCCGACGAGGCGGGTCCGTCGAGGGCGACGACGAGGCCGGGCCCCGGCTGGCCGGCCCGCTCGGCGGGCGGTTCGCTCGCCGAGCCGGGACCAGCCCCCGAAGCGTCGCCGGGGGCCGAGTCGGTCCGGGTCGTCGTCGGCGCCGCTCGGGCGCCCTGCTCGTCCGCCACGGCGGCCAGGATACCCGGCCCGCCAGACGGTCGGCCGAGGGCCGCACCGGCGTTCGATCAGGCGATCTCGCGGCGGATCGTCCGCGCGGCGAGGCCGACGAAGAGGAGGGCGACGCCGAGGAGGACGAGGAGGTCGCGGACGACGAGCGGGTCGTCGATCCCGGCCCCCCGGATCATGACCGCCCGCAGCCCCTCGACGGCGTAGGTGAGCGGGAGGATCCCGGCGATGGGTCGGAGGAGGTCCGGCAGCCGATCGACCGGCCAGAAGATCCCTCCGAGGAGCCCCTGGGGGACGATGACGATGGGAATGAACTGGAGGATCTGGAACTCGGTCCGGGCGAAGGTCGAGAGGAAGATCCCGAGGCTGACCGCCCCGACGGCAAGGGCGAGGGCGAAGCCGAAGGCGAGGACCGGGCTGCCCGCGCTGGGGACGTCGAGGCCGACGACGAAGGCCGGCAGCGGCCCCATGGACGGCACCTCCCAGTGGAGGAGGACGAAGCTGGTCAGGAGAACGACCTGGAGGGTGGCGAAGATCCCGAAGCCGAGGCTGTAGCCGAGGACGATCTCGGCCCGCGTCACCGGCGTCGCCAGGAGCCGTTCGAGGGTCCCGCCGAGGCGCTCGCGGAGGAAGCTGATCCCGGTCAGGATGAAGACGAAGAAGTAGGCGAAGTACCCGAGGAAGACCGGGGCGATGGCGTCGAGGGCATCGGCATCGACGGGCAGATAGACGGTCGACCGCTCCAGGCTCGGCAGCCGCGCCCCGACCCCGCCCGGGAAGAGCGCCCGGACCGAGCGCCCGAGGAGCTCGACGACGGCCCCAGCGGCGCCGCCCTCGCCGGCCGGGTCGACCCCCGGCGTGACGAGGCGGAGGGTCGGTTCGCCGCCGCTGGCGAGGGCCGCGGTGAACCCTTCGGGCACGAGGAGGGCGACGTCGGCGTCGCCCTCGGCCAGGCGGGCCCGGACGACCGAGGCGTCCGACCCGCCATCGACGACCTCGACCGTCCCGCCGGCCGTCGCTGCCCGGAGGGCAGCGACGAGCTGGGTCCCGGCCGGGCCGCGGTCGGCATCGACGACGAGGAGCCGGACCTGCCCCTCGGCCGAGCCACGGACGACCCAGCCGAGGAGGGCGGTTACGAGGAGGGGCGCGACGACGACGAGGGCGAGGCTCCGGTGGTCGTGCCGAAAGAGCTCGACGATCCGGCGCGTCACCGCCAGGACCCGCCGCGGGCTCACCGGCCGCCTCCAAACGCCACACCCGCCGGCGGATCGCCGTCCCGGGCGGCCGCGGCGGCCGGGTCCGGCCGTCCGTCGGCGGCGAGCCCGGCGAAGCGGAGGAAGGCGGCCTCGAGGTCGGTCGTGCCGGCCGCCGCCCGGAGCTCGGCCCCGCTGCCACGGGCGATGACCCACCCGGCTCGCATGAAGACGAGCTCGTCGCACCGGTCCGCCTCGTCCATGACGTGGCTCGAAACGAGGATCGTCGTTCCGGCCGCGGCGAGCGACCGGAAGTGGGCCCAGAAGGTGGCCCGCAGGGCCGGGTCGACGCCGACGGTCGGCTCGTCGAGGAAGAGGAGGCTGGGCCGATGGACGAGGGCGCAGGCGAGGGAGAGGCGACGCCGCATCCCGCCGGAAAGGTCGGCGACCAGACTCCGCCGCCGATCGGCGAGCTCGACGAGCTCGAGCAGCTCCGCCGCCCGTCCGGGGGCGAGCCCGCCGTAGAGGTCGCCGAAGAAGCGGACGTTCTCCCAGACGGTGAGCTCGAGGTAGATCCCGTCGCTCTGGGGCATGTAGCCGATCTCGGCGAGGAGCGACCGGTCCGGCACCCGTCGCCCGAGGACCTCGACCCGACCGGCGTCGGCCCGGAGGACCCCAAGAGGAGGCGGATCAGGCTCGTCTTGCCCGAGCCGTTCGGCCCGAGGAGCCCGACGATCTGCCCGGCGGCGACGCGGAGGTCGATGGCGTCGACGGCGACGAGGGCGCCGAACCGCTTCGTCAGCCCTTCGGCGACGACGACCGACCCGCCCGGCGAGGCGGCACGCGGCGCGGCGGGGTCCATGCGGGCGATGGTACTCCCCCGCCCTGCGCCCGACGAGCCCGATCGGTCGCCGAGGCCGAGCCCGTCGGCTGGGGGCGTCCGGTTCGGCCGGCGGCCGTCGCCGAGCCCGTGGCGAGCGCCGCGACCTCGGCGGCGCGGAGCGCTCGGACGGCCCCCGGCGGCAGCTCGCCGAGCTCGAGCGGCCCCATCCGGATCCGCACGAGCCGCCGAACAGGGACGCCGACGGCGGCGAACATCCGCCGGACCTGGCGCTTCCAGCCCGAGCCGAGGACGACCCGGTACCAGGCGCCCCCCTCGGTGGCGCCGGGGCCGGGCCCGACGAGACGGAGGAGACGGCGCGTCTCGGCCGGCGCTGCCGGCCGGATCCGGACGGCTTTGGCGAGCCCCTCGACGAGCGGGACGCCGACCCGCAGCCGCTCCAGCTCTGCCGGACCGAGGCGCCGCTCGACGGCGACGGCGTACTCGCGCTCGACGCCGAACCGCGGGTGGAGGACCCGCTCGGCCCAGGCGCCGTCGTTCGTCAGGAGGAGGAGGCCCTCCGAGTCGCGATCGAGCCGGCCGACCGGAAAGAGGCGCCGCCCCGCGGCGAGGGCGGGCGGGACGAGGTCGAGGACGGTCCGGGCCGCGAACCGGTCGCGGACCGTGGCCGTCACCCCGGGCGGCTTGTGGAGGGCGAGGTAGACCGGCGCCGCCGGCACGAGCTCGACCGGCCGGCCGTCGACGCTGATCTGGACCCGGGCCGGATCGACCCGCTGACCGAGGACCGCCGGGCGTCCGTCGACGCTGACCCGACCGGCGGCGATGAGGGCGTCGACGGCCCGCCGCGAGCCGATCCCGGCCGCGGCCAGGAGCTTCGAGAGCCGCTCGCCGCCGGTCACTCGTCGCCGGCCGCCTCGTCGCCGAGGACCTCGACACCGACCGGGGCGATCCCCTCCTCGGCCAGGCGAGCCGCAACGTCGGGATCGAGGGGCGGCAGCTCGGCCAGGCTCGTCAGGCCGAAGCGCTCGAGGAACTCGAAGCCCGTCCCATAGAGGATCGGGCGACCGGGGAGCTCGGCCCGGCCGAGCTCGACGACGAGGCGCCGATGGAGGAGGGAGCGGAGCGCCGACGACGAGTCGACGCCGCGGATCCGCTCGATGCCGGCCCGCGTGATCGGCTGGCGGTAGGCGACGATGGCGAGGGTCTCGAGGGCGGCCGGCGAGAGGCGGAGGGCATCGACCCCAAGGTACCGCCCGACGAGGACGCTCGCTTCGGGGGCCGTGGCGAGTTCGATCCGGTCACCGTCGAGGAGGAGCCGGAGGCCGCGCCCGGCGAGCTCGACCTCGAGGTCGCCGAGGCAGGCGTCGACGGTCGCGCGGTCGACCCCGGCCAGCTGGGCGATCTCCCGCCGGTGGAGGGGGCGCTCGGCGACGAAGAGGAGCGCCTCGAGGAGGGCGGGGGTCAGCTCGATGGGCGCCGGCTCCACCGGTCCGGCGGCTCTCTCGGCGCTCGCAGCCGACGCCTCCTCGGGCCGGGCGCCTTGCTCCCCTGCCCGACCCGGCGGGCGCGGCTGCTCCTCCTCGTTCACGCCAGGCCCCCTTCAGCCTCAACGACCCGGTCTCCGGCTCCGAGGCCTTGGTCGATGGGTCGGCCGAGGGGCCGGATCCGGATCGGCCCCCAGGGCTCGGGCTGGTCGACCTGGACCTCCCGCCGCTTGACGAGCTCGAGCAGGGCGAGGAACGTGAGGGCGACGACGACCCGATCGCGCGTTCCGGCGAGGAGGTCCTGGAGGACGACCTCGGGCGCCGCGCGGAGCGCGGACCGGATGATCCGGGCCCGCTCGGCGAGGGTGATCGTCCGGGGCACCACCTCGGGCGGCAGCGACGGCGACGCGGCGACCCGGGCGAGGCCGGCGAGGGCGTCGACGAGGATCCCCGGGTCCTCGCGCCGGGTCGGGCGGAGCCCTTCGGCGAGGCGAAGGACCGAGCCGGCCGGGGCGTCCCGTCGGACGGACCGCTGGCCGGCGGCCGCCCGGGCGGCGAGCCAGCTCGCCGCATCGCGGAAGGCTCGGTAGAGGAGGAGTCGGGTCCGGAGCTCGGCCTCGGGATCGACCTCCTCGACCGCCCCGTCGGCCTCCGGCATCGCCTCGGGCGGGCGCGGGAGGAGGGCCCGGCTCTTGATGAGGATGAGCTGCCCGGCGACGGCGACGAACGCGGAGACGTGGCCGAGTCGATCGCCCCGCAGCTCGGCGAGGGCCTCCAGGTATGCCTCGGCGAGGGCAGCGAGGGGGACCGTCAGGACATCGAGGCGGCGGGCCTCGATGAGGGCGAGGAGGAGCCCGAGGGGCCCCTCGAACGACTCGAGCTCGACCTGGATCCCCGCCTCCGGTGGAGCCGCCTCGGTGAAGCGCACGGCCGGCCGCTCCCGATCGGCGGAGCGCCCGCGGTCGATCGATGCCGCGACCTCGAGCAGGCCGTCGGAACCCACCTTTAGCTCGCCTCGTCGGCCCAGCGCAGGAGGCGCCCGGCCGGATCGTCCGACCCGCCGTCCCCGGAGCGGATGAGGGCGACGGTCCGGGGGCTGCAGCCGGCGGCCGCGGCGAGGGCCGCCGAGCGGGCGGGGTGATCGCGGAGCCGGTCGAGGGCCGGGGCCATGCCCGGCAGGCGGCGGGCGAGCTGGACGACCCACGGCCCGACGCCCTCGCCGAGGCTATAGACGACCCGGGCCAGGAGCCCGACGTGGCCCTTCCCTGCGTCGTGGAGGAGGCCGGCGACGAGGACGTCCCGATCCTCGACGCCGGCGCGACGGAGCCAGGCCACGACGTCGAGGCCGTGGCGCTGGTCGACGACCGGCATGGCCTCGAAGCAGCGCCACTCGGCCGCCGTCAGCCAGCGGCGGAGCTCGGCCCGCTCGGCGGGTTCCACCCGAGCCCGGAGGTACCGCCAGGTCTGGCGGACCTTAGAAACCCACCAGGAGACGCGTGACATCGAAGATGAGGTTGGCGATGGGGCGGCCGGCGGTGAAGACGAAGACGAGGATGATGACGAAGCCGTACTGACCGAGGATCGGCCGGAGCTGCCAGGCGGTCCGTGGATCGAGGACGCGGAAGAGGAGGGTCGAGCCGTCGAGGGGCGGCACGGGGATGAGGTTGAAGACCGTCAGGGCGACGTTGTAGAAGACGAACAAGATGAGGATCGTCCCGACGGCGCCCGGGACGGCGACGTCGAACCCGACGAGGAAGCGGACGGCGACGGCGCCGAGGGCCGCCATGACGAGGTTCGAGGCCGGTCCGGCCAGGGCGACGACGACCTCCCCGTTCCGCCGATCCCGGAGGTTGGCCGGGTTGACCGGAGTGGGCTTCGCCCAGCCGATGACGAAGCCGCCGAGGAGGACGGAGAGGACGAGCATGAGCCCCCCGAGGGGGTCGAAGTGGGCGGCTGGATTGAGGGTCAGCCGGCCGAAGTGCTTGGCCGTCGCGTCGCCGAGGAGGTAGGCGCTCGCCGCGTGGGCGAACTCGTGGACGGGGAAGCCGATGAGAAGAAAGATGGCGATCAGGACGATCCGCTCGGGCTCGATGATGGCGTCGAACACGCTGCTCCTTCCGGTCGCTGAGGGGCTGGGCATCCCAGGGCGGCAGACGCCCTATCCTAGCCGGCCCCGACCGGGTCGGGGTCGCTCGGCCGGCCGGGACCGCGCCGCCGCGGTCGTCGGTCCGGTTCGCCGCGGCCGGCCCCTAGAGCCGATCGAGGAGCTCCGCCTTCTTGCGCTCGTAGTCCTCGGCGCTGATGGCGCCCCGATCGCGGAGCTCGGCCAGCTGGCCCAGGGTCCGGGTGACCGCCTCGGGGTCCGTTACCGCGGGCGCCGAGGCGGGCGCGGACGGCGGCCCAGCTCCGGCGGCTGGCCCAGCGGACGGCGGCGCCGGCGGCATCACCACCCCGCTCGTCGGTCGAAGCGGTGGTCCCGCCAGGCCGCCCCGGGCGAGCTCGAGCTCGTATTCGTGCTTCGCGTTCAGCATCGCCCGCTTGAAACCCCGCGGGTCGGGCAGGGTCCGCATCTGCTCGATCCCAGCCTCGGAGGCGGTCATGACGTCGAGGTCGCCGAAGCCGAGGAGCCGACCGAGCCAGCTCTGGGTCATCTCGGCGTCGTTGATCTTCTCGAGGGAGCTGTCGGCGACGACCTTGTTGACGACGCCGCGGACCTGGATGACCCGCCGGTTCGTCAGGACGTCCTCGTCGGCCGCCCACTGGAGGTAGGCCCAGCCGCCGGCCACGATCCCGCCGACGACGAGGACGATGGCGGCCAGACCGAGGCCGAACCGGACGCCGCCGCCGACGCCGTCGGTCGGCAGGCCACTGGCAACGAAGAGGGCGACGAGGGCGCCGACCAGGGCGGCGATGGCCCACCGTCCCCGGTAGAGGAGGGCGACGGGATGCTGGCGGACCTCGAGGATGATCCGCTCGCCGTCGGCGAGGAGCGATTCTGCATAGCGACCCATCCGTCTCGACCCTCCGCTCGTGCTCAGGCCCGGGGGTGGGCTCGGGCGTAAACCTCCCGGATCCGCTTCCCGGAGAGGTGCGTATAGAGTTGCGTCGTCGAGATGCTCGCATGTCCGAGGAGCTCTTGCACGACCCGAAGGTCGGCGCCGCCCTCGAGGAGGTGGGTCGCAAAGGAGTGGCGGAGGGTGTGGGGGCTGACCCGCTCGGCGAGCCCGGCCCGCCGGGCCGCCGCCCGGACGACCGCCCAGGCCGCTCCCCGACCGAGGCGGCCGCCGCGGGCACCGAGGAAGACCGCACCACCGCTCGTCCCGTCGGGCCGGCAGAGGTGGGGTCGGCCCTCGGCCAGGTAGCGGCGGAGCCAGTGCCGGGCCACCTCCCCGACCGGGACGATCCGCTCGCGACCCCCTTTGCCGAGGACCCGGACGACGCCCTCGTCGACGGCGCAGGCGTCGAGCTCGAGGCCAACCGCTTCGGAGATCCGGAGGCCGGTCGCGTAGAGGAGTTCGAGCAGTGCCCGGTCGCGGAGGGTGATGGCCGCCGTTCGGCTGGCCCGGGCGCCCCCCGCGGCGGCGTCCGCCGCGGCCGTCGCATCGGGCGCATCGGCCGGCTCGACGGCCTCGAGGAGCCGCTCGACTTCCTCCACGCTGAGGGTGTCGGGGAGCCGCCGCGGCGCGCGCGGCAGACCGATCTGCTCGGCCACGTCGACGTCGATCCGCCCCTCGCCGTACGCGAACCGGTAGAAGCCGCGGATGGCGGCGGTGCGCCGTCGAACCGTCGTCGAGGCGAGCAGGCGGCGCTTCGGCCGGCCGCTCGCTGCCGCGGCACCGGTCGCCCCGGCGCCCCGCTCCGCGGCCAGGAAGGCGAGGGCGGGGCCGGGTCCCTCTCGCCAGTCCTCCCTCTGACCGAGGAAGCGCTCGAAGGCGGCCAGGTCGGCTCGGTAGGCCCGGAGGGTCGCCGGGCTGTGGCCGCGCTCGAGGGCGAGGTAGGCGAGGTACTCGGCGACCGTCTCCCGGAAGCTCGCCCGGACCGGGGGAGACGCTCGACCCACTTCGGTCTGCGCCATCAGCGGCCTGCGCCCGCGGCCCCCGTCCCGACGCCCTCGCCCGCCTCCGCCGCCCGCCAGGCCTCGGCCCGGGCGAGGAGCTCCTCGGCCGAGGCCCGCGCCGCCGCCGAGGCAGCCATCCCGCCGAGCATCGCCGTCAGCTCGGCGAGACGGCCCTCCCGATCGAGGCCGTGGAGCTCGGTGACCGTCCGCCCGTCTCGCCGCGTCTTCGCGATCTGGACGTGGTGATCCGCGTAGGCGGCGATCTGGGCGAGGTGGGTGACGCAGAGGACGGCGTGCCGTCGCCCGAGGCGCCAGAGGGCCCGCCCGACCGGCTCGGCGCTCCGGCCCCCGATCCCGGCGTCGATCTCGTCGAAGACGAGGGTCGGCGTTGCGTCGACGGCGGCGAGGACCTCCTCGATGGCGAGGGCGACCCGCGAGAGCTCCCCGCCCGAGGCGATGCGGGCGAGGGGGCGAGCCGGCTCGCCGACGTTCGGAGCGAAGGTAAAGACGACCTCGTCGACCCCCGTCGCGTCGAAGGCGACGGCGTCACCGTCGATCTCGACGGCCGGTTCGTCGGGCCCGGCGGCCCGGCGACCGACGGCGACCGCGAAGGCACCGGTGCGGAAGCCGAGCTCGGCGAGGGCGGCATCGACGGCGGCCGCGAGCTCGCCGGCCGCCCGCCGTCGGGCCGTCGACAGACGCGCGGCGGCCTCGGCGACGGCGGCGAGGAGCTCGGGCTCGGCGGCCGCTCGCCGGGCCCGCTCGGCGTCGGCGTCGCGGAGGCGGGCCGCTTCGGCTGCCGCCCGCTCCCCGTAGGCGATGACCGCCGCCTCGTCATCGCCATAGCGGCGCAGCAGCCCGTAGATCTCCGAGAGCCGGGCCTCGAGGCGGGCGACGGCGACCGGGTCATGGTCGACGGTCTCGGCCAACCGCCGAACCTCGCTCGCCAGGTCCGCGGCCTCGGCCTCGAGCCCGGCCAGGCGCTCCACGAGGGGCCCGAATCGACGATCGAGGCCGGCCAGACGGCGTGCCTCGGCGACGGCCCGACCGACCAGGTCGAGGACGCTCGTTCCCTCGCCGCCCAGGAGGTTGCCGATCTCGACGGCGCCGCGGGCGATGGTCTCGGCATGACCGGCCGCCGCGAGGCGCTCCCGGATCTCGTCGGCCTCGCCGACCCTGAGCCGGGCCGCGGCGATCTCGGCGGCCTCGTGCTCGGCGATCTCGATCCGGCGGGCGAGTTCGCGGGGATCGACGGCGAGGGCGACGAGGGCCGCCCGGTTCGCCCGCCACCGCTCGACGGCCTCGGCGACGGCCGTCCGGAGCGGACCGAGGCCGGCGTAGGCGTCGAGGAGGTCGAGTTGCCGCCGCGGGTCGAGGAGGCGCTGCTGGTCGTGCTGCCCGTGGATCTCGACCAGGGGCCCGGTCACCTCGGCGAGCCGGGCGAGCGCGACGGCCTCGTCGCCGAGACGGGCCGAGGACCGCCCGGCGGCGCTCACCTCGCGGACGACGACGAGCTCCCCGTCGGGAGTCGCGAAGCGGGCCTCGATCCGGCTCGCCGCGGCCCCGTGCCGGACGGCCGACGGGTCGGCCCGAGCCCCGAGGACGAGGCCGAGGGCGTCGATGAGGAGGCTCTTGCCGGCTCCCGTCTCGCCGGTCACGACGGTGAGGCCCGGCTCGACGACGAGCCGGACATCCTCGATGAGGGCGAAATCCCGAACCCAGAGCTCGCGGAGCCCGCCGGGCCGCCCATCGACGCGATGGAGCTCCTCGTCCACGTCCGCCGCTCGGCTCATTGGACCCTCTCCTGTGTCACGACGGTAGGAGCTCCACCTTCTGGCGGAGGAGATCCCAGAAGGGGATCGCCCCCGCCGGCTCGACGAGCCGAATCGGGCGCTCCACCGCCCGGACCTCGACGACGTCGCCGACCGCCAGCGGCCGGTCCTCGCGCCCGTCGATGCTGACGATGGCCTCGTGGGCGGCGACGACCCGACAGCGGACGACGTGGCGCGGGGCGACGACGATGGAACGGATCGCCGAGAGATAGCCGGCGATCGGGGTCACGACGAGGTTCCGGCTCGTCGGGTCGAGGATCGGGCCGCCGGCCGAAAAGGAATACCCGGTCGACCCGGTCGGGCTGGCGACGATGAGGCCGTCGGCGATGAAGGTCGCGACGTGGGATCCGGCGACGGCGACCTCGAGTCGGACGACCCGAGCCAGGGCGCCGCGGGCGACGACGACGTCGTTGAGGGCGAAGAAGCTCGGGCCTTCGCCGCCGTCGGCGGGTCGGATCCGACCCTCGAGGACCATCCGCCCCTCGAGCTCGAATTCGCCCCGCAGGACCCGCTCGAGGACGGGCTCGAGGTCGTCGGCCTCGACCTTGGAGAGGAAGCCGACCTTGCCGAGGTTCACCCCGAGGAGCGGGACGTCGATCTCGGCGACGGCCCGGGCGGCCCGGAGGAAGGTCCCGTCGCCGCCGAGGACGAGGAGGAGGTCCGTCGCCGGCAGCTCGGCCAGGAGTCGCGGTGTGTCGCCTGCCTCGGCCGTCCAGGTCGCGATCGACCGGGAGGCACACCAGGCCGCGGCTCGGTCGCGGAGGGCGACGGCCGCCGGGTTCGTCGGGTTGAAGGCGAGTCCGATGCGGGCGAAGCGGCCCGGCCGAGCGCTCATCCGCCGACCGTTGCCTCGATCCAGGCCGCGACGGCGGGCGGGACCTCGGCGGACGGGAACCCGACCGGCCGTCGCCCAGCCCCGGCGAGGCCCCGCGGTCCGACCCGGAGGGCCAAGAAGAACTCGCGGTTCCCCGCCGGGCCGAGGAGCGGCGAGGGGGTGACGCCCTCGACGGCGAGTCCGAGATCGAGGGCATGGCCGGCGACGGCCAGGAGGACCCGCCGGTGGACGGCCGGGTCGCGAACGACCCCCCGCCGCACGTCGGCCCGGCCCGCTTCGAACTGGGGCTTGACGAGGGCGACGATCCGGCCGGCGGGCCGGACGCAGGCGGCGACGGGTCCGAGGACGAGGCGGAGGGAGATGAAGGCGACGTCGATGGTCGCCAGATCGACGGGCTCGGGCAGGCTGTTCGGCCCAAGGTCCCGGGCGTTCACGCCCTCCCAGAGGACGACCCGGGGATCGGCCCGGAGCCGCTCGGCGAGCTGGCCGTGGCCGACGTCGAGGGCGTAGACCCGGACCGCGCCCCGCTGGAGGAGGACGTCGGTGAAGCCACCGGTGGACGCCCCAACGTCGAGGCAGACGGCGCCGGCCGGATCGATCCCGAAGGCGTCGAGGGCGGCCGCCAGCTTGTGGCCACCACGGCTCACGTACGGCTCGGGTGCGAGGAGTTGGATCGGGGCATCGGGCGGGAAGAGGTCGCCGGGCTTGCGATCGGTCCGGGCTGCATCCCCGGCGCCGACGAGGACACGCCCGGCCAGGACGAGGGCTTGGGCGCGCTGGCGTGACTCGGCGAGGCCCCGTTCGACGACGAGCTCGTCGAGGCGGCGGCGATCGCTCCTCCGGTCACGTGTCATGGCCGTTATCGTCGCACACGCCGCTTGCCCGCGACTCGCCGTCCGAGACGGCTTCGGACCACCGGCCCGCCGACGGCCGAGGGGCTGCCGCCTCGGTTCAGGACCGCCGTCGGCCCGCCGGCGACGCTCGGTCCAGGAGGGCGACGGCGTCCCGGATCTGGTCGGCGATCCCGGCCACGTCGAGCCGGAGGACCCGCCGCAGATCGCCCACCGCGCCGTGGTCGACGAAGCGATCGCCGGGGATCCCGATGAGACGGACGACGAGGCTGCGGTAGGCGGGATCGGAGAGGCGGGCCTCCTCGATGGCTTCGAGGACGGCTGAGCCGAAGCCGCCGGTGACGACGCTCTCCTCCAGGGTGACGACGAGCCGCTTGCCCCGGGCGGCGTCGAGGATGAGCTGCCGATCGAGGGGCTTGGCGAAGCGGGCATTGACGACGGCCGTCGAGAGGCCGTCGGCGGCGAGGACCTCGGCCGCCTCCAGGCCCCGCATGACGATGGGGCCGAAGCCGACGAGGAGGACGTCGTCACCGTCGCGGAGGAGCTCGGCTCGGCCGATGGGGATCGGCGCGGGCGGCCGCTCGGGCACCCCGAAGCCCGGGTCGCGCGGGTAGTGGAGGGCGAAGGGCTGCTCGGCGGCGAGGGCGGTCCGGAGGAGAGCCCGGAGCTCCTGCTCGTCCTTCGGGCTGGCGACGACGAGCCGCGGGAGTTGGCGCTGGGCCGGGATCATGAACATGCCCTGATGGCTCGTCCCGTCCTCGCCGACGAGGCCGGCCCGGTCGACGGCGAGGACGACCGGCGCATCGTTCTGGCAGACGTCGTGGACGATCTGGTCGAAGGCGCGTTGGAGGAAGGTCGAGTAGATGGCGACGACCGGCCGGAGACCACCGAGGGCGAGCCCGGTGGCGAGGGTGACGGCGTGCTGCTCGGCGATCCCGACGTCGATGAAGCGGTCGGGGAACTCGGCCTGGAACTTCGCAAGGCCGGTTCCGGTCGGCATCCCGGCCGTGATGCCGACGATCCGCCGATCCTGGCGAGCGAGCTCGATGAGCTCGGTCACGAAGAAGTGGGTGTAGTTGGGGACCTTCGGCGCCGGGGTGGCTCGGCTGGTCGGTGCGGCGGCGTCGTCGGAGATCGACTCGGTCGGCACCGTCGCCGTCCCGCCCGGGGCTGCGGCCGCGCCCGACGGCTCGGCCCCGTCCCCACCGCCGAGGGCCGTCTCGTCGGGTGCCAGGACCTTCCCGTTGGCCCGGAGCCGCCCGTCCAGCTCGACCGCCGACGGCCCGCCCGATCCCGACGAAGGGACCTCGATGGGGGGCAGGGCGGCGCCGTGGAAGCTCACCTGATCGACCTCGGCCGGGTGATAGCCCTTCCCCTTCTGGGTCCGGACGTGGACGATGACCGGACCCTTCAGGGCCAAGGCGGCCCGGAAGTTGTGGAGGAGGGCCCGCAGGTCGTGCCCGTCGACGACGCCGATGTAGGTGATCCCGAGGTCCTCGAAGAGCTGCCCCGGCTGGGCGAAGTTGACGACCGACTTGCGGAGGCGCTGGGAGAGCTCGAGGGCGGTCCGGCCCACGAGCGGGAGGTGCTCGATGAGCCGGTCGTAGGCCGTCTTCGTCTGGCGCCAGGCGGGCGAGAGCTTGATCTCCGAGAGGTAATGGGAGAGCGCCCCAACCGTCGGGCTGATCGACATCTCGTTGTCGTTGAGGACGATGAGGAGCTGGGTCTTGCGCTGCCCGATGTCGTTGAGGGCTTCGAGCGAGAGGCCGCTCATCAGGGCCGCGTCGCCGACGACGACGGCGATCCGCTCGAGCCCGTGGCGGAGGTCGCGGGCGGTGGCGAGGCCCTGGGCGATGGAGAGCCCAGTTCCGGCGTGACCGCCATCGAAGACGTCGTGCGGTGACTCGCTCCGACGCGGGAAGCCGCCGATCCCGCCGAGCTGGCGGAGCGTCCCGAAGCGAGCCAGGCGGCCGGTGAGGAGTTTGTGGGCGTAGGCCTGGTGGCCGGTGTCCCAGACGATCTTGTCGTAGGGCGAGTCGAGGAGTCGGTGGAGGGCGATGGCCAGCTCGACGACGCCGAGGGAACTGCCGAGGTGGCCGCCGGTCCGGGCGACGGTGGCGATGATCGTCTCCCGAATCTCGTCGGCGACGGCCTCGAGCTCCTCGAGGGTGAGGCCCCGCAGGTCGGCGGGGCGGTCGATGGTCGGCAGGATCGGCACGGAGCGTCGGTTCCTCATTCGGTTCGATCGGCGGGCCGGCTCGGACCCCTGGCTCGCCCGGCCCGGCGCCGGCGAGTCTACCCCCGGTCCGGCCTGGCTGCCAGACGCGCCTCGGCGGCAGCGAGCCCTCGGGCGGGGCCCGATCACCGAGCCGAGGCGTCCTCCGAGCCCTCGACGGCCTCGACCCGACCGCCGCCTCGCTCGACGAGGCGCCGGATCCGCAACTCGGCGTCGGCGAGGAGGCGCTCGAGGTGCTCCTGGAGGGCGACGCCGCGTTCGTAGAGGGCGAGCGCCTCCTCGAGAGGCTGGCCGCCCTCCTCGAGACGGGCGACGACGGCCTGGAGTTCGGCGAGGGCGGCATCGAAGCCGAGGCCGGCGACGGTGGCCGACTCCGGGCGGCCGTCCACTCCGGCCGGCGCTGAGGTGCCCCCGTCTGCCGGTCCTGGCCCCTCGTGCGTCCGCTCTGGCGTGGTCAGCGCTCGCTCCCTTCGGTCTCGCCGGGCGGGCCCGGCGGCTGCGGTTCGACGACGGCGGCCCGGTCCGCGCCGAGGAGCCGCTCGGCGGCCCGGTCGAGTCGTCGCCCCAGGATGATACCGACCCGCACCCCGACGCCGAAGACGAGGGCGGCGACGACGACGAGGGCGGCCGCCTCGCTCACCGCCCGTCGCCCGACCCCGATCCGGTCGCCACGGCGCCGCCGTCGGCCGTCGCGGCGAAGGTGCCTCGGGCGACCCGGACCCAGAGGGCCGTCGCCGCCGGCGCGTCGGCCGGGTCCCGGACGATCCGGCCGTCGGCCGCCCGGGTCACGATGGCGAAGCCCCGCTCGAGGGTCGCGGCGGGCCCGAGGGCGGCGAGGGCCGCCCCGGCGGCGGCGACGGCCCCCCGCCCCCGCTCGAGCCGCCGCCCGATGAGGATCGGAAGGAGGCGGCGGCTCCGATCGAGGACCTCGCCGGCACGCTGGAGCCGGACGGGGAGGACCGCCCCGAGCCCGGTCCCGGCCTCGGCGACGGCACGCCGCGCGCCGTCGAGCCGCCGGGCGACGGCCCGCTGGGCCCGCTCGCCGACCAGATCGACGGCCTGTCGTCGGGCGGCCAGGACGGCCCGCGGGTCGAGGCCGGCCAGGACGCGCCGCTCCTCGAGGAAGGCCCGTCGGGCCGCCACGAGTCGTCCGGCCAGGGCCTGATCCCGCCGGCGAGCGAGGCCGGCCACGGCGCCGAGGACCTCGGTCCGGTCCGGGACGACGAGCTCGGCGGCCGCCGACGGGGTCGGGGCCCGGACGTCGGCCGCGAAGTCGGCGAGGGTCACGTCGGTCTCGTGCCCGATCCCGGTCACGACCGGCACGGGATGGGCGACGATGGCCCGGACGACGGCCTCCTCGTTGAAGGCCCACAGATCCTCGAGCGAACCGCCGCCACGGGCGACGATCGTCACCGTCGGCGCCTCGGCGCGCCGCCCGGCGGCGGCGAGGGCGGCGATCCACCGCCCGACGCGGTCGAGGGCGGCGACGATGGAGGTCGGGGCCCCGTCGCCCTGGACGAGGCAGGGCGAGAGGACGGCCGTCGCCAGCGGCCAGCGACGGCGCAGCACGGTCCGGATATCGTGCCAGACGGCGCCCGAGGGGCTCGTCACGACGGCGACGACGAGCGGTCGCTCCGGGAGCGGCCGCTTGCGAGCGCGGTCGAAGAGCCCCTCGGCGACGAGCTTCGCTTTCAAGGCTTCGAGGCGGAGGGCGAGGTCGCCGAAGCCGGCCGGCTGGACGCTGTCGACGTAGAGCTGGAGGGCGCCGGTCGGCTCGTAGAGGTCGATCCGCCCGTGGGCGACGACCCGGAGGCCGGTCCGGACCTCGAAGGCCGAGGCGAGACGGTCGTCCCGAAACCAGACGCAGGCGAGTTGAGCGTCGGTGTCCTTGAGGCTGAAGTAGGCGTGGCCGGCCGACGAGATCGTGACCCGCCCGACCTCCCCCTCCACCCAGAGCTCGCGGAGTCGCTCGTCGGCTCGAACGGCGGCCCGGATCGCCCGGGCCACCTCGGCGACGCTGTAGATCCGGAGACCAAAGGTCCCCGGATCAGCCGACGGCCGGCGGCCCGCCGCGCCCGTCGGGTCGACGGCATCCCAGCTCGGGAGCTGCCAGGGGGGACGATCCTCGCGCTCGGTCATGCTGGGATCATGCCGCAGCGGGCCACCGGCCGTCGGCCGGGCTCGGCGGCTCGACCGGCTAGACCCGGGTCACGTACTCGCCGGTCCGGGTGTCGATCCGGATCGTGTCGCCGACCTCGACGAAGAGCGGGACCTGAACGACGAGGCCCGTCTCCGTCGTGGCCGGCTTTCGAGCCCCGGTCGCCGTGTCGCCGGCGAAGCCGGGTTCGGTCTCCGTCACGACGAGGTCGACGGTGATGGGCAGCTCGACCCCGATGGTCTCGCCCTCGTAGGCCGTCCGATCCAAGACGAGGCCGTCCTTCAGGTAGCCGGCGGCGTCGCCGAGCTGCTCGGCGGTGAGGACGAACTGGTCGTACGTGTCGGTGTCCATGAAGTGGAACTCGTCGCCGTCGCGGTAGAGGAACTGGACGGGCCGGTGCTCGAGCTGGGCCCGCGGCCAGCGTTCGCCGGCCTGGAAGGTCCGCTCGACGATCGAGCCCTTCTTCACGTTCCGGAGCTTGATCCGGACCTGGGCCGAGCCGCGGCCCATCTTGATGTGGTGGTAGTCGAGGATCTGCCAGAGGTCGCCGTCGAGCTCGATGACGACGCCCTTCCGCAGCTCACCGGTGGAGATCACGGTCGGCTGGACTCCTGTCGGGGTCGGGCGCGCGGCGGCGTTGGGCCCGCGACGCGGCCGGGGACGAACGGGATTCGCCCGCGCATTCTAGCGTCGCCACCGTTGCGGCCGCCGGCGGTCGGCCTAGCCGACGACGACGGGATGGCTCGGAAAGCCGGTCAGCCGCTCCATCCGGCGCGCACCGTGGTCGTAGACGACGAGATCCTCGATCCGGACGCCGAGTTCGCCGTCGAGGTAGACGCCCGGCTCCACCGAGAAGACCGTCGGCGACGGGAGCGGCGTTTCCGGGGCGAACCGGGACAGGCGGGGCCGCTCGTGGGTCGCCAGACCGATCCCGTGGCCGGTCCCGTGACCGAAGGACGGACCGAACCCGGCCGCCTCGATGACCGCCCGGGCGGCCGCGTCGACGGCCCGACCGCTCGGCGGCGTCGCCTCGGCGAGGCTCGACGCGAGCCGGTCGAGGGCCGCCGCCTGGGCCCGGGCGACGAGCTCGTAGACGGCGGTGGCCGCCGGCCCCGGCTCTTCCACGAAGAGGGTTCGGGTCATGTCGCTCCGATACCCGTCGACCTCCGCCCCGAAGTCGACGAGGAGGACGGTCCCGGTCTCGATCGGAACCGGCCGGGGCGACCCGTGGGGGAGGGCGGCCTGGGCCCCAGACAGGCAGGCGACCTCGAAGGCGAGCCCGTCGGCGCCGCCGGTCCGGATGGCCCACTCGAGGCGCAGGGCGAGGTCCCGCTCCGTCCGGCCGGGCGCGATCTCGGGCAGAAGGCTCGCCAGGGCCCGGTCGGCCACGGCCGCCGCGGCTCGGATCCGCTCGACCTCGGCCGGCTCCTTCGTCGCCCGCAGCTCGTCGAGCCAGTCCGGAGCGACCTCGAGCTCGACCGTCGGTGCCGCAGCCGCGAGCTCCCGCCAGAGCCCCATCGGGCAGCTCCGGTCGACGGCGAGCCGACGGATGCCGAGCTCCGCGAGGAGCGTCCGCCAGCGATCGACGAGTTCGCCCGAGAGGATCTCGAGGCGGGCCCCTACGACCTCCCCGGCGAACTGGGCGGCGTAGCGGCTGTCGGCGAGGACGACGACCGCCGTCTCGGTAACGAGGAAGCGACCCGAATGGCCGGCGACCTTTTCCTCGCCGAAGCCGAGGCGGACGCCGGTGAGGTAGCGGGCATCCTCCGGCCGGAGCCCGAAGTAGCCGTCGATGCCGGCCTCGGCGAGCGCCGTCCGGAGCCGCGCCAGCCGTTGGGGCCGGGCCGCCCGATCGGCCTCGGCCCAGCGCCGGCGGTCCTCGGGGCCCGGCGGCGACGGGAAATCGGCCGGACGCGGCCAGCCCGTCCCTCGTGCGATCCGCCGGCGGCTCACCGGTACCCGTACTTGCGGAGGTTCGCCTGGTGCTCGGCGAGGGTCTTGGCGAAGGCGTGGCGGCCGCTCCCGTCGGGGATGGCGACGAAGTAGAGATAGCCCGCCGCCGTGTTGGCCCCGAGGACGGCATCGATGGATGCCACCGACGGCGAGACGATCGGGCCGGGCACGAGGCCGCCGCGCCGGTACGTCTGGTAGCCGGCCAGGTCGGCGGGCAGCTCGACCTCGGCGAGGGGTCGGCCCACCGGCTTCCAGAAGGTGTAGCCCTTCCAGTCGGCGATGGGGATCTGACGGAGGGCGACCGTGTCGACGGCGTAGATCACGGTCGGATCGGCGTTGAGGAGGTACGGGCGGCGGGCGAGGCGGTTGAGGTAGACGCCGGCGATGAGCGGCCGCTCCTCGTCGAGGACCGCTTCCCGTTCGACGATGGAGGCGAGAATGACGACCTCATGGAAGCTCAAGCCCAGCTCCGGCGGGACGTCCATCCGCTCCTCGCCGACCCGGTCGGAGAAGGCGGTCAGCATCATCCGGACCAGGTCCTCGGCCGTCGTCGCCCCGTCGGGGTCGACTCGGAGGCGGTACGTCGCCGGGTAGAGGTAACCCTCCAGGGATGCTCCGTCGGGAAGCGAGAGCCACGGGAAGTCGGCCAGGAGCGTCGCCGGCGGGTGGGTGGCGAGCTCATAGAAGGCGGTCGGATCGACACCCGACTCGATGGTCTCGAGCTTGGCCACCATCTGCTCGATGCGGAGCCCCTCGCGGAAGGTAACGTCGATGGTCCGGATGACGACCCGGTTCTCGACGAGCCCTCGGACGAGCTCGATGGGCGTCATGTTCCGCCGGAGGCGGTAGGTTCCGGCCCGCAGCTGGTCGGCCAGGTCCGCTTCGAAGGCGGCGAAGCGAAAGGCGCGGAGCGAGGCGAGGAGGCCGGCCCGCTCCAGGCGAGCACCGACGCTCTCGACCGTGTCGCCCCGGACGACCTCGAACTCGACCTCGACGGGGTCCGCCGAGGCCCGCGCCTCGAGCTCGGGCGCGAGGTGCTCACGGACGAGCGTGGCGACGGCCGGGATCCGCCAGAGCGGCGGGTTGTCGCCGGCCCAGCTGCCGACGGCCGCCGCGAGGGCGGGGCGAAGGACGGTCGAGAGCGCGGCGAGGACGAGACCGGCCAGGACGACGAGGAAGACGACGAACCGAACAAGGGTCGCGACGCCGCCCGGACCACGGCCGTTCCCCCGCCGTCGGAGCGGCGGGGACGGCTCCCACGGCGGCGGTCCGAGATCGTCGAGCGGATAGGACTCGGTGGCGCCCTCCGGGCCGTACTCGGCCCTGGGCCGCCCACCGGAGCGGATCGTCATCGGCCTCCTCCTCGGTCGGCGAGCTCGGCCTCCAGGATGAGGGCTGCCGCCTCGCGGTCGAGGCGGGCCCGATGGGCTGCTCGGCGAGCTGGGCTCGGCGGCCCACCCGAGCGCCCGCGGAGGAGGCGCGGCGCCCGGTCCGCGGCCCGCTCCGTCGTCCAGCGTTCGTCCCGGAAGCGGATCGGAAGGCCGAGCCGGGCGGCCACGGCCTCGGCCCAGCGGCGGGTCGCGGTCGCGTGCGCGCCTTCGCCGCCCCCGGCGTCGAGCGGCAAGCCGACGACGAGCGCCCCGACCCGCTCCTGGCGGACGATGCCGGCCAGGACGGCGGCGTCGGCGGCCGGCGTCGAGCGTCGGGCGACGGTCGCCAGGGGGCGGACCCGACCGTCGGGCTCGGCGACGGCGAGCCCGATCCGCCGGTCGCCGAGGTCGATCCCGAGGAGCCGATCGGCCGGGCGCTCGCCGGTCACGCTGCCCTCCCGCGCCCTGGGCCGGCGGTCGAGTCGATCCCCCACCGGCTCCCGGCCGGGCCGACGAGGAGCTCGAGTCGGGCATCGAGGCTCGGGATCGTCGAGACCCAGTCGGGCCAGACGGTGATCGTCACGTCCCCGTACCGTTCCAAGAGCCGGCGGGCCTCGGCGATGGGCCGACCCTTGATCGCCTCGCGGAGGGCGGCCGGATCGACGACGACGTTCTGGGCGCCGCGGGCGGTCACCGGGTAGCGGATCAGGTCGCCCTCGACGACCGGGTCGCCGACCTCCACCGAGAGCGATCCCTCGACGAAGACGTGCTCGGGGGCGACGCTCGACCGGACCCACGCCTCGGCGACGGCCGAGATCGGCGCCTCGTCGACGGCGAGGACGCTCCCCTCCCCGGTCAGGCCGAGGTCGAAGCTCGCCGCCTCGGTTCCGACGAGGGTCTTTGGGTCGACGGTCGGGCTGAGCTCGCCGAGCTGCGCCGTCGCCTCGAAGACGGTCAGCCCGGCCGGGACGAGTTCCGGATCGGCGAGCGCGTCCCGGAGGGTCGTCTCGGCCCGCTCGGCGAGGGCGGCGAGGGCTCGCTCCACGTCGGCCTGGCTCACCCGCGGGAACTCCTCGCGCTTGCCGCCCCGGGTCGGCTCGGGGTTCGAGACCGGGTCGTCGGGGTTGACGAGGCGGGCCTGGATGACCGTCGAGACCCGGCTGATGGCGCCGGCCGGAACGTTGCCGCCGGGGCCCGCCTCGAGGGCCTCGACCGGCGCCTCGGCGACTCCGGGCGTCGGCGGTAGGAAGGTGGCCTTCGGGACGACGACCCGCCGGGTCGTCCGGAAGACGACCCCGCCGGGCGTGGACACCTGGGTCCCGGCCGGGATCTCGACCTCGGCCCCGGTATTCCGACTCGTGAAGACGACCGTTCCGGTCGCCTTCGCCTCCACGACCCGCTTCCCCGTCGCTGGGAAGCGATCTTCGATCCGGATCGGGATGCTGACCCGGGTCGCCGGGATCCGGGCGGCGGCGACGTCGACGGCCGCGACGCTCGGGTCGGCGACGACGGTCAGCTCGAGGGGTCCGATCTGGTCGACCCGCGGAACGAGATGGACCGTCGCCGCGGGGAGGAAGACGTAGCCGGCGACGCCGCCGACGGCGACGAGGCCCACGAGGAGGCCGACGACGACGGCAACGGGTCGCACCCGACGCCCGGTCCGCCGGACGCCGCCAGCGATCGGGAGGCCCTCCCCCACCCCGCCCCCGGCGGGCAGCGTCGTGGCCGCCGCCCGTCGGTCGCCGGCCTCGCCCACGCCCTCGAGGGCCGCCCAGGCCCGCGTCGGGTCGGGCCCGGCCTCGGCTCGGGCCGCCGCCGAGCCGGCGGCAACCTCCCGGCTCGACCGAGCCGCGCTCCGCGGCACCTCGGCCCCGGGAACGGACCGACCCACCCCTCCCCCTCCCGCCGTCCCGCGGCTTGCCTCGTACTCGCCGACGCTGGCATAGACCTCCAGGCCCGCTGCAGCGGCGAGGGCCCGCGAGGGCGCGTCGGGAGCGACGACGGCGAGGCGTCGGCCGAGCCGCCCGGCCTCGCGGGCCAGGAGTCGGAAGTTCATCCGCGAGGTCGCGATCCGGGAGCCCGGCGGGACGACGAGGGCGAGCCGGCTCGCCTCGCTGGCCCGGATCCGGGTCGCCGCCGAGGTGATCTCGTCGTCGACGTCGAGGTAGATGACGGTCTCCGTCGTCATGGCGCCGTCAAGCCTAGACCTTCATCGCCCGGAGGACCCGCCGGAGGGCGAGCTCGAGGGGGTCTTCCTCGGCCGACAGCTCGATGGCCTGGTAGGCGAGGCCCATGGGCGTGACGTCCTGGGCGTCGACGAGGAGGGCCGTGGCATCGGTGATGGACTCGATGAGGGCCGGGGTCATGACCGTGACCTCCGGCGGCCGGGCGAAGGGGAGGTGCTTCCAGAAGCGCTCGGCGACCAGGGCGGCCCGGATCTCGGGCAGGTGGGAGCCGCCACCGCACAGATAGATCCGACCCGGCAGCAGGTCGCCGCCGCTCAGCTCTTCCAGGACGAGCTCGACGCCCGCCGCCCAGACCTCGACGTCCTCGGCGACGATGGCTGCGATCGCCTCCCGTTCCGGGATCGGCAGCCCGCGGGCGTAGTCGACCTTCAGCTGCTCGGCTCGCGGGAAGGGGAGGTCGAGCCGATCGGCGAGCGACTTGGTGAAGGCCCGTCCGCCGAGGGCGAACATCCGGGTCCCCTCGATCCCGCCGCCCCGGACGAGGGCGACGTCGGTCGTCCCGCCGCCGACGTCGACGAAGAGCCCACCGGCCTGGCGAACCTGGTCGCTGCCGAGGACGCGGGCGACGGCGTACGGCTCGGCGACGATGGTCAGGAGCTCGAGGTCGAGCTGGGAGGCGACGCTCTCGAGGGCGCCCAGGTGGACGAGGGGCGCGAAGGCGTTGAAGATGCTGATCCGGACGTGCCGGCCCTGGAAGCCGATCGGGTTCGTCACCGGGTAGCCGTCGATGGCGGCGCCGATGACGGCGGCGTGGACGAGCCGGACGTCGACCTGGGGCAGGCCGGTCTCCCAGGTGATCGCCCGCTCGGCTTCGGCGAGGGCGTCGCGCTGGACGGCGTCGATGAGCCGGAGGAGCTCGGCCTCGCCGATCGGCTGTTCGGGTCGCTTCCGCTCCTGGCTCCGGCTCGTCGTGAAGCCCTTGACGAGCTCGCCGGCGATCCCGATGACGACCTGGGTCGGGCGGAAGCCGGCCATCTCCTCCGCCTCGGCGAGGGCGATCGAGCAGTTGTCGACGACGGCGGCGATGTCGGCGACGGTCCCCGACTGCATGTGGGCGAGCCCTTGCCGCTTCCGGCCGACGCCCCGCACGATGCCGCGACCGTCCTCGATCTCGAAGACGAGGGCCTTGGCGAACTCGGTCCCGACGTCGAGGGCCGTGCAGGCCGCCGGACCCGACGCCTGCTCCCGCGGCCAGAACCGGCGCCAGAAGGCCATCGCCCGCTACGCTCGCCCGTCGGTCCGTTCGCGGAGGGCACGCCGGATCGCCGCCAGGGCCTCGTCGAGCCGCTCGCGTCGGGTCCCCTTGCCCTGGGCCATCTCGGGCCGTCCCCCACCCTTCCCCTCGAGGGGCCCGACGGCGGCTCGGACGAGCTCGCCGGCCGAGACCCCCCGGGCGACGAGGTCGTCGCTCACCGTGACGAAGAGCTGCGGCTCCTCGGCGTCGAGGGCGAAGGCGATGACCCCCGAGCCGAGGAGGCCGCGGACGTCCTTCGCCGTCGCCTTGAGGGCGTCCATCGACTCGAAGGGGCCGGCGTAGGCGACGAGGCGGAGGCCCGGTCCGAGCTCTTCGGCCCGGGCGGCCAGTTCGGCCGGTCGGGGGAGCCCGCCGCCGCCCGTGCGGAGCCGCCGCTTCGTCTCGCGGAGCTCGGCGAGGACCGCCTCGAGGCGCTCGAGGACGGCGTCCGGGCCGTTCGCCTCGAGCCGCTCGGCCACCGCCTCGAGGAGGTCGAAGCGGCGCTCGACGAGGGCGTCGGCCCCTTCCCCGGTCACGGCCTCGATCCGGCGCATCCCCGAGCCGATGCTCCGCTCCGACACGATGAGGAAGGTCCCGATCTCGCCGGTCGCCCGGCAGTGGGTCCCGCCGCAGAGCTCGAAGCTGTAGCCCTCGACCCGGACGGTCCGGACCGTCGCCCCGTACTTCTCGTCGAAGTAGGCGTCGGCGCCGGCGGCGAGGGCGGCCTCCAATGGCAGGTACTCGATCCGGACCGGCCGGTCCTCGCGGATGATCCGCCGGACCTCGGCCGCGACCTGCCGTCGCTCTTCGGCGGTCAGCGAGCGGTCGAAGGGGAAGTCGAAGCGGAGGTAGTCCGGCCCAACGAGCGAGCCGGCCTGACGGGCCGTCTCGCCGACCACGTTCCGGAGGGCCCGGTGGAGGAGGTGGGTGGCCGTGTGGTTCCGCATCGTCCGGGCCCGGTGGACCGGATCGACGGCCGCCGTGACGACCTCGCCGACCCGGAGCCGGCCGCGGAGGATCCCGCGATGGACGATGAGGCCGCCGCTGACCCGCTGCGTGTCGCGGACCTCGAAGCGGACCTCGCCGTCGGCGCCGGCGATCGTTCCCCGGTCGCCGACCTGGCCGCCGCCCTCGGGGTAGAAGGGGCTTCGATCGAGGACGACCTCCGCTTCCGCGCCCGGCGGGAATCGGAGCTCGGTCTCGCCGACGGCCCGCAGCTCGTCGTAGGCGAGGTCGCCGCGGAGGATGGCGACGACCCGCGCCTCGGCGGTCAGGGTCTCGTAGCCGAGGAAGGCCGTTTCGCCGGCTCGGCGGGCGACCGCCTCGTAGCGGCCAGCGGCGGCGGCGGCGCGGCCGAGGGTCGCCTTCGTCCCGGCCCGGGAGCGTTCCCGCTGAGCGGCGAGGGCCGCCTCGAAGCCCGCCCGGTCGACTCGGACACCGGCCTCGGCAGCGAGCTCGATGGTGAGATCGATGGGGAAGCCGTACGTGTCGTGGAGGCGGAAGGCGACCTCCCCCGAGAGGACGGGAGCGTCCGGCGGGAGCTCCTCGGGCCGCCGCCCGACGACCCGGGCCGACCCGGTGAGGGGGGCGAGGGCGGCCTCGAGCTGCTCGGTCCCGGCGTCGAGGGTCCGGGCGAACTGGGCCTCCTCGCGGACGATGGTCGCCAGGATCTGCTCCCGACCCGTCGCTAGGTGCGGGTAGGCGTCGGCCATGAGGTCGATGACGACCGCCGCCGTCCGGGCGAGGAACGGCTCCCGGCGGCCGAGGAGGCGGCCGTGACGGACGGCCCGGCGGAGGATCCGGCGGAGGACGTAGCCGCGGCCCTCGTTGGACGGCAGGACCCCGTCGGCGACGAGGAAGGTGATCGCCCGCGAGTGGTCGGCGATGACCTGGTAGCTGAAGCGTTCCTGCTCGAAGGCCTCGGGATCGTGACCGAGGAGCTCCCGGAGGGCATCGTGGATCGGGGCGAAGAGGTCGGTGTCGTAGTTCGAGGGAACCTGCTGGAGCACGGAGGCGAGCCGCTCGAGGCCCATGCCCGTATCGACGCTCTGCATCGGCAGCGGTCGGAGCGAGCGGTCCGGGAGGAGTTCGTACTCCATGAAGACGAGGTTCCAGATCTCGAGCCAGCGCGGGCAGGTCTCCGAGTGGTCGGGGATGCAGTGGGAACCCTCCGACAGCTCGGGGCCGCGGTCGAAGTGGATCTCCGAGCAGGGACCCGACGGCCCGGTGTCGGCCATCCGCCAGAAGTTCTTCTCGTCGCCGGCCTCGAAATTCCCCCACCGGGCGATGCGCTCCTCGGGCAGCCCGATCTCGTCGCGCCAGACCCGATAGGCGACCTCGTCGGTCGTGTACGTCGTCGCCGCCAGGCGGTCCGGGGGGATCCCGAAGTCCTCGGTCAGGAGCTGCCAGGCGAGCTGGATCGCCTCCCGCTTGAAGTAGTCGCCGAAGCTCCAGTTGCCGAGCATCTCGAAGAAGGTGTGGTGGCGGGGCGTGCGGCCGACCTCCTCGAAATCGTTGTGCTTGCCGGCGACCCGCAGGCAGCGCTGGTAGTTCGCCGCTCGGGTGTACGGTCGCCGTTCGGCTCCGACGAGGACGTCCTTGAACTGGACCATCCCCGAGTTCGTGAAGAGGAGGGTCTGGTCGCCGGCGGGGACGAGCGAGGACGACGGCACGTACGTGTGGCCGCGGGCGACGAAGAAGTCGACGAAGCGGCGTCGGATCTCGGCCGCCGGGAGCGAGCGGATCCGAGGGTCACGGACGAGGGTTGGCGGTGACATCGTCCTAACGGTACCAAAGGGCTTCCCGACCGGAGCGCCGCCGGGTGCCGGGGCCGGCTTCGCGGGCGGAGGCGTGGTGCCGATGGGGGACGGCGGTGGGGCTGGTCCGGCGAGGCGGGCCTGGTCGAAGCGAATCGAGCGCCGCTCGGGCTCGGGCCATCCGGCCGTCGCGGCCGCCCCTCAGCGGCGCCGCCGTCGCCGCCAGCGGCGGGCGCCGGCGATGGCCGCCCCGACGAGGGCACCGGCGGCGAGGCCGCGCAGGAAGGTCGAGGCGGGCGAGGCGGGGTCGCGGAGGGCGGCGGCGAGGTCGACGAGACCGGCGAGGGGGCCCCGGACGGTCGACGGGAGCGGGTTCGGCAGGCCCTCCTCCGGCCGCTCCCCGGCGGCGGCACGCCGGGCGCGACCCGCCCGAGATCCCGGCCGCCCGCCCATCAGGTCCGCCTCCGCTCGGGGCCCAGGACGGCGACGAGCTCGACGAGGCCGATCCCGGCCCAGGCGACGAGCGAGGCGCTGACGAGCCGAACGTCGCCGAGCCGGAGCAGATCGATCCCGAGACGTCGGCCGACGGCGTCGCCCGCCCAGGCGCCGAGGATCGCAACGAGGACGACGAGGGGGAGCCGGCCATCCCAGCGACCCCGAAGGAGGACGTAGAGGGCCGAGTGGAAGACGCCGAGGACGACGGCGACGACGACGGCCGGCTCCATCAGTCCGCTCCCGCCGCTACCAGGGCCGACTCCAGCCCCGCCGGCCGGGCCGTCTCGGCCCGGACGATCCGTCCCCCACCGAGGACGACGTCGCCGACGTAGAAGACGCAGGCCTGCCCCGGCGCCGGCGCCCAGACGGGTTCGTCGAGCTCGACGAGCCAGGTCGTCGCACCGAAGGCCGTGCCTCGAGCGCGCTCCGCCGCCTCGGACGCAGATCCGACCGGGCGGAGCCGAGCCGGCGCCAGGCGACCGCGATGCCGGATCCGGACCTCGGCCCGCATGACGCCGTCCGGGCCGGCCTCGGGGGGTCGCCCGGCGACGAAGGAGACGGCCTCGAGCCAGATCCGCCGCGCCTCGAGGTCCTCCCGCCGCCCGAGCTGGATGAGATTCCGAGCCGGGTCGACCCCGGCGACGAAGCGCGGCTCGCCGAGGGCGAGGCCGAGGCCCCGCCGCTGACCGACGGTGAAGGCGGCCGCCCCCGAGTGGGAACCGACGACCCGCCCGTCGGCGTCGACGACGGGTCCCGGCTCGGGTCGCCAGCCCCGTCGCTCGGCGAGGACGGCCCGGTGGTCGCCACCGGGCGCGAAGCAGAGCTCCTGGCTGTCGGGCTTCTCGGCCGTCGCCAAGCCGAGGCGGCGGGCGATGGCCCGGACCTCGGCCTTCGTCAGGGCGCCGAGGGGGAAGCGGACGTGGAGGAGCTGCTCCTGGCCCAGGCCGTAGAGGAAGTAGGTCTGATCCTTCTCGGCGTCGCGGGCGCGCAGGAGGCGAACCTCGGGCCCGTTCGGCCCGGCGACGGTCTCGAGGCGAGCGTAGTGGCCGGTCGCCACGGCCTCGCAGCCGAATCTGGCTCGGGCCCGACCCAGGAGCGCCCCGAACTTGACGACGCTGTTGCACTCGATGCAGGGGCTCGGGGTCCGACCGGCCAGGTAGGCGTCGGCGAAGGGATCGAGGACGCCGGCCGCGAACTCGGCCTCGAGATTGAGGATGTAGAACGGGATCCCGAGCTGGGCGGCGACCCGTCGAGCGTCGTCGGCGGCATCGAGCGAACAGCAGGAGCGACGGAACTCCGAGGCGACGTCGGCGACGCCGTGGAGGCGGAGCCAGACGCCGACGGTCTCGGCGCCGGACTCGCGGACGAGGGCGGCCGCCACCGAAGAGTCGACCCCGCCCGACATGGCGACGAGGACTCGGGTCACGGCGCCTCCCTGACGGGGTCGAGGCGTCGCGCGTCGGCCTCGTCCCGGCCGAGTCGGACCGGCTCGCGGCCGGCCGATCCGGCGGGGGCCGCTTCGGCGCTCCGGAAGCGGGCGATGGCGGCCCGGATCTCGAGGGCCGCTCGCTCGATCTCGGCCTCAGTCGTCGTCCGCCCGAGCGAGATCCGGAGGGCCCCTCGGGCCTCGTCGGCGGGATAGCCCATGGCCGTCAGGACGTGGCTCGGCTCCGTCGAGCCGGTCGTGCAGGCCGACCCGGTCGAGACGGCGATCCCGGCCAGGTCGAGGGCCATGACGAGCTCGGCGCCGTCGATCCCCGGCACGACGACCGAGACGAGGCCCGGCAGGCGATCCGTCGGGTGGCCCGTCCGTTCGATGCCCGGCTCGGCCGCCAGCACCCGCGCCAGGCGCTCTCCGGCTCGGCGGAGGCGCGGCCCGACCGTCTCCCGCTCGGCGCAGGCGAGGTCGTAGGCGACGGCCATGCCGACCACGGCCGCGACGTCCTCGGTACCCGCCCGACGGTATCGCTCCTGGCTCCCGCCCTGCTGCTGGGGGAGGATGTGGACGCCCCGCCGGACGTAGCAGACGCCGGCGCCCTTGGGGCCCT
>DAOTYQ010000116.1:0-12361 GCA_034434735.1 Chloroflexota bacterium
GCCGGGCGGGTCGTCACGGTCGAGGACGGACTGGCGGCGGTGGCGGTAGACGGGCTTCGACTGACGGCGATCGGGGATGCGGGGCCGGGCGACCGGGTCCTCCTCTTCATCCGGGCCGAGGACGTCCTCCTGGCCGCCGTTCGGGGGGCGGCAGCGAGCGAAGGGACGGCCGGCTTCGGGGAGGGAGGGCGCGGCTCGAGCGCCCGGAACCGGCTCGTCGGCCGGGTCGTCGGCCTCGAGCCCCACGGCCCCGTCGTCCGGGTCGGCATCGACGTCGGCGGCGTCCGGCTCGTGGCGGCGGTGACGCGACCGGCGGTCGTCGAGCTCGGCCTAGCGCCGGGGCGGCCGGTGGAAGCCGAGGTGAAGGCGACGGCCATCGGGTTGGTCCGGCTGGCGGCGGCGGGGGCGGACGAGGGCGGGGGTCGGTAACGGGCGTCGCGCCTCGGGATTCGGCCGGACGGTAGACCTCCGCAAGGTAGGAGGGACCGGATTCGACGGACCACTCGGCCCTGCGATCGAAGCACCTCGTCACATGCGCTCTATCAGCCAAGACTGACACACTTGGCCCTGAGATGTTGGTCCTGCTCACGATCCTCCTCTTCGGCCTCTCCTTCCTCTCGGGGATGCTCGGCCTGGGCGTCGCCTTCGTCGCCATCCCGGTGCTCGGCCTCTTCGGCTTCGATCTCAAGGACGTCATCCAGCCGTGGGCCCTCCTGCTCAACGGGTTGACGGCGATCAGCGGCGCCATCGCCTTCTGGCGGGCACGGCTCGTCGATCGCCAGGGCGCCCTCGTCCTGGTGGTCCTCACGACCATCGGCGCGCCCCTCGGCGTCTGGCTCCTCCAGTTCGCCTCGACCGAGGTCGTCTGGTGGATCTACGTGGGCGTCCTCGTCTTCCTCGCCCTCCGGATGCTCCTTCCCAAGCCGGCGGCGGCCGAGGCCGTCGCCCAGATCGGCTGGGGGACCCGGATCAGGGCAGCCCTGGCCGCCGGTCCGATCTCGGTCTTTGCCGGCTTTCTCGGGGTGGGGCCGGGCTTTCTCCTCATGCCCACCCTCACCCTCGTCGGCTACTCGGCGCGGCTGGCGGCAGCAACCAATTCCGTGGCGGTGACCCTGCCTTCCTTCTCGGCGTTCGTCGCCCACCTCTCTACGGCGCGCTTCGACTGGCCGACCGTCCTCGTGACCTCCATCGCCGCGACCGTCGGTTCCTGGCTCGGGGCGCGGTTCACGGCTCGCAAGGTGAGCTCGGCGGCACTGGCCCGCATCTTCGCGGTCGCCCTGGTGGCGCTGGCGATCCAGCGGGCCTGGATCCTCCTCGCATGAGACCGATGCCACGGAGGGCGACGCCGATGCTCCCGGTTCTCCCGGATCTCCGGCTCGATCTCCCGGCACCCGACGTCGGCCGGCCGGTCGAGGTCGCGACCCTCCTGGCCGATCGGACCCGGGCCGGGATCCTCGCCCTCCTCCGGGGCGGCCCGCACTGCGTCTGCGAGCTGGCGGCGGCCCTCGGGGAACGGCAGAACAACGTCAGCAACCACCTCGCCCGGCTCCGGCAGGCCGGCCTCGTCCGGGCCGTCCGGGGCAGCGTCGACTCGCGACGGGTCTACTACGAGCGCGACGAGGAGGCGTGCCGCGCCGCCCTCGCGACCCTGGCGGGGCTCCTGCGATGACGGGGCTCGCCCTCCCCCGCTGGCGGCCGCCCCTCGGCCTCGTGGTCCCGGTCGGCGCCGCCCTCTGGCTCGTCGCCTGGTTCGTCAACCTGCCGCTCGCCTCCTGGGCGGCCTTCGAGCTACTCGGCCTCGAGCGCGGCTCGCACTTGGGCGAGGCTGTCGCCTTCTTCCTCTACGACGTCCCCAAGGTCCTCCTCCTGCTCCTCGGGATCGTCACCGTCGTGACCTTCCTGCGCAGCTATTTCCCGCCGGAGCGGGTCCGGGCGGCCCTGGCCGGGCGCGGGACGCTCGCCGGGACGATCGCGGCGGCGGCGTTCGGGATCATCACCCCGTTCTGCTCGTGCTCGGCCGTCCCGCTCTTCATCGGCTTTGTCGAAGCCGGGATCCCGATGGGCGTCACCTTTGCCTTCCTGATCAGCTCGCCGATGGTCAACGAGGTCGCCCTCGTCCTCTTGTGGGGGCTCTTCGGGCCGGACGTGGCGCTCCTATACATGACCGCCGGCCTGGCGGTCGCCATCGGGGGTGGACTCGTGCTCGGCCGGCTCGGCGTCGAACGCTGGGTCGAGCCGTGGGTCCTGAGCGTCCGGGCCGGGGGCGGTGCGACCTCGCTCCAGCTCCGGCCCTCGCTCGAGCAGCGCCTGCGCGACGCGTGGTCGTACACCCGGGACCTGGTCCGCAGGGTCCTCCCGTACGTCCTGGTCGGGATCGGGGTCGGGGCGTTCATCCACGGCTACGTCCCGACCGACCTCGTCGTCGAGCTCGGCGGCCGCTCGAACCCGCTCGCGGTGCCGATCGTCGTCGCAATTGCCATCCCGCTCTATTCGAACGCCGCCGGCACGATCCCGATCGTCGAGGCGCTCCTGGGCAAGGGCCTGCCGCTGGGGACGACGCTCGCCTTCATGATGGCCATCGTCGCCATCAGCCTGCCCGAGTTCGTCATCCTGCGGCGGGTCATCCAGCCCCGCCTCATCGCGGTCTTCGCCGCCGTCGTCGTGGCCGGGATCCTCGCCGTCGGCTTCCTCTTCAACGCCCTCGGATTGTGAACCTGCGACGCGAGAAAGGAGCGTGCCATGATCCGCATCGAGGTCCTCGGACCGGGTTGCATCAATTGCCTTCGGCTCGAGCGCGAAACGGAGCGCGCCGTCGAGCTCGCGAGGGTCGAGGCCGAGGTCCGAAAGGTCTCCGACTACGCCGCCATCCTCGCCTACGGCGTCCTCTCGACGCCGGGGCTCGTCATCGACGGCCGGGTCGTCAGCGTGGGCCGGGTCCCGTCGGCGGGCGAGATCGCCGGCTGGCTGGCCGAGGCGGCCGGGCAGACGGTCGGGTCGTGACGGGCGCTTCGACGCGGCCGGCTGAGCCGGCTGGCTGATTCGAAAGCGCCGCCCCGACGGGTCGCGGGTCGGTGACGATCATGCGCCGAAGCCTCGAGCTCGCCCGGCGCTGGCGTACGGCTGGCCTCGGCGTCGGTCGAGCGGTCGTCGTTCGAACCATCGGTCCGTCGCCCTTTGGTGTCGGCAGCACGCTCCTCGTCGCCGACGACGGCCGCCTCGCCGGGGCCGTGTCGGCGGGCTGCTTCGAGGGCTGGGCGGCTGCGGCGATCCTCGCCGCTCGACGCGGCCGATACCGGGAGGTCGTTCGGCTCGCGTTCGGTGACGCCGAGGCAGCGGAGGCAGGCGTGGCCTGCGGTGGGGGCGTCGATGTCCTCGTCGAGCCGGACGTCCCCGACGCGCTCCTGGAGGCGGCGGCCGCCGGGCGCTCGGTCGTCGTCGCGACGCCGCTACCCGTCGAGCGGGCGGGGCCGCCGTGGTCGCGGGTCGTCCTTGGATCGACGGGGATCGAGGCGGGAAGCCTCGGCGACCCGGCCCTCGATGCGGCGCTCGATCGTCTCGCTGCGGAGCTGCTTCGGGACGGCGCCTCGCGGACCGTCTCGCTCGGCGGCGCGGAGCTCTTCGTCGAGGTCCTGCCGCCGCCACCCCGGCTCATCGTCGTCGGAGCGGGCGAGATCGCGGTCGAGCTCGTGCGACTCGCCCACGCCCTCGACTTCCGAACGGTCGTCATCGACGCCCGGAGCGCCTTCTTGACCCGGGAGCGATTTCCCGAGGCGGACGTCCTCCTCCTCGGTTGGGCCGATGAGCTCGCCGAGGCGGCCGGTCTCGACGCCGAGAGCATCGTCGTGGCCCTCGCCCACGACGCCCGGTTCGACGACCCGGCGATCGTCGCCGCGCTCCGCCGCGGGGCCTGGTATGTCGGCGCCTTGGGAAGCCGGCGGACGCACGAAGCGCGTCTCGAGCGGCTCCGGGCGGTCGGGCTCGGTGAGACCGATCTCGCCAGGATCCACGCTCCGGTCGGGCTCGATCTCGGGGGACGGACGGCGGTCGACATCGCGGTCGGGATCCTGGCCGAGATCGTCGCCGAGTCGAACCGAGCGCGGCGGGGCCGGGTGGCGGCCGCCCCGGAGCTTGGCGCCGGCGGCTAGGTCGTGGGGCGCCGGCGCACCCTCGGCGCCGACGCCGACGGGGCCGTGGCCTCGACGACCGGGAGGCGTCGACCGCGCGGCTGCCCGGGGTCGCTCGTAGCCGGGGCCGCCGGCAGGGCCGGCCGAAGGCTCCGGATGATCCGCTCGAGCCCATCGAGGGCGGCTGGCTCGAGGGCGTAGTAGATCCACGTCCCGTGGCGCTCGGTCCGGACGAGGCCGGCCTCCCGGAGAACCCGGAGGTGGTGGGAGACCGTCGGCTGACTGACCCGTCGGCAGGCGTCGAGGTCGCAGACGCAGACCCACCCGCAATCGGCGAGCTGACGGACGATCCCGAGGCGGATCGGGTCGGCGAGGGCGGCGAGGAGTCGAACGTCGGGGTCGGCGGGGGCGGTGATGGCGCCGCGGGTGACGGCGGCCTGGGCGGCGCAGCCGGCGCCTCGTCGAGCCCGGGGCGCTGCGGTCGAGCCAGGGAGGCGCTCTGGGCGGCTCGGCGTCTGGAGGTCGGTCACCGGATCAGCATATCGACTGCCGTCTATATTGACAAGCATCGATACAGCCCCTACGATCGGGCCGTCTCGACCGCAGAAAGGAGCACCTCGAATGCAGGACCCCGGCCAGACCCACGATCCCCTCGACCCGCCGGCGATGGGGGCGAACCCCGACGATCCGCTTGTCGAGCTCGTCCGCCGCCGATACGCCGAGGCCGCGCGGGCCGTCCTCGGGGAGTCCCCAGCGAGCGCGTCCTCGGGGGTGCCGGGCGGCGACGCTCCGGCCGTGGGCACCGACGCTCCGGCCGTGGGCACCGACGCCGGGCCCGCACCGCGCTCCCTCCCCGTGGCCGCCTGCTGCGGGCCGACCGACTGCGGCTGCGGGGCCGACGGCGACACCGGTGCGGCCCGCCTCGCCACTGGCGAGCTCGTCGATCATCGCGCGATCGCCTTCGGGCCCGGCCTCTACGAGGCCGCCGACGCAGAGCTCTTGCCCGAGGCCGCTCGCCTGGCGAGCCTCGGCTGCGGGAACCCGACGGCCGTCGCCGAGCTTCGGCCCGGCGAGGTCGTCCTCGACCTCGGGTCCGGCGGCGGGATCGACGTCCTCCTCTCGGCCCGACGAGTCGGCCCGACGGGCTTCGCCTACGGGGTCGACATGACGCCGGAGATGCTCGAGCTCGCCCGGCGGAACGCCGCCGAGGCCGGGGTCGCCAACCTCGCCTTCCTCGAGGGCCGGATCGAGGCCGTGCCGCTCCCCGACGCCTCGGTCGACGTCGTCATCAGCAACTGCGTCATCAACCTCTCGACGGACAAGCCGGCGGTCCTCCGCGAGATCGCCCGGGTCCTGCGGCCCGGCGGTCGGGTCGGGGTGGCGGACGTCGTCGCCCGAGACGACCTGGGGCCGACCGAGCGGGCAGCGCGGGGGAGCTACGTCGGCTGCATCGCCGGGGCTCTCTCCTTCGCCGAGTACGAGGCCGGGCTGCGGGCCGTGGGTCTGACCGACGTCTCGATCCGGCCGACCCACGAGGTCGCCGATGGGATGTTCGCGGCCATCATCCGAGCCCGAAAGCCGGCCCTCGACTGAGGCGCGGGATCGCCGCCGACGATCTGAACAACAGTTGGCTCCCTCGGCTGGTGCGGGCGGCCGTGGGTCCGGTCGTGCCCGGGTCGGGGCTCAGGCGGCGACGATCCGGACCTTCGTGTCGTAGAAGCTCACGCTCCCCCCGACCGGATCGACGAGACAGGTCGTGTGGCGGAGGGCCGGATCCGTCCACATCGCCGCGTTGGCATGGATCCCGGTCCGGCGTCGCGGATCGCCCGGCACGACGACCCCGTCGATGACCGCGTCCTCCGCCCCGGTCGCCCAGTGGCCGAAGCCGAGGGCGAAGCTGACGACGCCCGGTCGGATCGTCTGGGTGAGCTTGAGCTTGCCGACCATCGGCTTGCGCCAGCCGTTGCCCAGGTCCCAGACCCCGTCGGGGTTCGTCGCGCTCTCGACCCGAACGAGCTGCCCGTCTCGGAGCCCGAGCCGCGCAGCGTCGGCCGGGTTCATGAGGACGGCGTTCTCGGGCATGATGGCCGTCAGCCAGTAATTGCCGATGGTTCGGCTCTTCGTCTGGGTGATGACCCGGTGGGTGATGAGGGCGAGGTCGTAGCCGTCGGCCAGCTCGGTGAGCTCGCGACCGGCGTAGTCGCGCTGGGGGAGGTAGACGGCGACGCCCGGGTACGGCTCGCCGGTCCCGCTGTGGCGGTAGGACGCGGTCTTTTCCTGGTAGAGGTTGAGGAGCTTGCCGTAGGGGTGAGCGAGCCGGTCGCCGTCGAAGCCCTTGGCGTGCTCCTCGAAGCGGCCGCCGCGATTGAGGATCGTGACGACCCGCGGCCAGAGGTCGTCGCCGACGATCCGACGCCACCGCTCCGGATCGAAGACGCTCCTCGGAAGGTGCGACCGGGCGGCGACGAAGATTTCGATCTCCCGCTCGCTCGCCGGCGCGACGGCGTCGGCGAGGTCGGGCTTCTCGCCGGCGGCGAGGTTGGCGACCGCCCGGAGGTAGTAGTCCTCCGGCCGCTTGAGATCGCGGCCCTCGCCGAGGGCGTTCGGGCCGAAAGCGGCCAGGCCGAGCCACTCGGCGAGCCCGAGGAGGAGCGCTTCGAAGCTGATCGGCATCTCCTCGCCATAGACGGTGCAGGTCTCCGGGATCGGCGCCGCGGCCGGCTGGCGGACGGGCTGGACCTTGTTCGGCATGTTCGGATGGGAGCCGTGGAACTCCCAGCGCTCGAGCCAGGTCAGGTCGGGGAAGATGTAGTCGGCGTAGACGCTCGTCGTCCCGATGGTGATGTCGCTGCAGAAGAAGAGCGGCAGCTTCTCGACGTCGGTGAGGACGGCGGCGTTCGTCTGGCCGGCCGGCAGAGCGTAGACCGGGGTACCCATGTAGAGGAAGAGCGCCTTGACCGGATACGGATACGCCTCGCCGATGCTCGGGACGATCTCCTGATAGACATCGCTCGCAAGGGGGTACCAGTTCCGCTTCGCCGGGTAGCCGTCGAAGAGGGTCGTCTTCTCGTAGGCGACTTCGTGACGGATCGAGCTGATGCCAAAGGTCGAGATCGCGCCCGGAACGGTCTTCAGGTCGAAGACGCCGCCCTTCGAGCCGTCGTAGGCGTACGTCGTCGGCTTCACCATGCCGCCCTTCCAGTCGAAGTTGCCGAGGAGCATGTTGACGCTCATCCAGGCAAGGACGCTGTAGAAGCCGTCCGTGTGCTGGGCCGGGCCGCGGTGGATATCGACGGCCGCCTGCTTCCCGTGGACGGCGAGCTGGCGAGCGACGTGGACGGCGTCGGCCGGGTCGACCCCGGCGATCTGGCACCACTCCTCGATGCTGTGCTGCTCGGCCGACTCCCGAAGGAGCTGGAGCCCGCTCTTGACCCGAACGCCAGCGATCTCGGTGTCGACGAAGAGGTCGCCCTCCACCGGCGTCGTCGTGTCGTTCGGGTCGACGGGGACGGGGACGCCGTCGCGGAGGACGACGAAGAACTTCTCCTCGTACTCGATCGTCTTCGACGGGTCCTTCGGGTCGGGGATGCTCCGCCGTTCGGGTTCGACGATCCCGAGATCGGCGGCTCGAACGAACTTGCCCGGCACCCCGTCCCGGATCTCGACGAGCCAGGTGGCGTTCGTCCACGACGTCTCGCCGTTCGCCGTCGCCGCGGCCTTGTTGGCGGCCCGCAGGAAGCGGGCGTCGTAGCCGTCGTTCTCGATGAGCCAGCGGATGATGGCCAAGGCGAGGGCGGCGTCCTCCCCCGGCTTGATGGGTAGCCAGCGTTCCGCCTTCGAGGCGAGCTTCGAGAAGCGCGGATCGACGACGGCGATCCGCGTCCGGCCGGTGGCGAGGTTCTCGGTTAGCCGGACCGTCCGGTTCGTCGGTCCGTAGTTCGCCTCGAAGAGGTTCGCCCCGACGAAGAGGATGTAGCGGGCGTTCTCGGTGTCGGCCTGCCAGTAAAACTTCTGGCCACCGGTGAACTTGCCGGCCTCGTACTGCTCGCTGATCGCCTTGCAGGTGAAGTAGAGGGAGCCCTGGCAGACCGTCGTGTGGCCGTGGAGGTTGACGGTTCCGAAGCCGGCCCCGAAGCGCCTCATGAGGTCGCCCCGTCCACCCTTGAGCCGCCCCCAGGCCATGACGAACTGGTTGTTCTTTGGCCCCAAGTCGGGGTGGTCGGGATCGATGAGGACGTCGAGGTTCGCCGCGTACTTCGCCTTGAAACTCGCGACGAGCTCCTCCTTCTTGGCCCGGTCCTTCTCGTCGAGGATCGCCTTGACGTCGGCGGCCATCGCCTTGGCGAGGCCCGGGTCGGTGAGGGCCATGATCGAGCGCAACCCTTCGACCTCCCGGTTTTCCTCGCCGGGGACGTGGGCGAAGAGCCGTCCGCCCTCGACGATCTCCTGGACCGCCTGCTCGAACGAGATCGTCTGCCAGCGGTTCTCGCCTCGCCGGCCGGCCCGTTTGAGGACGCGGCGGATCCGGTACGGGTCGTAGACGGTCTGGATCGCCGCTTGGCCCTTCGGGCAGATGGCGCCGTCGACCTTCGCCGCCTCGTCGGGCGAGCTCGCCATGGGCAGGTGGGGGAAGAGCGACCAGGGGTTGTAGGGGCTGCCGTCGATCTTGGCGACGAGGCCGTCCTGGATCTTGACCTTCACCCCGCAGCCGGTGTTGCAGTTCATGCAGACCGAGTAGATGGTGTGCTCGGGGTCGCCGAACTCGTAGGGGACGGTTGGCCGGCTCGAGCCGCCGAGGATGGAGGCCTGGACCGCGTGAGCGGCCCGCTCGCCGCCGAGGGCCGCGGCGAGAAGGCCGCCGCCAAGGAAGGCCGACTGGCGGAGGAACCGACGGCGGGCGGGATCGAAGGACTGGCCCTGCGAAGTAGGCTCCATCGGCTGCGGCGATTCGGCCGGCCGGCGGGCGCGGTCGCTCATGCTCGACTCCGTGACTTCGTTCCCAGGCGGGGCAAAAGGACGATCCCGGCGATGACGATGGCGGCCCCGAGGGCACTCAAGAAGATGGCGACGAGGTACTCGTTCATCGTCGCCACGTAGTGGTAGGAGAGGCGCTCGTGGGTGAACGCCGCAGCGAGTCCTCGGAGCTGCTCCACCGCCTGGCCGGGGACGAGGATGTTCAGGCGGGCGCTGATGAACGTCACCGCCACGAGGAAGGCGCCGGTTCCGATGATCGGCATCTGCCGACCGAGGGCGAGGAGGAGCACGGCGACGATGGCGCCGGCGAGGTGGACGATCCAGAAGGTCCACCAGAAGGGTCCGAACAGCACGAGCTCGAGCGAGGCCCGCGCGTCCGAGGCCGGGGCCCAGAGGGCGACGCTGTACTCGGCGAACTCGAGGACGAAGTAGGCGATCACGCCGCCGATGGTGATCCGGCGGAGGAGCCGCAGGGGCTCGGCCGAGGCCGGCGTGCCCTCCGGGGCGACGAAGGTGTGGGCGAGGAGGAGGACGGCAGCCCCGGCAGTAATGGCCGAGGCGAGGAAGAGCATCGGCAGGAGCGACGCCGTCCAGTACGGCTTCGCGTCGACGACCCCGAAGACGGCGCCGCTCTGGCTCGGGAAGGCGATGGCCATGAGGAGGGCCGGGAAGATGAGCGGCACGAGCCAGCCGGAGCGGTCGTTGAGGGCGCCTGGGGTCGGCTTGTTGAAGGACAACAGGAAGAGGAGCCCCAGGCTGGCGAGGAAGAAGACGTACATCCAGGAGTTGAAGCCAAGCATCGAGGTGAAGTTCGGGTCGACGAGGATCCGGTAGAAGCGCCATTGCTGGCCGAGATCCATCCAGATCGCCGCGATGCCGATGAGGAGGGCCGTCGCCGCGATCCAGATGGTCAGCCGGAAGTGCTCCCGGAGGCCGGGGACGCCGGCCAGATACCCGATCGCCCCGACGGCGAAGACGCCGCCCGAGATGCCGACGGCATGGAAGTAGAGGGCAACCCAGAGGCCCCAGGGGACGTAGCTGCCGTAGCCCGCCAGTCGTTCGCCGGTGGCGAACTTCTCGACGACGCCGACGGCGCCGACGGCGAGGGCGACCAGGCAGAGGACCGTCAGGGCGCGGAGGGTTCGCCGCTTCGTCCAGCCGCCGAGGAAGCCGGTGGCGCTCGAGATGGTCGTGGTCGTCATCGCTCGGCCCTCACACCAGGTAGCTGACTCGAGGCTTCGTCCCGTACTCCTCGAGGAGCTTGATCCGGTTCGGCTGGCGTTCCTGCTCGGCGACGAGGCTCTCGGGGTCGTTGGCGTCGCCGAAGTACGTGGCCCGGCCGATGCAGCTCGTCACGCACTGGGGGAGCATGCCCTGCTCGAGGCGGTGGAGGCAGAAGTGGCACTTTCGGGCGGTGCCGATCGGCGAGCCGTGCTCGGCTCGGTTCCAGGCGGCGCCGTACTCGTGATTCGGCAACGTCTCGTACGGCTGGAGCTCCGGGGTGTCATCGGTGTAGTTGTGGCCGAAGTCGCTCGTCCGTGCACCGTAGGGACAGGCCACGACGCAGTAGCGGCAGCCGATGCAGCGGTCGTAGTCGATGGCGACGATCCCGTCGGGCCGCACCCAGGTCGCGTTCACGGGACAGACGGGGACACACGGCGGCTCGTCGCACTGCATGCAGGGTCGCGGGAAGAAGCGGATCTGGACGTTCGGGTACTCGCCCCACTCCTCCTCCACGACGGGGCGATAGACGACGCCGGGTGGGAGCTTGTTCTCGGCGATGCAGGCGACGGTGCAGGCGTGGCAGCCGACGCACTTGCGGGTGTCGATGACCATCGTCCAGCGCCGCTCCTCGACCGGCTTGGCGAGGGCGCGGCGGAGGTCGGCCTGCATCCGCAGGAGGGGATCGGCCGCTTCGTCGGTCGGGATCGTCGCCGGTTCGGGGAGCTCGCGAATGGTCGACGGACCGGTGGGATCGGGCTGGCGAGGCGCAATTCGGGCGCTCGTGATCGCCGCCACCGACGCGCCGACGCCGAGGACGGTCAGGGCCGTGCCGCGCAGGACGTCACGTCGGGAGAGGTGGCCGTTGGGGCCCGGCGCCTCCTCCGGGGCGCCGGCGGGCTCGAGCGCCGGGTCGCTTGCCGGTGCTGGGGCCGGGCGACCGGCCGGGACGGGGTCCGTCGCGGACGGAGGCAGGTCGGGGAGGCGGGGATCGCTGCGGTCTCTGGCCACCATCTACCTCGCTCCTGAGCGGTCGACTGGTCCGTAGCCGCCGGGCATGCCAGCCGGGGCATCCCGGCGCTGCCGGGATGGTGCCGACCCGACCGGCGCCGGCTCTAGGGCCGGGTGGACTACGCTGACGGGACCTCGGGACCTCCCGCGCGCGTGACTTCGGGTCGCGCCGGCGCGCCGTCGGATCGGCGCCCGCCCGAGGGGTAGGGGCCGCCCGACACGGTCGATCACGGAGCGGACCGGGGTCTGCGGCCCCAAGGGTTCCGTCGGACGTTCTGCTTGGGGCCGAAGCTCACTTCGCAGCGTCGGTAGAGGGGGCGATCAGCTCGCCTCCGGGAAGCGAGCTGGGTGCCGTACCGCCGACCGACAGCGAGGTTCCACCGTGACTCCCCTCGAGACGACAGCCCACCAGCATCAGGCCGAAATCATCCCCCACATCCAGACCCTGCTGGCCGCCGCCGAGGACCTCGACCGCCTCAGCGCGCCGGCCCTTCGGTCGACCCTCGAGCCCGAGCCTCGTCGCCCGGATCGGTCCGACTGGGCCGTCGAAGGGTGACCTCCTCGCCCTGCGGCGGGTCCTCTACCGTCTCTTCGCCATCGTCCGGGTCCACCTCGCCGAGGAGGAGCACTACCTCCCCGTTCTGACCGGCAACCTCTCGACCGATGAGGTGCGGGCGCTGGCCGGCCAGCTCGAGCACGCTGGACGCGAACCGCTCTAACAGCGCCGACGGACTTCCATGGAGAGGTCCGGGCGGCTCGGCCCTGTCGCCCTCAGCCGACGGATCCGCCCGGTTCCCTGAGCTAGCCCTCTCCCGTCGGAAGGAGGACGAAGAAGGTCGAGCCGCGTCCCTCCTCCGATTCGACCCAGATCCGCCCGCCGTGGGCCTCGACGATGTGCCGGGCGATGGCGAGCCCGAGCCCGGTGCCGCCGCCGCGCGGGCGGGCGCGGTCGACCTTGTAGAAGCGCTCGAAGATCCGGGCCTGGGCGTCGCGGGGGATGCCGATCCCCTCGTCGCGAACGGCGATCCGGA
>DAOTYQ010000117.1:0-1537 GCA_034434735.1 Chloroflexota bacterium
CGGCACGACCCCGCCGCTCACCAGCTCCGGCAGCCGGTCGCGCCAGCCACGACCGGCCCGCTCCAGAGCCGTCACGAGCCCCTCCCGAAGACTGGCCGCCGAGATCTCCGCCCCCGAGACGCCGTAGTGATCGAAGAGGGCGAGGAGGATGGCCGCTCCCGCCGGCAGGACTCGGGCTCGGGCGGGCCGGAGGGCGAACCGCTCGGCGACGACCTCCGCCGGCGCGCCCAGGAGGACCCGGACCGCCGCGTCGACGAGGGCCGGCGTCAGGGTCCGACCGGCGTCCTCGGCCGTGATCCCGTCGGGCACGAGTCGACCCAGATTCGTCGCCGTCCCCCCGACCACGACGAGCCGGGCCGGGGCCGCTCCCGGGCCATCTCGCCGGGCAGGGCGCAGCGCCGTCGCTACGAGCTGCCGGGCCCGCTCTTTGAGGAGCCCCCACTCCCGTCGGGTCGGCGGGTCGTGCCGGACGACCGCCGCCGTCAACCGCGCCGACCCGACGGCCAGACCGACGCACGTCGGAGCCACGCCCGGTCCCGCCTCGACGATCTGGCAGCTCGCGCCGCCGATGTCGACGACGTGGGTCTCGACCAGGACCGGCCGGCCGCCGCTCACGCCGAGGAGCGTGAGCAGGCCCTCCTCGGCCTGGGAGAGGACGGCCAGAGGGAGGCCGCTCGATCGCTCGACCTCGACGACGACCCGGGCCGCGTCGGCCGCCCGGCGCAGCGGCTCGGTCCCGACCAGGGCGATCGCGCCGGCACCGAGCGCGCGGGCCCGCTCCACCTGGCCGAGGAGGGTCTCGACGAGGGCCGTCCGGAGCTCGCGTCCGAACCAACCACGCTCGGCGGCCTCGCCGAGCCCGAGAAAGACGGACTCGTCGGCCAACACGCTGACCCGTTCCGCAGCGAGGCGGGCGACGAGGAGGTGGACCGAGTTCGAGCCCGCGTCGGCGGCCGCGACGACCACGGGTCGCGGAGCGGCGGCCCGCACCCGCCCCGCGGGTGCGTGGTACGACGGCGGGGTCTCGCGACCGGCGGATGTCATGGCACGGGATCGTAGCCGGCCGAGGGCGGCGAGGAGGCGCGTGGGGCCGAGCGCGGGCTCGAGTGGGCGACGCCGGTCGGGCTGGCCAGCGAGGCGGTCGGGGTCGGGGGCGACGCCGCACGGGCAGGCGGGCGAGGCGGTCGGGGTCGGGGGCGGCGTCGCACGGCCTGGCAGGCGAGGCGGTCCGGGTCGGAGCCGTTGGGTCCGCCGACCGGTCGTGGCCCCGGCGCGCCGGTCGCCCCGCCACGGGCGGCCGTCGGCCGAGCGAGCCGGCCTTCGCCATTCGGAGGCGCGGGCCATCGATGGCGGCACCCGCCACGGGCGGCCGTCGGCCGAGCGAGCCGGCCAGATTCCCACTCGGTGAGCACGACGACGCGTCCGGGCCGCCAGCGCGCCCGGCCCAGCCCACGATCGTGCTCGCCGGACCCGATCCCGCCCGCCAAGGCGCGGCCGCTCCGGACATCTGCGTCACCGGACGAGCGCCTGGCCGGGG
>DAOTYQ010000118.1:0-2269 GCA_034434735.1 Chloroflexota bacterium
GCACGCCACCTGCAGCTCGATCAGCTCGGGCATGACGCGAGGTGGCCGGGGCCGGCCCCACGGTGTTCGGCGCCAGAGCCTCTGATGGGCGTCGAGGATGTGGAGCCCACGGAAACTGTCGGGACGGGGGTTCCCTTCCCCCGCGAGGAGGTACTCCACACCGGGATAACACCCGGGCCGCAATGGCACGAGGGCGAGGAGGTCGAGGGGTGTGACCCTCGACTGGGTCCGGAACGTCGTAAGGAGCTCCTGAACCATTCCGGGTCGCGGGCGGTTGTCGTCGTCGAGCAAGAGGATGTAGTTGGCGCCGAGGTCGAGTGCCCGAACGATCCCAACCGCAAATCCTTTCGCGGGGCCCGTGTTGGAACCCATCCCGATGACGTCCACGGACCCGCCGTACCGCGTCGTCAAGGTCGAGGCCACGTCCCACGTTGCCGCGTTGTCGACGACGACCGCCCGGGCCACACCTTCGTTCAGGACGCCGTCGAGGACCTGCTCCAAAAGGCGCCGGCGATCGCCGTACGTCACGATGACAGCGACGACCCGGTCTCCCTCGCCCCGTTCTTTGGCCTTCCGATCGTCGACGCGCGCCGTCTTGACCGGCGACGCCGCCGCTTCAGCGGACATCGCCCATCCAGGCCCACCGGCGACGGGGCGTCACGCCGATGATCCGAAGGCCGAGGCCTGCGCCGGCGGCGACGAGAAGACAGGCGTAGCCAAGCCTCCAGGCCGGATCGGTAAGGGTGGCACCGACGATCAAGACAACCATTCCACCCAGGGTCGTCGCCACCGCCCGGCGAGTCACGGCGGAGAAGCTTGGGACGATCCGTCCTCCGAGCCAGAAGAGGGCCGCCGTGTCAGCGACGGTCCGAAGCGTCCAGGCAGCGGCCGCTCCGGTGATGCCAAAGGCCCCCAGGAGGAGGACGAGGGCGACCCCGTAGGCCGGAAGCTCGGCCACGTGGAGCTTCGCTGTCAGGTCGGGCCGCCCGACCGCCTGGAGGAGAGCGTACGGCACCTGGGCGGCCGTGTTCACGAGAACGCCCGCGGCCAGCCACCGGAGCACGGCCGCACTCTCGGCAGACCACTCCGGGCCGAGCCACAGGGCGAGGGCTTCCGGAGCTACCAGCACCATGAGTGCCAGGGGCACGGTCATCGCCGACACGCTGGCTGCGACCGTCCGACGGTACAGCCGGGGAAGTCGATCGGGCGCCAGGCCGATCGCCGTCGTCAGCGCGGGGAAGACAACGGCCGAGACCGCCCCTGGGAGAATGAGCGTTCTCATGGCGAGCTCGTGCGGGGTCACGTAGTACGCCACGGCACTCAAGGGCAGGAGGGCGCCGATGAGAAACCGATCGAAGTAGACCATGAGTGGACTGACCGTGCTGCTGACGGAGACCCAGCCGCCGAAGCTCACGAGCGGCCGGACATACGAAATGCGGAAAAAGGCGCAGGTTCGTGGCAGCACATCGCGCGCGGCCCAGGCATACGCCCCCGCCGAAGCAGCCCGCACGAGAACGAGCGCCAGTGTCGCGGCGCTAAGGCTCGGAACGATGAGGACGGCCGCAAGGGGCGCGAGGTACGTAAGGGCGCCAGCTGGGGCACGTACGAGGTTGATCGCCTTGAACCGTTGCAAGCCTTCAAGAACGCCGACGAGCGCCGTGGAGAGCATGACGACGGGCAGCCCGATCGCGAGAAAGGCAAGCCCGAGGCGCACCTCGTCCTGGCGATCCGGCGTGACCGCCAAGTGAGAGGTCGTGACGGCGGGTGCCGCAATGAGGAGGACGGCGCAGGCCACGACACCGAGGATCGCCAACAGACCGAGGCCCGTCCCGATCAAGATCGGTAGATCGTGAAGGTGCCCAGTCGCAACCCGCTGGGCAACCGACCACGTGAGGGCTCGTCCCAGGCCGAGGTCGGACAAGCTGAAGTAGCCGACGAGGCTCCAGCCGAGGGCGAGGAGTCCGAATCGCTCGGTCCCGAGTATCCCGACGAGCACGGGGATGACCGCGACGGCGACACCAAGGGGCAGCCCGAGACCGATGAGGTTCCAGACGCTATTCCGAACGAGGAGGCGTCCCGACAGGAGGTGCGAACCTTCCGGCGTCACCGCCTCCCTCACATCATCACGAGCCCGCCATCCACCGCCAGGACCTGGCCCGTGATGAAGGCCGCCTCGTCCGAGGCGAGGAAGGCGACCGCGGCGGCGATCTCCTCCGGCGTCCCGAAGCGCCCCAGCGGCGTCCGGGCGACGATCTCGTTCTTCAGCGCC
>DAOTYQ010000119.1:0-4591 GCA_034434735.1 Chloroflexota bacterium
GGGCTCCAGCCGAGCGAGGTGACCCGCCCGATCTGCCGGCCGCCCGGACCGAAGACCGGCCGCGGGCTCCGGTCGACGACCGGCGAGAGGGCCGGGGCGAGCCCCTGGGCCTCGTAGGCCGCCTCGATCCCCGCCCAGTCGAGGCGGAGGCCGACGAGGCGCCGCGGCGGCCCACCCGCGCGCTGCTCGGCGAGGAGGGCCCGTCGCCCGACGTAGTCGGCCTTGTCGAAGCGGACGAGCCGGCCGAGGCCGATCTCGAAGGGCGAGTAGGCCTGCTCGGCGTTCTCGGCGTGGCGTGCGGAGGTGTAGTCGACCTCGAGGAGGATGAAGCCGGCCTCGAGGCGCGCCAGGTCGAGGGCAGCGAGGCCGACCGGCCGCAGCCCGAAGGGCTCGCCGGCACGGACGAGCGCGTCCCAGACGGCCGTCGCCGCCTCGGCCGGGATCCAGAGCTCGTAACCGAGGTCGCCGGTGTAGCCGGTCCGCGAGACGTCGATCTCGACCCCGGCGACGACGGCCGGCCGGCGCCGGAAGTAGCGAAGATCGGCGAGGCTCGTCCCCGTCGCCGCTTCGAGGACGGCTCGGGAGCGCGGCCCCTGGACGGCGAGGGCGGCGACGGCCTCGCTCTCGTCGGCGATGGTCACCCGGAGGCCGGCGGCGTTGAGGGTGAGCCAGCGGACGTTCGGCTCGGCCGAGGTCCAGCGGAACTCCGTCGCGCCGAGGCGGTGAACGGTGCCGTCGTCGAGGACCTTGCCCCGCTCGTCGCACCAGGGCGTGTAGACGACCTGGCCGACGGCGATCTTCGTGGCGTCGCGGGTGATGACCCGGTCGACGAGGCGCTCGGCGTCGGGCCCCGAGACCCGGACCTTGTAGAGGGGGCTGACGTCGATGAGGGCGGCCGCCTCCCGGATCGCCGCGTACTCGATGTCGTGATGATCGGCGTAGGCCGAGGCGGCCAGGTAGCCGGCCCAGTCGCGCCACTGCTGCTTTCGGTTCCGGGGGGCCGTCCGGGGATGGAAGGGGGTTCCGATGCTCATTCGCTCCACCGTCGCTCCGTCCCGGTCATCGTAGCCGCCCAGCGACCCCGGCGGTGCGACCTCGCGGACGCGGGGCCGGATCGTTCCGACCCGCGCACCGAACGGGGGATCGCGGCGCGCCGCCGCGCTGGCCCCACCGTCCGGCGGCTAGACTTGGTCGGCGGGGGATCGCCCCCACCGGCCGATGGGAACCGAGCCCGGCCGGCCTCGTCGCACGTCGGAGGTTCGGGTGCGCCAGGGCTACGACGCCGTCGTCGTCGGCGGCGGTCACAACGGACTCGTCGCCGCCGCGTACCTCGCCCGGGGCGGCCTGCGGACCCTCGTTCTGGAGCAGCGGCCGCTCGTCGGCGGGGCGGCGGTGACGGAGGAGATCGTCCCTGGCTTTCGCTTCAGCGTCTTCAGCTACGTCGTCTCCCTCCTGCGGCCCGAGATCATCCGCGAGCTCGACCTACCCAAGCACGGCCTCGCCATCCTGCCCCTCGACGGGACCTTCACCCCGCTCCGGCCGGGCGAGGGACCGAAGGCGGGCGGCGGCGACTACCTCTGGCGGACGAACGACCACGGTCGGACGATCCGGGAGCTCCGGCGCTGGAGCCTCCTCGACGCCGAGGCGTACGAGGAGTATGGCCGGCTCATGGCCGACCTGGCGCGCTTCGTCAAACCGATCCTCTCGATGGTGCCCCCGGACCCGACGCGGCTCGACCTCCGCGAGCTCGCCCCCCTGGGCGGCCTCCTCCGGCGCTTCCTCGAGCTCGACGACCGCCGCCGGGCCGCCCTGGTCGGGCTCATGACGATGAGCGCCGCCGACTTCCTCGGCCAGTGGTTCGAGACCGACCCCCTCCTGGCGACGATGTCCGCCTCGGGGATCATCGGCACCTTCCTCGGCGTCCGCTCGCCGGGCTCGGCCTACGTCCTCCTCCACCACTACATGGGCGAGATCGATGGTGCCTTCCGGGCCTGGGGCCTGCCGCGCGGCGGGACCGGCGGGATCAGCGAGGCGCTCGCCTCGGCGGCCCGGGCGCAGGGGGCCGAGGTCCGGACCGGTGCCCGGGTCGTGCGGATCCTGACCCGGGGTGGACGAGCGGCCGGCGTCGTCCTCGAAGACGGGGCGGAGATCGCGGCCCGGGTCGTCCTCTCGGGCGTCGACGTCCGGCGGACGATCCTCGACCTCCTCGACCCGGCCGAGGTCGATCCCGACTACGTCGCCGAAGTCCGGCGCTTCCGCTTCCGGGGCAGCTCGGGCAAGGTCAACCTCGCCCTCGACGGGCTGCCCGAATTCACTTGCCTCCCGAACCGGGACGGGGTCGAGCACCTCCGCGGGGCGATCTCGATCAGCCCCTCGCTCGACGAGATGGAGCAGGCCTACGACGACGCGAAGGCGGGTCGCTGGAGCCGGCGGCCCTACGTCGACATCGTCATCCCGACCCTCGTCGACCCGTCGATGGCGCCGCCGGGCAAGCACGTCATGAGCTGCTTCGTCCAGTACGCGCCGTACCACCTCGACCCGGCCCTCGGCGGCTGGGACGAGAACCGCGACGCCTTCGGCGATACCGTCGTCGAGCGGATCGCCGAGTTCGCCCCGGACCTGCCGTCGCTCATCGTCGGTCGCCAGGTCCTCACCCCCCTCGACATCGAGCGGACGACGGGTCTGACCGAGGGGAACATCTTCCAGGGCGAGCTGACCCTCGAGCAGCTCTTCTTCAACCGGCCGGTGCCGGGCTGGGCCCGCTACCGGACCCCCGTCCGCGACCTCTGGCTGTGTGGCAGCTCGACCCACCCGGGCGGCGGCATCATGGGCGCCAACGGCCGCCTCGCCGCCCTCGAGGTCCTCCGCTCCCTCGGTCGGGGGCGGGGAGGTGCCGCGTGAGCCGCGGGACCGGCCCCGACGCCGTCGTCATCGGCGGTGGCCACAACGGCCTCGTTGCGGCGGCGTACCTGGCCCGGGCCGGGCTGCGGGTCCTCGTCCTGGAGCGGCGAGTCTCCGTCGGCGGGACCGTCGGGACGGTCCTCGTCCGGCGGGGGGTTCGGGCCCCGGCCGTCTTCCCGACCGTCGGCCGCCTCCATCCCTCCATCGCCCGCGACCTCCGGCTCGCCGATCACGGCCTCCGGCTCGTCGCCCCGGCGGTCGCCCTCGTCGCCCCGCAGCCCGACGGGCCGGCGGTCGTGTTCGAGCGGGACGCGGAGGCGACGGCCGTGCGACTCGCTGCCTTCTCGGCCGCCGATGCCGCGGGCTTCTTGGCCATCGATCGGCGGGTCCGGGCCCTCGCCCGGCTCGTCGCCGTCCTGAACGCGACGGCCCCACCCGACCTTCGGGACCCCGATCTCGAGGGCGTCCTCGCTGGGCTCCAGCTCGGTCGCGCCTTCCGAAGCCTCGGCCGGACCGACGGCCGGGCGCTCCTCCGTTGGCTGCCGATGGCCATCGCCGACGCTCTCGCCGACGACGTCCCGGCCGAGCCGGTGCGGGCCGCCCTCGCCTGGGCGGGCCTTCGCTACGCCGCCTTCGGCCCCCGCTCGGCCGGTTCGACGGCCTGGCTCCTCGCCCAGGTCGCCGGAACCGGGGCCGGGGTCGTCGGGGAAACCGTCTACGCCCGGGGCGGGCCCGGGGCCCTCGCCGAGGCCCTCGCCGCCGCCGTCCGGGCCTTTGGCGGCGAGATCCGGACCGAGGCCGACGTCGTCCGGGTCCTCGAGGCCGACGGGCGGGCCGTCGGAGTCGTCCTTGCCTCGGGCGAGGAGATCCGGGCCCCGATCGTCGTCTCGGCCCTCGACCCGAAGCGCACGCTCCTCGACCTCCTCGACCCGGTCGTCGTCGGCCCCGAGCTCCGCTGGCGGGTCGGCAACCTTCGCACGGCCGGCTCGACGGCCTTCGTCCGCCTCGTCCTTCGGCGTCTGCCCCGGATCCCGTCGTTGGCGCGGGCCGGCGGGGCCGACGACGGCGCCGAGCGGCTCCTCCGGGGGCGGATCCTCGTCGGCGCGACGAGCCTGGCGGCCCTCGAGACGGCCTTCGACGCCTCGAAGTACGGGCGGTGGTCGGCCTCGCCGATCATCGAGGCGACGATCCCGTCGCTCGTCGACCCGTCCCTCGTCGAGGGTGCCCGGGCCGGGACCCATGTCCTCCACGCCGTCGTCCAGTGGGCGCCGCAGCGGCTCCGGGATGGGGACTGGCGCGCCGAGCGGGCGGCGCTCGTCGAGGCGGTGGTGGCGGCGTTCGAGGCGGTCGCGCCGGGGTTCGGCGACCTCGTGGGGGCGAGCCAGGTCGTGACGCCGGCCGACATCGAAGCTGACTACGGCCTCTCGGGCGGTCACGTCCTCCACGTCGAGCCCGGGCTCGATGCCTTCTTCCTCTGGCGCCCGCTTCTCGGCTGGGCGAGCCATCGGCTGCCGGTAGCGGGGCTCTACCTCGGTGGTCCGGGGGCCCACCCGGGCGGCGGGGTGACGGGGCTGCCGGGCCGGAACGCCGCCCGGGCGGTCCTCGCCGACCTGGGACGGCGAGGTGTGCGCGTCGGCGGTGGATGGCTCCGGCTGGTTGGCGCTGGGCTGCCCAATCGGGGTGGCGTCTG
>DAOTYQ010000120.1:0-2099 GCA_034434735.1 Chloroflexota bacterium
TGCCTGGTCAGCGACTCGGCTTCGGCCAGGTATCGATCGGCCTCTCCAGCGTCACCGAGGGCCACGTGAAGTTCGGCAGCTTGGATAAGTACGTCCGCTCGAATCGTCGCCTGGGGCGAGTCGCAGGCCTCGATGAGGTGCTTGAAGGCGTCCGAGGTGTGCCCGAGGTGTGCTTCGGCCCAGGCTTGCATGGCTACGACGTTCGCAATCTCGGGGGCCCCGCCGCCATTTGTGAGCGCGACGATTGCCTCCTCAACGTGCGTCAAGAGCTCTGTGGGCCTTCCCATGCTCCGAAGGACGGACATCAGGTTGTTCAGTGTGATCCCCAGGTACCTCCACATCGCGGATGCCCGCTGCACTTCGGCCATGCGCTCCATAAGAGCAGCCGCAGCAACGAGATCCATCGATCCGCGGCATGCTTCGATCACTGCCAGGGTGCCGACAGCGAGCCACTTGTAGTGGCCTGCCCCCACCTCCTTGAGGTTTTGGGCAAGCTCAATGGCCTTGTCTATCTCACCGCTTGCAAAGCAGAGCGTCATGAGGTTCGCAGTTGCGGCGTCACGCAGCTCTGGCGGAGCCTGCGCCGCAGCCGCGCGAGCTCGAACGAGCGCATTCTCGGTGTCGTTCCGATTGAAATCGAGACGCGAGCGGACGATGTCGAGACCCGCTGACTCGTACTCGCCGTTTTCGCTCAGGTAGCGTTCTGCGAAGGCGTAGTCCCCTGAGGCCATAATGTCCTGGAGAGCGCCCTCCGCCACGACCCTCGCCGCTCCATGGTCACCGGCTGCTGCATAGTGGTGGCAGGCGAGCCGCCAGTCCGACGCCTCGAGGTGGCGGGCGACCCGTCGGTGGACCTCTGCGACTCCCGCCGGTCCGATCTCCGAGGCGAGCCGGCTGAGGAGGAACTCTGCGACGAGGGGATGGAACCGCTGCGGTCGGGCACCGGCATCAGGGGAGGGCAGGAGGCCGGCCTGCCCGGCGGCTTCGAGCGCCCGCTGGGCCTCGTCGACGGGCACCTCGGCGGCGACGGCGGCGAGCTCCGGCTCGACCCGCTGCAGGACCGCCGCGTGCATGAGGAAGCGCTGCAGCGCGGGCTCGAGGACCCCGACGACCTCCTCGGCCAGGTAGTCGTAGAGATGGGCCTTCTCGCCGCTCAAGCCATTGATGAAGGTGCGGGTCTCCGCCGCCGTCCGCTCTCGAGTCGCTGCCTCGACGAGCTGGAGCGACGCGGCCCAGCCCTCCGTCCGATGACAGAGCGCCTCGACGACGTCGGGGGCGAGGGGGCGCCGATAGCTCTCCCGGAAGAGGCGGTCCGTCTCCTCGGGACTGAAACGGAGGTCGTCGGTCGTCAGCTCGGCGAGTTCGCCGTGCGTGCGCAGCCTCGCTAGGGGCAGCCTCGGCGCCCGGCGACCCGAGATCACCAGGGTCAGACCCGGCGGCAACCCCCGAACGAGCCGCCGCATGACCGTCCGGATGTCGGGTACGTCCTCAACGAGGTGGTAGTCGTCGAGGATGAGGACCGTTCGCGGCGACGTCAGCCCCTGGAGCTCGCGGACGAAGACGTCGACGATCCCCTCCATGGTCAGGCCGGTCGCCGCGATGTCGGCGATGAGGTCGGCGGTCCTGGACGCAAAGGCTGGCTCCTGGGCCCGTCCCGCGGCGACGAGATAGCGCAGGAAGGTGATCCAGTCGCGGTCGCTCTCGTCGATCCGGTACCAGGCGGTTCGGAGCGCCGTCCGGCGCGACCAATCGGCCAGGAGCGTCGTCTTGCCGTAGCCGGCTTCGGCGGCGACGAGGACGAGCCTCCGCTCGACGTCCGCAGAGAGTCGGTCGAGGAGGCGGTCGCGCCGAAGCGTCCCGTCCGGTAGGGACGGCGGCGCGACCTTGTACTCCGCAATCGGGAAGCCCCTCACCTCCGACCTGCTCCCCGGCTCGACGAGGGTGGACACTCTGACGAGACCCGGACCGACGGCCACGAACCGGGGCGCCGGGCTCGGTGAGCGAGCCCGTTTCGGAGCCGACGGTTCGCGCGCCGTCAACGATAGGTGCTGCGCCGGGGCGGAGTCAAAGGAATTTGCGCTCGATCCCGCAGCTCTGCC
>DAOTYQ010000121.1:0-13472 GCA_034434735.1 Chloroflexota bacterium
CAGGGCCAAGGCTCCCTCGGTGGCGGTGGCTCGAACGCCCGCTACCTCGGCTCCGGCATCAGCCAGGGCGGCTTCCGCGGTCCCGTCACCGGCAACCGCCCTGCCCAGCTCGGGCCCGACCTCGCGTCCGTCTTCGCCCCCTTCCAGCGCCTGGGCAAGCCCGGTGAGCCGAGCTACGTCGCCGGGACCGGCGGCGACGGCCAGATCTCCCAGGGTTCCGGGCAGGGCCAGGGCATCGACCCCGGCTCCTTCGTCCCCTACGAGCGGGTCTTCGCCGACTTCTACACCTACGCCCAGACGACCCTCGACCGCACGTACGTCCCGCTCTCGGTCAAGGACTTCGTCCGCGACTACTTCAGCTCCCTCGATCCGACCCGCTGACGAGCCACGACGCGCGAGGAACCGACCATGCCAGACGCCGCCCCAACCAGCCCCACCGACGACCGCCCGGGCGCCCCGCCCACGACCATCAGCCCCGAGACCTTCGCCGAGCGCGCCCGCGCCATCGAGCGCGAGGTCGGCAAGGTCATCGTTGGCCAACGGGAGCTCATCCGCCAGACCCTCATCTGCCTCTTGGCCAACAACCACGCCCTCCTCGAAGGCGTCCCGGGACTCGGCAAGACGATGCTCGTCCGGACCCTAGCCGACGTCATCGACTGCACCTTTAGCCGGATCCAGTTCACGCCCGACCTCATGCCGGCCGACATCACCGGGACGAACATCCTCGTCGAGGAGGAGGGCCGCCGGGTCTTTCGCTTCCAGCCCGGGCCGGTCTTCGCCAACCTCGTCCTCGCCGACGAGATCAACCGGGCGACGCCGAAGACCCAGTCGAGCCTGCTCGAGGCGATGCAGGAGCACCAGGTCACCGTCGCCCGGACCCGCTACCCGCTCGACGCGCCCTTCTTCGTCCTGGCCACCCAAAACCCCCTCGAGATGGAAGGGACCTACCCGCTCCCGGAGGCCCAGCTCGACCGCTTCATGTTCAAGGTCCTCGTCCCCTTCCCCACCGAGGCCGAGCTCGTCGAGATCATGGACCGGACGACCGGCGCCGAGGTGCCCAGGCCGGAGCGGGTCGCGACGGCGGCCGAGATCGTCGAGATGCAGCACCTCGCCCGCTCCGTCCCCATCGCCCCCCACGTCACCGCCTACGCCGTCGCCCTCCTCGCCGCGACCCACCCGGACCAGCCGCGCGCCCCGGCCATCGTCCGCGAGTACGTCCGCTACGGCGCCTCGCCGCGCGGCGCCCAGGCCCTCGTCGCCGCCGGCAAGATCGGCGCCCTCCTCGACGGCCGCTTCAACGTCGCCATCGACGACATCCGGGCGGCCGCCCTGCCCGCCCTCCGCCATCGGGTCATCCTCAACTTCGAGGGCGAGGCGGAGGGGATCACGCCCGAGGCGGTGATCACCACGATCCTCGACCAGGTCGCCCCACCGACCGTCGAGTAGCGGGCTCGCCCGCCGACCCGTGGCCGAGCAGCGACCCGTCCCCACCCCCGAACCGTCCGGCGGCCTGACCCCCGGCACCCCGGGTCCGAGCGCCCGGCCGGCCCGGAGCCGCCCGGTCTTCCTGCCGAACGAGCTCGACCCGACCGTCTTCGACGAGGCCTTCCTCCGCCAGCTCGAGCGGCTCCTCCTGCTCATGAAGGCGCCCGTCCGCGGCGGCTTGAAGGGCGGCCGTCGGAGCACGAAGCGCGGCCAGTCGGTCGAGTTCGCCGACTACCGCGACTACACCCTCGGCGACGATCTCCGCCAGCTCGACTGGAACATCCTCGCCCGGCTCGAGCGGCTCTTCGTCAAGCTCTACATCGAGGAGGAGGACGTCACGGTCAGCCTCCTCATCGACGCCTCGGCCTCGATGGCCGCCGGCCGCCCGCCGAAGCTCCTCTTCGCGAAGCGGGCGGCGGCCGCCCTCGGCTACATCGCCCTCGCCTCGGAGGATCGGGTCGTCGTCTCGGCCCTGGCCGGCCGGACGAGCCGGCGGATGGCCGCCCTCCGCGGCTCGGGCCGACTCTTTCGGCTCCTCGCCAACCTCTCGGCCATCGAGCCGGCACCGGGCCCGACGGACCTCTTAACGGCGACCCGGCACGCCCTCGCCGGCCTGACCGGCCGGGGGATCGTCGTCCTCTGCTCCGACCTCTTCGACCCCGCCGCCGACCGCGTCGTCCGCGACCTCGCGGCGTCCGGGGCCGAGGTCATCGTCCTCCACGTCCTCGCCCCGGACGAGCTGGAGCCGGACCTGGCGGGCGACCTCCGCCTCGTCGATGCCGAGACCGGCGAGGCGGTCGACGTGACCGTCGACCTGCCGGTCCTCGACGGCTACAAGCAGCGCCTCGCGGCCTGGCGCGATGAGCTCGCCGCCATCGCCGCCCGGCGGCGGGTGAGCTACGTGCCGCTCGCCTCGGACCTCCCCATCGCCGAGCTCGTCTTCGCCGAGCTCCGCCGGCGCCGGATCCTGGGCTGAGGAGCGACCGATGGGCTTCTTGGCGCCCCTCGCCTTCCTCGGCCTCCTCTTCGGGCCGCTCATCCTGGCCATGTACCTCCTCCGCCTCCGCCGGAAGGAGACGGTCGTCGCCTCGACCCTTCTCTGGCGCGGCTTCGTCGCCGACCTCGAGGCGAACGCGCCCTGGCAGCGGCTCCGGCGGAGCCTCCTCCTCCTCGTCCAGCTCCTCCTCGTCGGCGTCCTCGTCTTCCTCGCCGCCCGGCCCGTCGTCGAGCGACCGGCGGGCCTCGCCCGCGACCTCGTCGTCGTCGTCGACGTCTCGGCCTCCATGGCGGCGACGGACGTCGCCCCGAACCGGCTCGCCGCCGCGAAGGAGGCCGCCATCGATGCCCTCGCCGACCTCCCGGCCGGGGGGACGGTGAGCGTCATCGCCGCCGGCCGGACGGCTCGGGTCGTCGCCAACGCGACGAGCGATCGGGCCCGGGCCCGGGCCGCCATCGCCGCCATCGAACCGACGGCGGCCCGCGGCGACCTCGGCGACGCGCTGCGCCTCGCCGCGGCGCTCGCCGCCCGCTCGGCCGACGCCGAGATCCTCGTCGCCACCGACGGCGCCGGCCCGGTCCCGGCCGTCCGGCTCGACGTCCCGGTCCGGGTCCTCGCCGTCGGGCGGGCCCGGCACAACCAGGCCATCGTCGCCGTCGCCGTCCGGGCGGCCCCGTCCGGGGTGGGACGGTCGCTCTTCGTGAGCGTCGCCAACACCGACATCGAGGCCGCCGAACGGCGTCTCATCGTCTCGGCCGGCGGGGTCCCGATCGAGGCCCGCGACCTCTTCCTCGACCCGCAGACCCGGACCGAGGTCGTCGTCGACGATCTCCCGGCCGGGATCGGCTTCGTCGAGGTCACCCTCGGGCCCGGGCCCCGGGCCGATCCGAACCGGCCGCCCGACGACCTCGCCCTCGACGATCGGGCCTGGGCGGTCGTGCCCGAGGCCCGCCTCCGGCGGATCCTCCTCGTCTCGGAGGGCGATCCCTACCTGGAGACCGCCCTCGCCTACCTGCCGGGGACCGAGCTCTACGGGGTCCGGCCGGCCGACTACGGCCCGGCGACCCATCCCGAACTCTTCGACCTCGTCGTCTTCGAGGCCACCCTCCCGACCCAGCTCCCGAACCGCCCGATCCTCGCCATCGCCCCGCCCCGGAGCTCGCCCCTCGGCGAGGTGACCGGGACCCTCACCGAGCCGGGCATCGGCCGCCTCGACCCGGGCGAGCCGCTCCTCCGCTATGTCGACCTCTCCACCGTCCACATCGCCGAAGCGAAGCGCCTCGTCCTGCCCGAGTGGGCGCGCTCGGTCATCCCCGGCCCGGGCGGGGCGCCGCTCCTCTACGCCGGCAACCGGGGCGGCCTGCGGACGGCCGTCCTCGCCTTCGAGCCGCGGCGCTCGGACCTGCCGCTCCAGGTCGCCTTCCCGATCCTCGTCGCCAACCTGGCCGGCGAGCTCATGGGCGCCGACGAGGGGCCGATCCAGCCCCTCGCCCCGGGCGATCCGGTGGAGCTCCCGATCCCGGACGGCGCCGCGGGTCTCCGGGTGGAGCGCCCCGACGGATCGGTCCACGAGCTCGTCCCGGCGACGCCGGAGGCGCGGACGGTGACCTATGCGGCGACCGAGCTCTTGGGGATCTACACGGTCACGCCCGTCGGCCTCCCGGCGGCGTCGCCCGGCCCGAGTGGTTCGGCCGGACCGACCGCCTCGCCGGGCGCTTCGCCTACGGGGTCGCCGACCGCTTCGCCGGCCGGGTCGCCGGGCGGGTCGCCCATCGCGTCGCCGAGCCCACCCTCCGCCGTCGATCCGACCGCGCCGCGCCGCTTCGCCGTCGACCTCCTCGACGTCGGCGAGTCGACCATCGCCCCCGGGTCGGCGGCCAACCTCGAGGCCCTCGGCCAGCCACGCCCGGACCCCGACGTCGCCGCCGCACGACCGCCGGCCCGCGACGAGATCTGGCCGTGGCTCGCCACCCTCGCCCTGGCCGGCCTCCTCGTCGAGTGGCTCGTCTACGAACGCGACGGCCTGGCCCGACTCCGGCGTGGGCTGACCGGCCGCCTCGCCGGCCTCCGAACCGGAGGCGGCCCCGTCCGGCGCAGCGCTGCCAGCGCGACGGCCGGGCCGGAAGGAGAACGGCGATGACCGTCGCCGTCGACCACCCGAGCGTCCTCCTCCTGCTGCCGGCCCTCCTGGCCGTCGTCTTCGCCCTCCACGCCGCCTCGGCCCGTCGCCTCGGTGCCGTTCGGCGGCGGGTCGCCCTCGCCGTCCGGACCCTCCTCCTCTCGGCCCTCGTCGGGGCCCTGGCCGGGGTCCACCTCGTCCTGCCCGTCGATCGGCTCGCCACCGTCTTCGTCGTCGACCTCTCCGACTCCGTCGGCCCCGACGCCCGCGAAGACGCCCTCGCCTTCATCCGCGAGGCGCTGGCGGCGATGCCGGAGGGCGACCTGGCCGGGATCGTCGCCTTCGGCCGCGAGGCCTTCGTCGAGCGGCTCCCGTCCGACGTCCGCCAGATCGACCGCCTCGCCTCGACGCCGGCCCAGGGGGCGACCGATCTCGGGGCGGCCCTTCGCCTCGCGGCCGCCCTCTTCCCCGACGATGCGCAACGGCGGATCGTCCTCCTCTCCGACGGCAACGACACGACCGGAGCCGGCCAGAGCGAGGCGGTCCTCGCCGCCGCCCGCGGGATCCAGATCACGACCCGCCTGACGGCGACGCCCATCGAGGCCGAGGCGCTCGTCGAGCGACTCAGCGCTCCGACGACGGCCCGCCTCGGCGAGACCATCGAGCTCGTCGCCACCGTCCGCTCGACCATCGCCCAGCTCGCCGCCCTCCGCCTCTACGTCGACGGGGTGGCCGTCGCCGTCGAGCGGCCGCGGCTCGCCGCCGGGACGACGACGGTCCGCTTCCGGCTCACCCCGAGCGAGCCCGGCTTCCACACCTTCCGGGTCGTCCTCGAGGTCGGGCGCGACACCTTCACCCAGAACAACCGGGCCGACGCCCACACCATCGTCAAGGGCGAGCCGCGGGTTCTCGTGGCGGCCGGCGACGAGGCGGTGGCCGCCGATCTCGTCGCCGCCCTCCGGGCGACCCGCCAGCAGGTCGAGACCGTCATCCCGGAGCGCCTCCCGGACGACCTCGCCGGCCTCGCCACCTACGACGCCGTCGTCCTCGTCGACGTGCCGCGCACCCGCCTGACCGAGCGCCAGCTCCTCGGCCTCCAGGTCTACGTCCGCGACCTCGGGCGCGGGCTCGTCGTCATCGGCGGGCCGCAGAGCTACGGCGCCGGCGGCTACACGAAGACGCCGCTGGAAGAGACGCTCCCCGTCGAGATGGGGGTTCGCGACCGCCAGCGGGAGCCCGACATCGCCCTCGTCGTCGTCATCGACAAGTCGGGCTCCATGGACGCCTGCCACTGCAACACCTTCGACCAGGGCGGCGGGAGCCAGATCGCCGGGGTCCGGAAGGTCGACATCGGCAAGGAGGCGATCCTGCGGGCCGCCGCCGCCCTCACCGCCCGCGACGAGATCGGCGTCGTCGCCTTCGACGAGGCGGCCCACTGGGTCGTCCGAACGACCCCGCTCGGCGCCGTCGACGACCTGGCCGGCCGGATCGCCGGCATCGCCCCAGAAGGCCAGACGAACATCTTTGCCGGCCTCGACGAGGCGGTGAAGAGCCTGGAAGCGGCTCGCGCGACGCGCCGCCACATCATCCTCCTCACCGACGGCTGGTCGCGCTCGGGGGCCTACGAGGAGATCCTGAACCGGATGAAAGCGGCCGGGATCACCCTCTCCACGGTCGGGGCCGGCGGCGGCTCGGCGCCGATCCTCGCCGAGCTCGCCCGACGGGGCGGCGGCCGCTATTACCCGGCGCCGAACCCGGCCGCCATCCCCGACATCTTCCTCAAGGAGACCGAGCGGGTCGCCGGGCAGCAGATCGTCGAGGAGCCCTTCCATCCGATCCAGGTCGGCTCCTCGCCGATCCTCCGGGGGCTCGAGAGCGGCTTCCCCCAGCTCCTCGGCTACAACGGGACGACGGCCAAGCCGGCGGCGAACACGGTCCTCGTGACGGCCCGCAACGACCCCCTCCTCGCCCAGTGGCAGTACGGGCTCGGGCGGGCGGTCGCCTGGACCTCGGACGCCACGGGGCGCTGGGCGAAGGCCTGGCTCGGCTGGCCGGGCTTCGAGCGCTTCTTCGCCCAGCTCGTCGCCTGGACCTTCCCGGGCGAGGAGGCGGGCGGGATCGAGGCGGCCTTCGTCGAGGTGGGCGGCCGGACGACCCTCCGGGTGGAGAGCGTCGCCGAGGACGGCTCACCCCGCGACTTCTACGCGACCCGGGCGACGGTCGTCGGGCCGGACTTCCTGTCGGCCACCGTCGATCTCGTCCAGGTCGCCCCGGGCGTCTACGAACGCGAGCTCGGCGAGATCGCCCCGGGGGCCTACGCCCTCCGGATCTCCCAGACGCGGCCGGGGGCGCCGGCCCTGGGGCGGACCGTCGGGCTCGTCGCCCCGACCCCGGCCGAATACCGGCTCCTGGGGCCGAACGAAGCGCTCCTCGCCGCGCTCCGCTCGGCGACGGGCGGTCGGGCGATCGCCTCGGTCGCCGACGTCTGGCGCCACGACCTGGCGACGACGGCCGCCCTCACCGAGCTCTGGCCGTACCTCCTCGTCCTGGCCCTCCTCCTCTGGCCCCTCGACGTCGCCCTCCGGCGGGTCTCGGTTGGGCGGCGCGAGCTGGCCGACGCCCGGCGCTGGCTCCTAGCGCTGCCGGCGCGTCGGCGTCGGGCGGCGGCCCGGCCGGCCGTCGTCGACGAGCTGCTGGCCGCCCGCGAGCGGGCGGGCGCCGCGGGGGCGCGCCTTGCGCTCTTGCGGCGGGCGGGCGCTACCGAGTCGGGCGCACAGTCCGGCGCCCCCGAGCCCGGCTCAGGCGGGGTCGCGGGGCAGCCCACCGGCACGGCGAGCCTACCCGCTCCGGCGCAGCGGCGCCCGACGGCCCCGACCCCGGCCGCGGCGCCGCCGGAGCCCGCCGCGCCACCGGCCCTCGAACCGCCCACACCGCCGGCCGAGGGCGAGGACACCATCGCCCGGCTCCGGGCGGCGAAGCGGCGAGCCCGGGGTCGCTGACGGCGGAGACGGTCGCCGCCGCCCCGGTACCCGGGGCAGGGGCCGGGCTGACGCGGCGCCACGGCCACCGGCACGGCCACCGGTGCGGCGGCCGCCGGTGCTAGCCTTCGCCTCGATGACGCCCCGCCCACCCCACCGACCCGGCCGTCCGGCCCGGGTCGCCGTGCCGGTCCTGCTCTCCCTCGGCCTCGTCCTCCTCGTCGGCGCCTGCGCCGTCGAGACCGGCCCGCCCGAGCCGACCCCGGCCGCCTTCGAGGGCATCGTCCTCGCCCTTCGAAGCCAGGGGATCGCCGTCGAGGGGGTCGTCTCCGGCGACCCCGGCTGCTCGGACCCGGAGCTCGTCGCCGTCGCCGTCCGCTTCGAAGCCGCCGGGCTCGACGAGCCGAGGCCGCGTCTCGTCTACCTCTACCGCTTCCGGGATCGGGCCGCCTTCGACCGCCTCCGGACTCGGGTCGATGCCTGCGCCCGCTCCTACATCAGCGACCCGGCGACCTTCGCCTCGGTGGAGGCGCCGCCCTTCGTCCTCGTCGGCCAGGGTCCCTGGGCGCCTGCCTTCGCGGCCGCCCTCCGGGCCGCCCTGACCGAGGCCGCGGGAGTCGAGTGAGGCCGTACTCCGCGGAGCCTCCGAGACCGGCCCGACGGGCGAGCGGACCGAGGCAGCTGGCTCGGGCTAGACCGTCCTGCCCACCCCTCGCCGCCCCTACATCGGCCGGAGGCCGAGGATCTGGCGGGCGATGACGAGGCGCTGGATCTGGCTCGTCCCCTCCCCGATCTCGGTCAGCTTCGCGTCCCGGAGGTAGCGCTCGACCGGATAGTCGGTGACGTAGCCGTAGCCGCCGTGGATCTGGAGGGCGGCGTTCGTCACCCGGCTGCTCACCTCCGAGGCGAAGAGCTTCGCCTGGGCGGCGGCGAGGGTGACGTCCTGCCCCCGGTCCTTGAGCCACGCCGCCCGCCAGACGAGGGCTCGCGCCGCCTCGATCTCGGTGGCCATGTCGGCGATCGGGAAGGCGACGCCCTGGAAGGCCCCGATCGGCCGCCCGAACTGTTCTCGGCTCCGGGCGTAGGCGACGGCCGCCTCGAAGGCCGCCCGGGCGAGCCCGACGGCGAGGGCGCCGATCCCGATCCGGCCACCGTCGAGGACCCGGAGGAAGATCCGGAAGCCCTCGCCCTTCGGACCGAGGAGGTGGTCGGCGGGAACCGGGGTGTCGTCGAAGACGAGCTCGCCCGTCGCCGAGGCGTGGAGGCCGAGCTTGGTCTCGATCCGGCCGACCCGAAAGCCGGGGCTGTCGGCGGGGACGATGAAGGCGCTGATCTCGGGTCGGTGGTCCGGGCTCGAACCCGTCCGGGCGGCGACGATGTACGTCGCGGCCTGCCCGGCGTTGGTGATGAAGCGCTTCGTGCCGCGCAGGATCCAGCGGCCGCCGTCGGCGCCCGGCTCGAAGCGGGCCGTCGTCCGGGTCCCGCCGGCGTCGGACCCGGCCCCGGGCTCGGTGAGGGCGAAGGCTCCCAGGGCGGCCCCGCTCGCCAGCGGGACGAGGAAGCGCCGCTTCTGTTCGGGGGTTCCGGCGGCCAGGAGCGGTCCGCAGGCGAGGCTCGTGTGGGCGGCAACGATGAGGGCGAGGGAGCCCCAGACGGCGGCGATCTCCTCGATGGCGACCGCGAGGGCGAGGCTGTCCATGCCGGCCCCGCCCCACTCCTCGGGCACCGGGATGCCGAGCCAACCGAGCTCGCCGAGGCGGCGGACGATCTCGGCCGGGAACCGGTGGTTCCGCTCATACTCGTCGACGACGGGCGCGACCTCTCTCGCGAGGACGTCGCGGACGGTGTCGCGCAGGAGCTTGTGCTCGCTTGGCAGGTCGAAGTCCATGGTCGCTCGTTCCCCTCGCGCTCCTGAGTGGGGTCCGGGATCGGTGGAACTCGGACGGGATCGGCCGCCGTCCGGCGCCGGATCGAGGCTAACAGAGCCGCGCCGCGCGTGCCGATCCGGCGTCGAATCGGGTCTGGTGCTAGCCTTCGGCCCACGATGTCCAGCACGGACGGCCCGCCGGTCGCCCCACCCGGCGCGCTCCCGATCGCCGACCGCCGGCCCGCCGCGGCGGGCCGATCTCGGCACGCCTCGGCCGGCACGGTCGGAGAGACGGGCTCGGCCGGCGCGGCCGGCGCGACGGGCTCGACCACACGGGCCCGCTCGGGTGCCGACGGCGAGGCCGTCCGGAGCGGATCCGGCACCCGGACCGAGGGTCACGCCCCGGCCAGCCTCCGGCGAGCGCTCCTCCTCCACCTCCGGCGGAACGGTCCCTCGACCCCCGACCAGCTCGCGGCTCGGATCGGGGCGAGTCGGACCGGCGTCCTCCAGCAACTCCGCGCCCTCGAAGCGGCCCACCTGGTGACCCGGGAGACGATCCGCCACGGCGTCGGCCGGCCGCGCCACGTCTACGACATCGCCCCCGAGGCCCAGGACTTCTTCCCGGCCAACTACGACGGGCTCGCCGCCGGGCTCCTGGCGGCCCTCGAGGCCGTCGGCGGAGCCGAGCTCGTCGCGGCGGTCTTTGCCGCCCGTCGCGAGCAGCTCGGGGCGACCCTCCGGCGGCGAGTCGCCGAGCGGGTCGGGCCGAACGCTCCGCTCGTGGCCAGGGTTCGCGAGCTCGCCGTCATCCAGGACGAGCAGGGCTACCTCGCCGAGACCGTCGTCGGCCCCGACGGGGTCATCCGCCTCCGCGAACACAACTGCGCCATCTACCGGGTCGCCCGGGCGAATCCGGCGGCCTGTGCCGCCGAGCTCGAGCTCTTCCGCGACGTCCTCGACGCCGACGTCGAGCGGGAGACCCACATCGCCGCCGGCGACCGCTGCTGCACGTACCGGATCACCCGCCGCAGCGACGGCTGACGGCGCCGCCGCCGAATCGCTACGCCTCCTCCCGCTCCACGACCGGCCGCGGCGCCGGCGCCCGCCGCGCCCGCGGCACGTCGCCGACGTTCGGGACGAAGGAGGCGGCCATCGCCGTCGCCGCGACCTGGCGCTGCTCGTCGAGGGAGAGGATGCCCCGCCGGCCGAGCTCCCGGAGCTCGTCGCGGATGTACGTCCGGAGCATCTCCGGACCGTCCGTGTTGATGGTGAAACGGACCCCGTTCCGCCGGAAGGTGTCGAGGATCCAGCGGAGCTCGTCCCAGCCGGAGACGACGCCGGTGTTGAGGTTCGAGGTCGGGCAGACTTCGAGGACGATCCCCCGCTCGCGGATCATCGCCATCGCCCGGGGGTCGTAGGCGGCCTTCACCCCGTGGCCGATCCGATCCGGCTCGAGAAGCTCGACGACTCGGGCGACCTCCTCGACCGGCCCGGCCTCGCCGGTGTGGACGGTGATGCCGAGGCCGAACTGGCGGACCCGGCGGAAGAGGCGCCGGTAGTCGGCGACCCGGAAAGTCGCGCTCTCGGGCCCGGCGATGTCGATCCCGACGACGCCCCGGTCCCGCCAGGCGATCGCCTTTTCGGCGATGATCTCGTTGAGCTCGTACGGGAAAGCGCGGTCGAGGCAGAAGATGAGGCCGGGCTTGACCGGGTACTCGAGGACGGCCCGGTCCATGCCCCGGAGGGCGGCGGCGATGATGTGGTCGAGGTCCTGCTCGCCGCCCCGGTTCCGCTTCATCGGGTTGAAGCGGAGCTCCATGGTCGTGATGTTGTTCTTCCGGTAGGCGCCGCCGATGACCTCGTAGACCGAGCGCTCCATGGCGAGGGGGCTCGACTGGATGAGCTCGGTCCAGTGGAAGAGCTGGAGGTAGCCGTCGAAGCTCTTCGCCCGTCGACTGCTCACGGTGATCATGTCCCGGAACTCCCAGTAGTCGCGGGTCGGGAGCTTGATTCCCTGGGCGTGGGCGATGCTCCACATGATGGCCGGCGTGACGGCGGCCCCGAGGTGGCAGTGGAGCTCGGCGAGGGGGACGGTCCTCGGCAGCTGGCGGGTCATCGACGACGAGGCGGGCGCCGGGGATCCATAAGGGGAGGATAGCGCCTGAGCCGATGGCTCGGCCCCAGTCCGGTCGCGGCTAGCCCCCGGTCTCGGCGAGGCGAAAGAGGAGGCCGAGGGCGACGAGGGCTCCGACGGCGAGGAGGATCGCCTGGCGATGGGGCGGACGGCGCACGGCGAGGCCGGCGGCCACCGGCGCCACGACGACGAGGGCGACCCCGTAGAGGAGATGGAGCGGGTCCCTCGGGCTGCCGCCGGCCGCGAGCCGGGCGAGGCCGACGAGGCCGTTCGCCGCCGAGACGACGACGAGGGCGGCAAGGAGGCCGACGAGGAGCCGGTCGGGACCGCGCCCCCGAAGGGCGAGACCGAGCCCGACGAGGAGGCCGGCCGCGGCGATGGCGGCGGCGGCCGCCGTCAAGGCGGTGTGGAGTTCAGCCATGGTCGGCGGCTGGGTCCGAGCCCGGGCGCGGCAGCTTCACTTCGGCTGCGACCGGGACGGGGCGAGCCGCGCGCCGCCGGGGCGGGGGCCGCCACGGAACGGCGGCTCCACGCCGGCCAGCCGCCGGATCGCAGCCTCGTAGGCCTCGGTCGAGGTGGCGTCGGGTCCGAGGATCGGGCCGCCGGTCCCGGCCGGGCGAGCGGCGACGCAGACGCTCAACCAGCGGGCCCCGGACGGCCCGATGATCCGGACCGCGTAGAGGCCGGGTCGCCAGTCGTCGCGGAGGGGGACGAGGAGCCAGATGCCGCGGTCGCCCAGGGGCATCGTCCGAACCGGGATCTCGACGGACCGACCGCCGACGAACTGGCGACGGACGCTGATCGAGGCCGGAGCCTCGCGCCGCGGGACGGTCACCCCGATGACCGTGGTGTCGACCGGGACGACGGCTGCCGGCGTGCAGTCGGGCTCGAGTCGCTCCGGGACCAGCGGCTCGCTGGCGGGACGTTGGCGCCAGATGGTCAGGGTCGAGACGATGACGCCGGGGGCCGGCGCCTCGGTCCCGACGAGGCGGCCGCTCACGAACCCGTAGTCGGTCCCGAGGACCGACCACCAGTCGGCGAGGTGCTCGAGGTCGGTGCCAGGCGACGCGGCCGGGTCGCTCGGCCCGCCGGCCGCTGGTCGGGTCGGGGCGAAGGCCGCGCCGGACGGCGCGCTTCCCTCCGCGGGCCGAACCGTCGCCGAGGCCGCGCCCGGGGCGTCGGGCGCCGGGCCCGCCCACGGCTTGGCGATGGCGAGCCCGACGAGGCCGACGACGGCGACGAGGGCGACGAGGGTCCGCTCCATCGATCGGCGGCCCGGCCCGATCCGGACCGGGGCGAAGGACGCTCCGCTCTCCCGTTCGGTCGGATCGCCGATCTCGTCGCGGCGCATCGGCTTCGGGCCCGACCGTCACGAGGCGGCCGGGACGACCCTCCCTTCGGCGTCGAGGGTCGCCCGCCGGCGGGCGGCTCGCAGTTCGGCTCCGGGGACCTGGTCCCGGGCGTGGTACGAGGACCGGACGAGGGGCCCGGCTTCGACATGCTTGAAGCCGAGGCGAAGCGCTTCCTCTCGGAGCTCGGCGAACTCGGCGGGGTGGTAGTAGCGCTCGACCGGCAGGTGGCGCTCCGTCGGCCGCAGGTACTGGCCGATGGTGAGGATGTCGCAGTCGACGGCCCGCAGGTCGCGGAAGGTTTCGAGGAGCTCGGCCCGTGTCTCGCCGAGGCCGACCATGATCGAGCTCTTCGTGTGGACGGCGTGGCCGTACTCGATGGCGTACGTCTTCGCCCGTTCCAGGACTCCGAGGCTCCGCTCGTAGCGAGCCCGCTTCCGGACGGGACGCTGGAGGCGGCGGACGGTCTCGACGTTGTGGTTGAGGATGTCGGGGCCGGCCTCCATGACGACGCGGAGGGGCGCCTCTTCGCCGTTGAAGTCG
>DAOTYQ010000122.1:0-7157 GCA_034434735.1 Chloroflexota bacterium
CTCGTCAAGCAGGATCATCGATCTCGTCTGGAGGATGCGATGCGGTTTGCGCTCATGATCGAAGGCCAGCAGGGCCTCCACTACGAGGAACTCCTCGCCCTCGCCCGGACGGCCGAAGAGGCCGGCTTCGAGACCGTCTTTCGCTCCGATCACTACCTGAGCTTCCCGGGCCCGCCGGACCGCCCGGCGACCGACGCCTGGACGACGCTCGCCGGACTCGCCCGAGAGACCCGGACCATCCGGCTCGGCGTCCTCGTGTCGCCGGTGACCTTCCGCCACCCCGGGTCGTTCGCCAAGGTCGTCGCCACCGTCGACGAGATGAGCGGCGGTCGGGTGGAGGTCGGGATGGGCGCCGGCTGGAACGAGGCCGAGCACCGGGCCCACGGCCTGCCGTTCCCGCCGATCGCCGAACGGGCGACGATGCTCGAGGAGGCGCTCGAGATCGTGCGGGGACTCTGGAGCGGGCCCGACGGCTGGTCGTATGCGGGTCGTTACTGGACGGTCGAGGATGCCCACTTCGCCCCGAAGCCGATCCAGCAACCCTCGCCGCCGATCATCGTCGGGGGCGAGGGGACGCCACGGGGGCTCCGGATCGCCGCCCGCTACGCCGACGAGTTCAACCTGTCGAGCTCGGGCCCCGACCGGGCTCGGGATCGCTTCGCCGCCCTCGACGCGGCCTGCCGGGCCATCGGCCGCGACCCGGCGACGATCCGCCGTTCGGCGATGGTGGGCGTCCTCGTCGGCCGCACGGCGCGCGAGCTCGAGGCCCGACGAGCGATGCTCGTCGCCGAGGTCGGCCCGATGCCAAACCCCGATGCCTGGCTCGAGGCACGGGCCGAGCGCTGGATCCTGGGCGAGCCGGCCCAGGCCCTCGCCATGGCCCGCCGCTACGCCGAGGCGGGCTGCGAGCGGCTCATGCTCCAGGATCGCATCCCCCGCGACCTCGACCACGTCAAGGCCCTGGCCGAGGTCCTCGTCGGCCGGGTCTGAGGCGGCCGGGTCTGAGGCGGGCAGGACGCCGGTCGAGGCGGCGTCGTCAGCCGTCGGGCTGGGGGCCGAGCGAGGCCTCGGCGGCCGCCCGGTAGCGCTCCTCGTCGCGGCGGATCAGGTCGGGGTTCCGTCCCCGAGCGCGGGCGAGGCGTTCGGCCAGGAGCTGGATCGGGATCGCCGCCGCCAGGAGGCTCGCCGCCGCCCGCGCGAGCCCGTCGGGCTCCGCGAGGCTGATCCGGCCGGCGGGCGTCAGGGTGGCCGGGAGCCGGGCCGACGCCTCCTCGGTCAGGATCGCCGCCGCCCGGATCCCGATCCGACGGGCTGCCTCGAGGACGTCCCGGGCACGGCCGATCCGTTCGCCGAGGCCGCGCCGGTCGGTGAGGACGAGGACGAGTCCGGTCGTCTCGTCGGTCGCCGCCAGGTGGCCGTGGAGGAGCATCTCGAGGTCTCGATGGACGGCCGGCAGGCAAGATCCCTCCTCGATCTTAAGGGCCAGCTCGCGGGCCGTCGGCACGTCGACGCCGCCGGCGACGATGAGGAGGTGGGCGCGCTCGGCCAGGGCGGCGGCCATCGCCTCGGCTTCGACCGCCCGGTCGAGCCCTGCCGCCAGGGCGGCGACGATGGCCGGTGTCGCCACCTCCCGGTCGAGGAGGTGGCCGGCGACGGCCGTTGCGGCGAGGATCGGCGACAGGTAGCCGATGGTGTGGCACCAGGACTGGTCGAGCTCCTCGGTGGCGACGACGATCTCGGCCGGGGCGGCGATGGGCGAACGCGCCGAGACGGTGATCGCCGCCGTTGCGGCACCCGCACGGCGGGCGGCGTCGAGGGCGCGGATCGTCGCCGCCGTCCCGCCTTCGTGGCTGATCCCGAGGCAGAGTCCCGAGGGCTGCGGCTCGACGGCGGCGTCGAGCGCACCGCGGGCCTCGATGAGGCCGCCGAGGGACGGGAGGAACGCCTCGCCGAGGGCGTCGCGGAGGATGGCCGCCACGGCCTGGGCGGCGTGCTCGCTCGTGCCACAGCCGGTGACGACGATCGGCTCGAGGCTGAGGGCGGCGTCGCGGACGGCGGCGGCGAGGCGGAAGGCCGGGCCCGGGCGGGCGAGGCGGGCCAGGAGTCGGGCCGCCAGGCCGGGCTCGGCCTCGATCATCTCGGTCATGAGGTAGGGCGGCCCGGACCGGGCCGGCGGAATCTGGCTCGGTGCCCAGGGCTCGGGCGGGCCGGGGAGGGGGTGGCTCGTCATCGGCCGATCATAGGCCGGTGGTCGGGCGGCCGTTCGATCGGGACCGACGACGCCGGCGGGCGGGCCCGAAGGAGGCCGATGCGGCCCAGGGGGGCGTAGCGGAACCAGGCTCGGGCGACGAGGTTCTCGAGCGGGACGGGGCCGTACCGCCGCGAGTCGATGGGGGGACCGAAGCCGGCTGCGGCGGTCGTCACCTCGTCGGCGTCGGCGAGGAGCCAGGCCTCGAAGGAGCGGAGGTGGAGGTAGCCCTCCCCGAAGGGGACCCAGTCGCCGGGTCGACCGGCGACGCGCTTGATGGCGAGGGCACCGCCCCCCGGCTCCCGGACGACGACGAGGCTGCCCCGGCGCGGCCAGCGGCGCACCGTCGGGTCGACGAGGAGCCAGTCGCCGGGCTCGATGGCGGGCCGCATCGAGGCCTCCGCGACGGCGACGCGCCACGGCCCGCGGAGGCGGCGGAGGAAGCGGACGAGGCTCTGGCGAAGGAGCCGCCACCGGGCCCGGACCCGGCGCCGGCGGCGAGGTCGGGCTGGGTGGTGGGGTCGGGCCGGGCGGTGGCGGCTCGCCGCGGTGGGCGTCAGCTCGGGCGGCCGGCGACCCGGGTCTTCTCGGGCCCGCCGGTCGCCTTCCAGGCGGCGTCGATCTGGTCGATGAGCTCGAGGAGGGCCTTCGCGTCGGCCGGATCGGTCGAGGCCTTCACCTTCGAGGCCGCCTTCGCGGCGTTCCAGAAGAGCTCGTGGAGGTTCGGCACGATCTCGAGGTGCTCCGGCTTGAAGTAGTCGTGCCAGAGGACGTCGAGGTGGTGCTTGACGAGCTCGGCCCGCTCCTCCTTGATGGCGATGGCTCGGGTTCGGTAGACGGGGTCGTCGTTGGCGTTGTAGCGCTCGATGATCCGGAGGCAGGACTCGGCCTCGATCCGGGCCTGCTCGGGGTCGTAGATGCCGCACGGCAGGTCGCAGTGGGCCCGGACGACGGTCCGGGGGGCGAGAGCACGACCGAGGCGCGTCAGGCGAGGCAGGCTGGGCATGGCTTCTCCTCTCGACGGGACCGGAGCGCGCTGCTGGCGGCGCGGCCGGCGGTGCTGGGATTCGACACCGAAAGTGTCGAATTCCGGGCACGGCGTGTCAAACGCGGCGGACCCCAGCCGGGAGGTGGCGGCACGCCTCGAGGGCTCCGATCGGGTGGGTCGGTCGGCGGCGCTGGTCCGCCGCCGGTGGGTGCGGCTCTGCGGCGAGGGGTCGGGAGGGCGGCGGGCGGATCAGTCCGCGCTCGTCTCCGTCGAGCTCGGGGCGGACGCTGAACCCTCGGTGACTCCGCCACCTGCCCGACGACGGCGCTCCTCCATCATCCGCTCGCCCGCGAGTCGGAGGGCGTCTTCGAGGGTCCCGCCCGGGGGTGGGCTCGCCCAGCCCATGACCAGGCGGACGGCGAGGGCGCCCGACTCGAGCCAGAGATCGCAGGCCGTCCGGACCCGCTCGATGTAGTTGATGGCCGCCACCTCGTCGGTCTCGGGCATGAGGACGAGGAACCGGTTGTGACGGGCCCGGCAGACGCGGTCGGGGCCGCGGGCGTTCCGGCGGAGGGCGTCGGCGACGGGCGGGACGAGGCCGTCGGCGACGTCGCGGCCGAGGCGAGCGGCGAGGGCGTCGAGGCCATCGAGCTCGGCGACGACGACCGTCGCCGTCCGCCCGTAGCGGCGGAGGCGGGCGCTCTCGTGCTCGAAGACGACGGTCCAGGCCCGGATCGTGTCGAGGCCGGTCTGGGGGTCGACGAGGGGCATCCCGCCGATGGAGCCGGCCGGCTCGCGCTCGGCGCCGTCGATGATCGCATTCACCGACGGGGCGCTTCGAGCCGAGTCGGTCGGACGCGGTTCGCTCCGGGCCGCGGGTGGTGTGGGCGGGGCGGACGGGACAGTTGGGGCGGGCGCGGGAGGCGGCAGCCCGGCCCGAGGGGCGGCGCCGATGGTGCCAGCTGGGGTCGCCCGACCTCGGCGGACCCGGGGCACGATGAGCGCGATGAGGACGAGGACTAGGTTCGCGACCAGGGCGATGGCGATGACGAGGAGGGCGGTCTCGGTTGTCACGGGTTGGCGACCTCGAGTGCGTGCCGGGCGAGCGTAGCGCGATCGGTCCTCGGCCGGAATGGTACGGAGGTACACGGGTGCCGATTCCGGTGCGGCTATGCACTGCTCCGGGGTCGGGATCCGGCCCGCCGCGGCCTCGACGCGGATCGCCGCCGCCGTCGGCGCCCGGGTATGATCCCGGCGTGACCGACCGCGGGCCCCTCGACGCGCCGCTCGCGTGCCCGTTCCTCGCCTTCGAGGACGACCGCGACGGCCGTTCGCTCCGCCCCGACCACCGGCACCGCTGTTTCGCCGAGATCCGGCCGGCACCCCGGGCACTCGCCCACCAGGAGCGCTACTGCCTGACCGCTGCCTTCGCGACCTGCCCGACCTTCCTCGACTGGGCTCGCCGTGAAGCGGCCGCCGTTCGTGAACCGACGGGCGGGGCGGTCCCCGTCGGCGAGGGCGGACCCGTCGATGAGGCGATCGAGGCCGGATCCGTCTCCGAGGCGGAGGAGTTGCCCCGCCGCGACTGGGCCGCGCCGCCACCCTGGGCGGGGCGAGAAGGTGGGCCGCCGGCGGCGCCGATCCCGCCCTTCCTCGCCTCGCGGCGAGGCCCTCACGCGGACGCCGTCGAGGCGCCGCCGGTCGGGGGTCCGGCTCCTGCTTCCCTCCAGCCTCCCGCCGGGGTCGAGACCAGCGTCGATGCCCGAGCGGTCACCGAGGACGAGCGGAGCCCGGTCATCGATCCGGCCCGCCGCGGCGTCGACTGGCGAGGGCGCGACGTGCCGCCCTGGGAGCGGCCGCGTCGCTTCGAGGCCTACCCGCGGCTGCGGACCCGGATGGGGCTGCCGACGATCCCGCCGCTCCTCCTCGCCGCCGCGGCCGTCGTCGTCGCCGCCCTGGCCCTCTTCTTCATTCCGCCGATGCTCCTCGATCTCGGCGGCGGGGCTGCGGCGAGCCCGAGCCCAAGCCCGAGCCTTGCCTCGCCGTCCGCCGTCCCCTCGCCGACGGCGACCCCGGCTCCGACCCCGCTCGTCTACGTCGTGCAGCCGGGCGATACGCTCTCGAAGATCGCCAAGAAGTTCGGGGTCGGCCTCGATGTCCTCATCGAGGCGAACAAGGAGACGATCCCGAACCCCGATCGGATCGATGTCGGCGACCGTGTCATCATCCCGACTCCGCCGCCGGACGTCATCCCGGGCGAGTCGTCGGCGAGCCCGCCGGAGGCGCCGGGCGCCTCACCGTGGGCGCCTGCCCCGCCCAAAGGGCCCGGCCGGAGCCCTGGGCCGGGCTCAGCCAGACCGGGGGCGCCTCCCCGTAAGGGCTGCCCCGCCCAAAGGGCCCGGCCGTAGCTCTGGGCCGGGCTCAGCCCGAGCGGGCGCGGGGCTGCCGTAAGGGCCGCTCGCCCAAGCCCCAGCCCGGCGGCTACTCCCCACCGAAGCGCCCCCACGGCCAGGCCGCCTCCGCGCGCGCGGCCCCGGTGAGCTGACCCTTAGGTTCGCGGCGAGAAGTTGATGGCGACGATTCGGCCTGCCTCGACCCGGAAGGAGGCGTCGATGTGCTGGCTCGGCGCGCCGGGTCGGATGACGAGGAGATCGGCCTGGTAGGTGTTGCCGAGATCGCGGACCTCGCCCGGGATCATCTTCAGGCCTGCGTCGGCCCGGAGGAACCAGCCGCCGACCCGGTCGCGCCCGACGAGGGTCTGGACGTTGTCGCCGACGTGGACGCGCATCTCCGCCCGCTCGTCCATGAGGGCGACGGCTCCCTCTCGGTCGCCGGCGTTCAGCCGCTCGAAGAAGAGCTCCATCGTGTCGACGGCACCCATCGCGGTGGAGTCTAGCGCGTCCACCCGAGCGCTCGGGCGCAACCAAGCGTCCGCGCCCTTCGGAGTATCGGGGCCCACTCCTCACTTGCCGGAGCAACTGCGCCAACTCAGAGCTGTCGGGCGGCAGGCATCCCGGATCCGTGCGATTAGCTTGGGACTTGCCGGAGCAACTGCGCCAACTCCGAGCTTCCGGGGCACGCGAGCGGTCCGCGCCGGGCCCGGGCGTCGGCGCGTACTCGAGCTGTCCGCGCCCTCCGGATTGTCCGCGCCCACGAGCTCCCCACATCCACCGGTTGCATACGCCGAGCGGTCGGACGGGCCGGCCGGTGTCATCCATTCGTCCGACGCATACCGGTCCGGGCAGATGGCCCTCCTACGGTCACGTATGCGCGCGGTGCATGGGCGGCGGCCCCACGAGCGGGCCATCGCCCGGCCCTCGAGCACCTCGTGGTCACGCATGCGTCGGGTGCATGCGTGACAGCGACCGCGACGGCGGTCCTGATCTCGCATTCACCCCATGCATGGCTGACAGCGGTCGGCCGGCCGCTGGCTCGTCGGAGGGTGGGCCTCACGCTCGCCCCGCCCGCCTCTCCGTGGTGCCGACCCGCTCTCTCTCGATTGGGCCGGGTGCGCCATTCGCCCCGTGAATATCTGCGCCAAAGAAAGCCCCGCCCCGAGGAGTGGGCGCCGTCGCAGCGAGCGGCGCACAGCGAGGGGCGCGCACCCAAGAGCCGCGTCGCACCGAAGGGCGACGCCCTGCAGCGCACAGAGGCGCACACCGGGAGGCTTGCGGCACCGACGACTGCCCAGCCCGACGGAGCGGCGGAGCGCGGACCCGGGGCGCCGATCGGCCCGGGTCCAACGATCGCCGCCTGAGGGGGACGTCTTCCGCGACCGCTGGCCGGGACGCGGCCGCTGGTGGCTCGGGCACACTGGCACTGATGCATCGATCACCGCTACGGCCAGCGGAAGACCTGTGACGGCCCTGCCTCGGCGACGAGCCGTTCGACGTCCGCCAGGGTCGCCATCGACGTATCGCC
>DAOTYQ010000123.1:0-2573 GCA_034434735.1 Chloroflexota bacterium
GAGGCCGGCTGGGACGCCCTCTCGGCCGGGATCGACGTACCCGCCGCACGTTTCCCGGCGGCCCTCGAGCTCCTCGCCGAGGTGGTCCGCGAGCCCGCCTTCCCCGAGCGCGAGGTGGAGCGGCTCCGCGAGGAGCGCCTCAACGACCTCCTCCAGGCCCGGGCCGACCCGCGCCGGCGGGCGGACGATGCCTTCGCCGCCACCATCTATGCCCCCGACAGTCCGTATCACCGGCCGGCCGGCGGCGATCGGCCGACCGTCGAGCGGCTCGATCGGACGGCCGTGCGGTCGGCCTACCGGCGGGTCCTCGACCCCGCCCGGATGGCCCTCGTCGTGGCCGGCGACCTGACGGACCTCGACCTGCCAGGTCTCGCCGAGCGCTGTTTCGGTGACTGGGCCGGAACGCCCGACGAGGTGGCGCCGGCGGCCCCGATCCTCGTCCGTTCGGGCGTCCTGGGACGCCGGATCCGGGTCGTCGATCGACCCGGATCGGTCCAGACGGAGATCCGGATCGGCCACCCGGGGATCTCGCGCCGGGCCCCCGACTACCACGCGACCACCGTCATGGCGATGATCCTGGGCGGCCTCTTCAACTCGCGGCTGAACATGAAGCTCCGCGAAGAGAAGGGCTACACCTACGGCGCCTTCGCCGGCTTCGATGCCCGCCGAGGCGAGGGTCCCTTCGTCGCCCGGGCGGCGGTGGCGACGGCGGTGACGGTCCCGGCGGTCCTCGACTTCCTCGCCGAGCTCGAGCGGATGCGAAGCGGCCGGGTCCGGGCCGAGGAGCTGGCCGCCGCCCGCGACTTCCTCGTCGGCGTCTTCCCGCTCCGCTTCGAAACGCCCGGCCCGATCGCCGGCGCCGTCGGCGGACTCCACGTCCACGAGCTTCCCGACGAGGAGCTGACCCGCTATCGCGAGAAGATCGAGGCGGTCGGCCTCGCCGACGTCGAGCGGGCCGCCCGCGAGCACATCGATCTCGAGCGGCTCGCCATCGTCCTCGTCGGCGACGCCGACGCCTTCCTCGGCGAGCTCGAGGAGGCCGCCATCGGTCCCGTCGAGGTCGAGCGCGAGCCAGTCTCGGCCGCCGTCGTGGTGCCGGCCGAGATCGCCGTGGAACCGGGGCCGGTCGGCGAGGAGGGTGACGCCACGGGTTCCGATGGGGCAGGGGGCGAGGCCGAACCGGGTACCCGGACCGGTGATGGCCGCCGGACCCGACCCGAACTCTGACGGCGCCGCTCCCGGGGCTGTGGCGGGGGAGGGACCAGCGGCGCCGTTCCAGAGCGTCGAGCCCCCGAGGGTGGCCGTGCCGGGCGAGGGCCCGGGCAGCGTGACCCCGACGACGCAGGTCGGGCTTCACGCGGCCCTGCTGCGGGCCCTGCCGGCCCTTCGCTCGCGGCCCTATCGGCGCTTCTTCGTCGGTGCCCTCGTCGGCAACCTCGGGCTCTGGATGCAGTCGACCGCCCAGGGCTGGCTCGTCCTCCAGCTCACGAACTCGCCCGCCCTCCTCGGCCTGACGAGCGCCGCCGCCTCGGCGCCGACCCTCTTCCTCACCCTCGTGGCCGGCGTCCTCGCCGATCGGGTCGACCGGCCGCGGCTGATCGTCGCCTGCCAGCTCGTCGCAGCGGCGTCGGCGGCGGTCTTGGCCGGCCTCGTGACCGCGGACCAGGTTCGCTATTGGCACGTCCTCGTCCTCGCCACCGTCGCCGGGGCCGCCCAGGCCTTCGCGACCCCCGCCCTTCAGGCCATCGTCCCCTCGCTCGTCGAGCGGGCTGCCCTCGGCAACGCCGTTGCCTTGAACTCGGCCCAGTTCAACCTCTCGCGGGTCGTCGGCCCGGCCATCGCCGGCCTCGCCATCGCCGCTGGCGGGCTCGCCCTCGCCTTCTGGGCCAACGCCCTCGCCCTCGTCGCCGTCGCGGTCGCCGTCTGGAGCGTCGGCCGTCTCAGCCCGGCGGCGATCATCCGGGCCGAGTCGAGCCTCTGGCGCAACCTCGTCGACGGCCTTCGGTTCGTGGCCCAGCAGCGCCTCGTCGCTGCCATCCTCGGTCTCGCCGTCGTGCCGTCCCTCCTCGTCCTCAACTACCTCGCCCTTCTCCCGCTCTACGCTCGCGACATCCTTCGGATCGGAGCGGGCGGGCTCGGCCTCCTGACGGCCGCGGTCGGGATCGGGGCCCTCGTCGGTGCCCTCGGCGTGGCGCTCCTCCGACCCGGTGGCGGCGGCGGCCGCCTCATGCTCGCGGCCCTCGGCCTCGGGTCGATGGCGGTTGCGGTCTTCGGTCTGGCCACCGAGCTCCCGGTGGCGCTCGTCGCCCTCGCCCTCGTCGGGGCGGCCCTGACCGCCTACTACTCGACGGCGAACACGCTCATCCAGCTCCTCTCACCGCCGCGCCTCCGGGGCCGGATCCTGTCGCTCTGGACCCTCGCGGCCCTCGGAGTGGTCCCGATCGGGAACCTCGTCGCGGGGGCGGTGGCCGACCGCTTCGGGGGCCCCGTCGCCCTGGGTGGCGGTGGGCTCTTGAGCACCCTCGTCGTGGCGGTCGTCGCGGTCCTCGTGCCCGAGCTCCGGACGGTGGGGC
>DAOTYQ010000124.1:0-24133 GCA_034434735.1 Chloroflexota bacterium
CGGAGCCTGATCAAGCGCCGGTAGTGGCCGAGGAGCGAGCCCGGATCGTCTCGCTGCGCCGCCACCGTCACGGCCGGCCAGTCGTCACCGAAGGGTTGCCAGGGAGCGGCGCTGCTGAACCCGCCTCCGGGCGAGGCGTCACTCCAGGGCATCGGGACCCGGATGCGCTCGTCCGGCTTCCGACCGGCGAGGCCGATCTCCTCCCCGTAGTAAAGGAAGGGGACGCCGGGTCCGGTGAGGAGGAGCGAGGCGGCGGCGCGGAGCGCGCCCGGGTTCTGGCCGAGCTCGCTGGCGACCCGGGTCTGGTCGTGGTTGGTCAGGAACGTCGCCACCTGCCAGGCCGGATAGCGGGAGCGGACCTCAGCGGCGATGCCGACGAGGGGTGCTCGGTCGCCGAGCCTCAGGGCGCCGAGCATGCCGGCCGCGAGAGGGAAATCGAAGGCCAGGTCGAGCGCGCCCTCGGAGACGTAGCGGCTGCTCACCGACGAGATGTCCCAGACCTCGCCGAGGAGGAGCGCGTCGGGCGCCGCGGCATGGACGCGCGCCCGAAAGGTCCGGAGCCAGGCACGGGTCGAGGCCGTGTTCGCCTGGCGGTCAGGCCCCTCTTCGATGAGATGTTTGGCGGCGTCGAGGCGGTAGCCGTCGATGCCGACCTCGGAGATCCAGGATCGGGCCAGATCGGTGAGTTCGGCCGTCACGGCCGGGCTCGCCAGGTTGAGATCCGGCATCCCGGGACCGAAGGCGCCGTAGTAGAAGCGAGGGCCGTACCGGTGCCACGGTGGACCGCCGGCGACCGCCGGCCAACCGGGGTCGGCGTCCCGCCAGAGGTACCAGTCGGCATGGGTGGGGTCACCGGCGGCCGAATCCCGGAACCAGGGATGCTCGTTCGAGGTGTGGTTGAGGGCGAGGTCGAGGATGACGGCGATCCCTCGGGCGTGGGCCGCCTTGACGAGGGCCCGCAGGTCGTCGATGGTCCCGTAGTCGGGGTCGATCCGTCGGTAGTCGACGGTGTCGTAACCGTGGTAGCTGGTGGCCTCGAAGACCGGCATGAGCCAAAGGCCATCGATGCCGAGGTCGGTGTCCGTGGCCGGATCCCCGTCGTTGAGGTCGTCGAGGTGGTCGATGAGCCCCCGCAGGTCACCGACGCCATCGCCGTCGGCGTCGCCGAAGCTGCGGACGAAGACCTCGTAGAAGACCCGATCGTTCCACCAGGCCTCGGCGGGCGGGAGCTCGAGGGCGGCGGCCGTGCAGGTGGCGGGCCCCGAGGGACGGGCCGACGACGAGGGGGCCGGAGGGTGGCCGCCGGGCGGGCTCGGACTCGGCCCCGTGGGCCGCGGGCCACAGCCGCCGAGGGCGACGAGGAGGGCGAGGACCAGGGCCCGGTGGCCGACGGCGTGGCGACCCATGGGCCGAGAATAGCGCGGTTCTCCCGCCGCCCACGGCGGTCGGCGTTCGACCAGCGGGTCGACCGGTAGGCGGTCGGCGGTGGCGCTCGGTCGACCCCCCGATTGGGTCCAGGACGCAGCCTTCTACCAGATCTTCCCCGACCGCTTCGGTCGGAGCGGCCGGGTGCCGGCTCCCGGGCCGCTTGAGCCGTGGGACGCCCCGCCGACGGAAATGGGCTTCAAGGGCGGTGATCTCTACGCCGTCGTGGACGCCCTCGACGACCTCGTCGACCTCGGGATCGACGCCCTCTATCTCAACCCGATCTTCGCCTCGGCGGCGAACCACCGCTACCACACGTACGACTACTTCAGGGTCGACCCGCTCCTCGGCGGGACGCCGGCCCTTCGGGCCCTCCTCGACGCGGCGAAGGGCCGCGGTGTCCGGATCGTCCTCGACGGGGTCTTCAACCACGTCGGTCGCGGCTTCTGGCCGTTCCACCACCTCCTCGAGGCCGGGGCGTCGTCCCCCTACCGCGACTGGTTCCACGTCGACCCTGAGCGACTGGCGCGCGGCCGCCGGCTCCTCGCCTACCCTGACGCCTGTCGTCTCGAGCCCGACCACCCCGGCCCGCTGCGGCCGAGCCCCGACGGCGCCCGTTCCCTCGCCCGCTACGGCTACCGGGCCTGGTGGGACCTACCGGCCCTGCCGAAGCTCAACACGGACAACCCCCAGGTGCGCGAGCACCTCTACGGGGTCGCCGAGCACTGGCTCCGCTTCGGGGCCGACGGTTGGCGCCTCGATGTTCCGGAGGAGATCGCCGACCCGGAGTTCTGGCGCGAGTTTCGGCGCCGGTGCCGAGCTGCCAACCCCGAAGCCTACCTCGTCGGGGAGATCTGGCACGAGGCCCCGGAGTGGCTCGTCGGCGACCGCTTCGACGGGCTCATGAACTACCCGCTGGCACGGGCGATCCTCGGCTACGTTGCCGCCGAGACCATCGACTGGGGCCTCGTGGCCAGCACGCCCGAGTATCCGGGTCAGGTGCAGCCCCTGACGGCCGAGGCCGCGGCGAGGGAGTTCGACCGGCTCGCCCACCGCTACGACCCGGCGGTGGTCGCCGCCCAGCTCAACCTCCTCGGGAGTCACGACACGCCGCGCTTCCGAACCATCGCCGGCGGCGACGAAACGGCGTACCGCCTGGCGGTCGTCCTCCTCGCCGTCTTGCCCGGTGCGCCGTGCATCTACTACGGGGATGAGATCGGGCTGAGCGGCGGCCCCGATCCCGCCTGTCGGGCCTCGATCCCGAGCGACCGGAGCCGCTGGAACCTCGAGGCGCGGGCCTTCGTCCGGGCGCTCCTCCGGCTCCGTCGCGCGACCCCCGCCCTCCGGCGTGGGTCGCTCGGCCTGGGGGCCGTGGCGGACTGCCTGGTCGTCGAGCGCGGCCTCGAGACGGAGCGCTGGTACGGGCTCCTCAATGCGAACCGGACCGGCCGGCGGCCGGTCTTGGCCCTCGACGGGCCGGCCGGGTCGTCGCCCGCCGCGGAGGGTCGGCCCGCCGTCCGCTTCGTCGACCTGCCGGGCATGGCGAGCCCGCGAACGGCCGTCCACGAAGGGCGCCTCGAGGTCGAGTTGCCCGCCCGGTCGGCGGCGCTCCTCGCGGTCGGCTGGCGAGGGACGCCCGGCTGAGGGATGCCGAGCGTCTCGGCCGGCCGAAGCTCCGTATACTCGGAGGCCCGTGGCCGATCTCCCGTTCGATCTGACCCCCATTGCCTTTGCCCGCTTCCTTCGCCACTTCGACGTCGAGGCGAAGCTGCCGCGCGCCCTTCAGGCCCTCGGGCCCGTCGCCGGCCGGGACGTGGCCGTCGTCGACGCCGGGCGCGGGGTCGTGGCGGGTCAGATCGCCGTGCTCGGGGCTCGGGTCATGGCGATCGAACGGCCCGAGCGGCTCGCCGATCTCGAGCGAGCCGTCGCGGCGAGCCCGCTCCTGGCCGGGGTCCAGGTCCTCGAGGGGACCCCAGAGCGGCTCGGCCTCCCCGATGCGAGCGTCGACGTCGTCGTCGGCTGCTGGTCGGTCTACCGAGGCCCCGATCCGGTCCAGCTGGCCGAAGCGGAGCGGGTCCTCCGGCCCGGGGGTCGGCTCCTCGTCGTCCACGACTACGGTCGAGACGAGGCGTCGCAGCTGCGGGATCCGACCCTCCCCGAGTTCACGACCTGGGGTCGCCGGGACGGGCCGTTCCTGCGCTCCGGCTTTCGGATCCGGGTCGTCCACTGCTGGTGGCGGTTCGACGATCTCGAGGCGGCGCGGAGCGTCCTGGCCGACGTCTTCGGGCCGCCGGGCGTGGCCCTGGGAGAGCGTCTCCGCCGGCCTCGGGTCGCCCACAACATCGCCATCTACCATCGCTCCAAGGTCGACGACGCGGTGGTAGAGCCGTGATCGCCGGCCGCAGAGCTGCGTCGGGGGCCGCCCACCGGGGCAGGCCGAGGACACCGTGAACCGGGGGCCCGCCCGCCGCCGGGTGCGGATCGATCCGCGCTGGCAGGTCGTCCCGCGCCGACCGGACGGGGGGCGGGGGCGGGTCGGCCCGCATCTCGGGCCGCTGCGGCTCACCCCGACCCGGGTCGCGCTCGGAGTCGCCCTGGGCGGAGCGCTCGCGCTCTTCGGCGTAGCCCTCCTCCGCCGGGACGAGCTCCAGGTCCCGCTCCTGACGACGGCCTTCTTCGTCCTCGGTCTCGTCTTCGCCGCCATCGCCGTCGCGGGGGCCGTCGGGACGTACCGGGCGGCCGCCGACTTCCGGAGCGGCCAGGCCCTCGTTCTCGCCATCGTGGGCGGCCTCTTCGCCGTGGCGGCCTGCGGGGCCTTCGCCGCCGCCCTCGTCCTCGCCCTCCTCTGGCGGGCAGGCTGACGGGCGGGCGGAGGCGTCACCTCCAGCGCGGTCGTGCCTGCGGCGCGGTCGTCGGTGGGCTGGTACACTCCGGCCGCCGCGCCCCCATCGTCTAGAGGCCTAGGACGCCACCCTTTCAAGGTGGAGATCAGGGGTTCGAATCCCCTTGGGGGCACCACGCGCGCCATCGCCCGTCACGGGCTACCATTGGCCGGGCGCCCCGTTCGTCTAGTGGCCGAGGACACCGCCCTCTCAAGGCGGAGATCGCGGGTTCGAATCCCGCACGGGGCACCATCCACCTAACTGGCGCGCTCCACCCCGCGCACTCCACCTCCAGCTCGCAGGTGCAGCAGGGCATGGACATCATGGGCATCCGGATCCCGACGATCATCAGCGACAACGTCGCGACCCGGTGCGACGGCTGCGGCGAGGTCATCGACGGCACGCCGTGGCGGGTGAGCGTCCTCGACATCGTCTCGACGGAGGCGCCACCATCCTGGATCGAGCGGCCGCGGATCAACCCCGGCCCGTTCCAGTTCCACGGGGACCCGGCCCACGTTCGGGCCTGGATGGCCCGTCGCGGCTACTGGTTCTGCCGAAAGGGCACCGTCCGCGAGATCATGCGACCGGTCGCCCTGCCGACGGATCCGCCGAGCTGGGGGCTCTGCGACGGCCTCCACCGCGACGACCACGAGTTCGTCCCGGCCTGAAGACCTGGCAGGGCCTCGCAACGCCGTCCTGCCCACCCGGGCCCAGATCGACTGCGAGCGAGGGACTCGCGCGCCGTGGTCGAGAGACGCCTGGGGATCTGGTGGGGGGCCGAAGCCCCATCGCCGATGACCGGCTTCGGGGGCCCAGAGGGGATCGCGAGCGCCCTGGCCTCGAGTCGCGTTCCGCGGCATTCAACGGGTATGGGAAGCGGAAGCTGTGAGTGGTACCCTCCCACAGCGGCGTCGTTCCGAGAGAGCCGCAAGGGAGGTGTGGCGTGATTCGGTTCAGTTACTTGCACCTGCCGGCTTATCCCATCGACGAGTCGCTCCGACTCATCCAGACCGCGGACGACCTGGGCTTCTATGCCGCCTACGCGGTCGACGAGACGTGGTGGAAGGACTCCTGGCTGCTGTTCGCCGCGGCTGCCAGGCAGACGAAGCAAATCCGGCTCGGCCCGAACGTGACCCACGTGATCATGCGCGACCCAGCGCACGTGGTTCAGATGCTGGCGACCCTCGACGACCTGTCGGGCGGCCGGGCCGACTGTGTCATTAGCTTCGGAAACCAGTCCCTACTGCCCCAACACGGCATCGACATCAAGGGGATGAAGCCGCTCTCACGAGTCGTCGAGGCCCAGAGGGTCATGCGCTTGTTCCTCGACACCGGCACCGTCACCTACGAGGGCGACTTCTTCAAGTACGCTGGTCTCTGGACGCTCGCCCGGCCTGTCCAGCACCGGGTCCCCATCAAGCTCGGCGCGATGGGTGGCCCACGCTCGTTCGAGGTGGGGGGCGAGTTCTTCGATGGGGTCCACCAGGCGATCGGCTGCTCTCGCGAGACGTACGAATACATGATGGAGCACGTGAAGGCGGGCGCCGAGCGGGCCGGCCGCGACTGGCGCGAGCTCGACCTTGGCGCCTGGGTCGTCTGGGCTTGCGGGGAGGATTCGGCGGCAGCCAAGGAGACCGCCCGGATCATGGTCGCCTTCTACCTTGCCTCGATGCCCGAGCGACAGTTGGCCCGTCACGGGATCACCCCGGCCGACCTTAAGCCGATCTTCGACGCCTTCGCCGCCGGCGACGTGCAGAAGGCGCTCGATTTGACGTCGCCGGAGCTCGGCGAGAAGCTGTCGATCGCGGGTACGCCCGAGGAGTGCGTCGCGAAGCTCCAGCGCGACATCCTGCCGACGGGGATCAACCACGTCATCGCAGCCATCGTCGACCCGTACCTCGTGAAGGCGTTCACCGGCCGCGAGATCGCGAACTGCCCGGACACGCCGGGCCAGCTCCGGCTGATCCGCGACCGGGTCATGCCCGCGCTCGAGGCCGTCTCGGGCTAGCCTTGAAGTCCCGTCGCCGGCGAAGGTGATCGCGTCCGCCCCGCGCGGGGCGGTCACCCATGTCGGCTTCAAGAACCATCCGGTCCGGACGACCGTAGGCGCGCGTGGGGACTTCCGGCCGGCCACATGAGCCGTGCCGCGCCGGACGACATCCATAACAATGAGGATCCGTCGTGGGCGGACCCTAAGGCGGCACGCCCACCGCCGTTGACACGCCGGCGGCGCGGTCCGTATGCTTCGGTCATGCGCCTCGCGGCTACCCAGTTTTGCCCAAGTTTCGGGCCCGGCTCGAATTGGCCGCCGGTACGTCGGCACGGCCAACGGCGGTGAGCCGTCGGACCGTCCCCACTCGTGCGATCCGCTCCTCCGAGTGGCTTCGCATCGGCGCCGCCGCGCGCCTCCTCGGCGTCGATCCGGACACCCTCCGGCGCTGGGCCGATGAGGGCCGGATCGAGGCGTTCACGACGCCCGGCGGGCACCGTCGGTTCCGCCGGCGCACGCTCGAGGCGCTGACGGGTCGTCGCCGGACAGCCGCTCCCCGCCTGCGGGCTCTCGGCGCGACCCCCGAGCGACTCGTCGCGGCGTACCGGCGCGCCTATCGGGCCGACCTCGGCGGCCGGTCTCGTCGCCCTTCGCCGGACCTCAGCGGCGACGGGAAACACGGCCCGCCCGGGGCGGGCACGTCGCCCACCTTCGGTGGCGCCGCCGGCACCGTGTCCGCCGTCGGCACCGGCTTCGTCGCTACCTTCACCCCCGCCATCGAGACGGCGTCGCCGGTCGGACCCTTCACGACCGCCGCGCGGACGGCCTTCCGCGCCGACGGTCGTCGCCTCGTGGCGGCCCTCGTCGCCGCCCTCGACGCGGAGCCCGACTCGCCGAGCGAGCGCGACGAGCGCGAGCGCGTCGCCGCCGAGTGCTGTGTCCGGATGGCCCGTCGGCTCGCCGCCGACGGGTGCGGCCTCGGCGAGGCGATCGCCGCCTTCGTCCTCGCCCGGCGTCCCTTCCTCGCCGAGATCGCCCGCCTCGGCGCCCGTCGGCCCCTGGGTGCCGCCGACGTCGCGCGCCTTTACGACGACGCGGCTGCGCTCCTCGACCGGCTCCTCCTTCGGTTCGTCGCCGCCCACCAGGCCCTTGCAGCCGAGCTCGACGCGGCGGGTTCGACCCCGGCCGCGCGGACCGACCCGAGCCCGTAGCTTCGACCCGGAGGTTCGCCCGTGTCCAGCGCCGTCGCCATCCCCGGCCTGACCTCGTTCCTCGCCTTCCTTTTCTTCGTCGCCCTCATCGACCAGTGGCGGGAGCGCCGCCGCGGCTACCAGCTCATCTGGGCCGTCGGTTCGCTCTTCTACGCCCTCGCCTCGGGGACGGAGGCGCTGGCCGCCGCCGTCGGCTGGAGCGAGCCGCTCTATCGGACCTGGTATCTAACCGGGGCGGTCTGGACCGCCGGCTGGCTCGGCCTCGGGACGGCCTTCCTCCTCGCCCGGACGCGGTTCGGCTACAGCTTCGCCCTCTGCCTCTTCCTGGCCGGCCTCTTCACCTTCCTCGTCCGGAACCGACCCGAGTACGCGGCCGCTGGCCCGATCCCGATCCTCTACTTCATCGTGGCCGGCGTGCTCGCCCTTGCCGTCGCCGTCGAGACGTACTTCCAGAACGAACGCTGGCCGTTTCTCGCCGCCGCGGCCGTCGTGGGGGCGACCATCGCCTCGGCCGCGATCATGCTCGTCACGCCGCTTCCGGCACCGGGCTATGCCCTCGATCCGGCGACCGGTGTGCCGGTGGCCACCCTCTTTCCGCCCGAACTCCGGCTCCTCACGCCGTTCCTGAACGTGACCGGGGCCTTCTCGCTCATCCTGGGGGCGGTCTTCTCGACCTACGTCTTCATGCCCAAGCGGCGCGTCCTCGCCTACTCCCTCGACCCCGAGCAGCCCGGCGACCAGTTCCTTTTCAACCTCTTCATCTCGCCGGTGGCGATCAGCGTCAACTTCATCGCCTCGATCCCAGGCGCCCTCCGAGCGCTCGTCACGGGCCGGATTCACTCTCGGGTTCCGGCTACGATCCTCATCGCCATCGGGGCCTTCGTGCCGGCGCTGGCCGATACCTTCGCCAAGGTCGGGCAGGTGGAGCTCTTCCAGCTCGGCAAGCTCATCGGGGTCGTCCTCCTCTTTGCCGGCTTCCTCGTCTCCATCGAGGTCTTCCGGGAGATCCGGATCCCGTTCACCTCGATCCGGCTGGCCACGGCTCGGCGCGAGCATCCTGAGGCCATCCAACCGCAACCGGAGGGCGCGGAGGCGTCACCGAGATCGGCGGCCTGACGGCGGCCCGGGCCCCAGCACCAAAGCGCCCGGCAGGCCGCCACGTCCTGGCGGCCGACGCCCGCGGGGTATACTCGCCCGGCAGCCCACCCAGCACGACGACGAGGTCCCATGCGCGTTCGAAAGGCAGTCTTCCCCGCCGCTGGCTGGGGCACCCGCTTCCTCCCTGTCACGAAGGCGCAGCCGAAGGAGATGCTGCCCCTCGTCGACAAGCCGGTCATCCAGTACGCCGTGGAAGAGGCCGTCGCCGCCGGCATCGAGCAGATCATCATCGTGACGTCGAGCCAGAAGCGGGCCATCGAGGACCACTTCGACCTCAACTACGAGCTGGAGCACCTACTGGAGGAGCGGGGCGACATCGAGATGCTCCGCCAGATCCGGCGCATCAGCGATCTCGCCCAGGTCGCCTACGTTCGCCAGAAGGAGCAGCTCGGGCTCGGGCACGCTGTCCTCGTGACGAAGGAGCTCGTCGGTCACGAGCCCTTCGCCGTCATCCTCTCCGACGACGTCGTCATCGGTGATCGCCCCTGCATCGGCCAGCTCATCGCCGCCTACCAGGAGACGCGCAGTTCGGTGGTGGCGGTCATGCCGGTGCCGCGCGAGGAGACGAGCCGCTACGGGGTCATCGCCACGGCCCCCGACGACGACGGCTCGGACCGGCTCCATCGGGTCACGAAGCTCATCGAGAAGCCGCGCCCCGAGGAGGCGCCCTCGAACCTGGCCATCATCGGCCGGTACGTCCTGACGCCGAAGATCTTCGACAAGCTCGAACACACGCCGAAGGGCGCTGGCGGAGAGATCCAGCTGACCGATGCCATCGAGCTGCTCATGGAGGAGCAGACGGTCTATGCCTACGAGTTCGAGGGCCGGCGGTTCGACGCGGGCACACCGGTGGGCTGGCTGAAGGCGTCGGTGGAACTCGCCCTCGAGCGGAGCGACGTGGGGCCGGAGCTGCGGACCCACCTGCGGGGGCTCCAGCTCTGAGCTTCGCCGGCCCCGTCGGCCTGGGCGATCCGCGCATCGCCCGCCGCGTCGCCGTGGGCGAACAAAACGGGGGTCCGGCCGGCGGAGGGTGGGGTTGTGTTCGCTGAGGCCGACGCGGGCAGCATCGGCGACCGTCGGACCCGCGTTGTGTTCGCTGAGGCCGACGCAGGCCCGCCGAGCCGCACCGGGCCACCCGGCGCGGCGCAGAGACCGAGCGCGTGCGTACCATAGGGGGCATCCGGCGGCCGTCGGGTGCGGCCGGCGCATGACTCCCAGCGCGGTGAGGGAACGTGGCGGAGATCGGTAGCGTCCTCGGCGGTCGATATCGGCTCATGGAGCTCCTTGGCCAGGGCGGCATGGCCACCATCTTCCGGGCCCGGGACAACCAGCTCGCCCGGGACGTGGCCGTCAAGGTCCTCCGGCCCGAGTACGGCCGCGACCCCGACTTCTTGGCTCGCTTCCGGCAGGAAGCCCAGGCCGCTGCCTCGTTGAACCACCCGAATGTCGTCGCCGTCTACGACTTCGGCGAGGACGCCCAGGGCCCCTTCATCGTCATGGAGCTCGTCGACGGCGAGGATCTCGCCTCCCTCGTCCGACGGACCGGCCCCCTCCCGCCCCGCCAGGTCGCCCGGCTCGGGGCGGAGATCGCCCGCGCCCTCGCCGCCGCCCACGCCCGTGGTCTCGTCCATCGCGACGTCAAGTCGTCGAACGTCCTTCTGACCCGCGACGGCCGGGTGAAGGTCACCGACTTCGGCATCGCCCGCGCCCTCGCCGAGGCGCAGCTCACCTTGCCCGGGGTGACCCTGGGCTCGGTCCACTACTTCAGCCCCGAGCAGGCCCGGGGCGAGCCGGCCACGGAGGCATCGGATCTCTACTCCCTCGGCATCGTCCTCTTCGAGCTCCTAACCGGTCGCCGCCCGTGGGAGGGGGACAGCGCGGCGTCCGTGGCGATGGCCCGCCTCTCGGGGCCGGTCCCGGCGCCGTCGGACTACCGCGCCGGGATCCCGCCGGCCCTCGACGCCATCGTCTATCGGGCCCTCGCCCTCGATCCGGCCGATCGCTTCCCGAGCGCGCTGGCCATGGCCGAGGCGCTCGAGGCCTTCCTGGCCGAACGAGGGTCGGCCCCCGCGGCGACCGGCCCAGCGGCCGGCCGTGCCCCTGGCCCGGCCGGCGGCCGCGACCTCGAAGCGACGATCCCGGTAGCGGCGGCGACGGCCCGGCCGAACCCACCCGGACCGCCGCCCTACCCGCCGGACGCCTACGCCGGAGCGGCTCCCGAGAGCCGTGCCGCCGGCCGTCGGGCGCTCGACGAGCTCGAGCCCGACGAGGAGCGCGCCAACGGGGGTCCAGGACCCTGGCCGTGGGTCGCCGGAATCCTCGGGCTCGCCATCCTCGCCGTCGTCGCCTTCCTCGGCTTCCAGCTCCTCTCGGCTCGGAGCAGCCCGCAACCCGTCGAGCAGGTCGAAGTCCCAAACCTCGTGGGGCTGACCGTCGAGCAGGCCCGACCCATCGCCGAGGCACTCGGCCTCCAGATTTCCCAGGTCAAGTTCGTCACCAGCTCCGACCGGCCTGAGGGCACCATCGCCGAGCAGAGCCCGCCGCCGGGGACGAAGGTCGATCGGGGGACGGTGATCGAGGTCACCATCGTGACCGGCAAGCCCCTCGTCGTCGTGCCCGATCTTCGAGGTCGCACCGAATCGGAGGCGATCAACCTCATCGTCTCGAGCGGCTTCACGGTCGGCGAGCGGACCGAGGCCTTCGATCCGATCATCCCGACCGGATCCGTCGTCTCCCAAGACCCGCGGGCCGGGCTCGAGGTTGCGGCCGGAACGGCGATCTCGTACGTCGTCTCGAAGGGCCCCGAACCGACCCCGACGCCGACCCCGGCCCCCACGCCGACGCCCACCCCCACGCCGACCCCGACGCCGACGCCCACCCCCACGCCGACCCCGACGCCGACTCCCGAGCCCACCCCCACCCTGGCCCCGAGCCCGTCGCCCCCGGAGGTCTCGCCGAGCCCCTGAGCCGAGGTCCGAAGCTCGGGCCAGGCGTCCGGAGCCCGTTTCGATGCCTCGTCCGATGCCTCGCCCGAGACTGGCCGCCGGATTGCGCGGCGCTCGGATCAGCCGGGGTGGACGCCGTCGATGGCCGACCAGAAGCCGGTCTCGGGCCCGTCTTCGAGCGAGCGACCTGGTGCCCCGAGGCCAGGCTCGGTGTCACCGCTCGTCGAATCGGCAAGATCCGCGTCGGGCCTCGGCAGGACCGGCACGAACACCCGACCGATGGGAACGTTCGTTCGGGTGGCGATCCCGGCGCCGAGACGCCGGCTCGAGGGCACGGGCGTCGGCGGTGCTGTCCAGCAGGCCTCCAGCTCGTCGCCGCGACGAGCCGTCCGTCGCCGGTCAAGGAGGCAGAACCCGAGGCCGGGAACGACGGCCCGACCGAAGTAACGACACGTCGCGCAACAGGTCGACGAGCGGCGACAGACCCAGCAGCGGGCCGCCTCCGGCTGGGGCGTTCCGCAGTGAGGGCAGCGCCAGGTCATGGCTGGATCGTAGCTGCACCGCCGCGCCCTGTCCAGGCGGGGGCACCGCCGAGACGGCTCGTCAGAGGAACGGGCGCTGCTAACGGCCGCTGCTACTTCGTGATCGTGATGGCCGTCCGGTCGGTCGCGCTGCCGTAGGCGTCGGTCGTCACGAGGACCGCCACCGGGCCCGTGCCCGTCGTCGCCGACTTCGGGATGACCGTCTGGAAGCGGGCGACCCCATCGCCGCCGGTGATCGTCTCCCTCGTGATCGGCGAGATGCCAGGGATGCTGACCGTGAATAGGACGGACGCGCCGACCAGCGGTCGGCCGTCCGGGTCGGCGACGGCGAGCTCGAGGACGAGATTCGCCGGGAGCTCTGCCTGCCGGAAGCGGTACTGGTTCGCGGTCAGGACCGTCGCCAGCTGGCCCGAGCCTCGGCGGACGCTGAGGACGCTCGAGGCGCTGTTGCCGGCCGGGTCGGTTGCGGTGATCGTGATCCCGTTCGTGCCGGCAACGAGGGGGAGGCTGATCGAGAAGGCCCCGTCGCTGCCGGCCGTCGCCGACGCCGTGGCGCCGTTCGCCTCGTTGCGGGCGATCAACGTGCTCCGGCCCTGGGTCTTGCCGGTGATCTCGACCTGATCTCTGTTCACGACGGCACCGTTCTTCGGGCTGCTGATCGTGACCTTTGGCGGCTCGGTATCGAGGACGACGGTGACGACGGGCGAGGGGTCGCTCTCGGTCCCGCCCGGGCCGACGAGGGTTGCGCTGAAGTCGTTCCGCCCGGGAGCGAGGGCGAGGCCCGTGACCCGGAAGGTCGCCGTCGCGCCGACCTCCAGCTCTCGAAGCGGGGTCGGTGCTCGGTCCGGCAAGGTGACGTAGATGCGGATCAGGTATCCAGGCCGGGCGACGAAGGCCGCCGGGACGGTGCCGCTCAGGTCCACCGTCGAGCTATTCGTGTACGGCTCCGGTGGCGCCTCGAGAAGGGGGGTGTCGAGGGCGACCGGGGCGCTCGCCGCCGGCGTTGGTGTCGCGGTCAGGCGGTCGACGACGGCGCCGATGGTCCCACCGAGGCTCGCCACGGCTCGCGAGAGGCCGCCCGCACCGGCGTAGAGGACGGCGCCGACGAGGACGATGATGGCGAGGGCAAGGAGGAATCGGGCGGCGATGGGGAGGCGACCCGAGGCGCCGCGCCGTCGCTGGGGCGCGATCCGCACGCTCGTCGGGCGCCGGGGCCGGACCGAGGCCGGCCTCGGCCGTCCCGTCGAGGGTGGCCGGGGTCGAACGTGGGGCGGCCGGACGCCGCGTCGCGTCGCCATCAGCTCGAGTATTGCACGGCCCTCGCGCCGTCGACCCGGGGCGGGCCCGGCCGGTCGAGCCTCGCTGTCGTCGCTGCCTTGACACCATAAGGCGCTTCAGCGTAGTACCCTCACCCCGTTGGCCTCCTCAGGGTCGACCAAAGTACCGTTCGAGGGACGGGAGTGCAGGGACGCGATCCACGAACCGGCCGGCCGATCCCGCCGACCCGGATCGGATCCGGGGGCGGGCCGATCGCCCGCGTCGTCCCAGCCGGCGGGGCGCGCGCGGGCACCCCTCGACTCCCGACCGTCGACCGACGGACCTTCGGCCTCCCGAACCTGCGCCGGAACGTTTGCCCGCACTTCTACGTCACCAACGCCCGGGGCGCGATCCCGATCCAGGCCCCGCACCTCTTGAAGGCCCTCATCCGGAACGACGACAACACCTCGCGCTGCCAGCTCCGCGGCGGGGTCCACCTCGAGCAGGGCTACGTGAACGACGTCTGCCTGACGGCCCGCTTCAACCAGTGCGTCTTCTACGAGGACGAGCTGACCCGCGAGTGACCGCCACCCTCCCTCCAGCGCTCCGGCCGGTCGTCGAAGAGTCGGTCGCGGTTCGGGAGGCCGTCCGGCTCCTCGAGGCGCGAGGTCGCTTCGGGATGCGTCTCGGGCTGACCCGGATCCGTGCCCTCCTGAGCGCCCTCGGCCACCCCGAGCGGAGCCTCCGGGGCGCCCTCGTCGCGGGCACGAACGGCAAGGGGAGCGTCATCGCCCTCTGCTCGGCCGCCCTCCGAGCGGCGGGGTACCGGGTCGGCGAGACGCCGAAGCCACACCTCGTCTCGTACCGCGAGCGGATCGTCGTCGACGGCCGACCCATCGACTCGGAGGCCTTCGTGCGGCTCGTCGCCGAGGTCGCCCCGCTGGCCGAGCGGGTGGCGCGCCGCTCCGGGCCGCCGACGGAGTTCGAGCTCCTGACGGCGATGATCTTTCGGTACCTCGCCGAGGTCGAGGTCGACGTCGCCCTCGTCGAGGTCGGGATCGGCGGCCGGCTCGACGCGACCCACGCCTGGGACGGCGGCGTGGCCGTGGTCACCAACGTCGACCTCGACCACACCGATCGCCTCGGCCCGACCGTGGAGGCCATCGCCCGAGAGAAGGCGGCCATCATCGAGCGCGGCGACGTCGCCGTCACCGGGGCGAGCGGCGCGGCCCTCGGCGTCATCCGCCGGCGAGCAGCGCGGGTCGGCGCCCCGCTCACCATCGTCGGGCCGCCGCCGATCCTCGGCTGGGATCGCGACGGTCTGGAGGTCGCGCTCGGGCGGCTCGGGCCGACCCGGGTCGGGCTGCGGGGGCGCCATCAGGCGGCCAACGCCGCCGTCGCCGACGCCGTCCTCGATGCCCTCGAGGCGGCCGGGATCGCTCGGGTCGATCTGGCGGCGCGCCGGGCCGGCTACGCGGCGGCCCGCTGGCCGGGTCGCCTCGAACTCCTCGTCGTCGAGGGGCGCCGCGGCCCTATCGACGTCCTCCTCGACGGCGCCCATAACCCGGCCGGCGCGGCGGCCCTCGCCCGGGCCCTCGACGACCTCCGCCCGTACCTGCGCGGTGTCCGAGACGATCGACCGGCAACCGGGCGGGCCGGCGACCGGAGCGCCGAGGCGCCCATCGTCCTCCTCACGGCGACGATGGCCGACAAGGACGTGGACGGGCTCATCGCCGCCCTCGCCGGCGCTGCGAGCCTCCGCGGGGCGCGCATCGTGGCGACGACGACGGGCAGCGAGCGGGCCGCTCCGCCGGACGAGCTGGCGGCCCGCTGGCTGCGGCGACTGCAGGACGCGGACGCCCGGGCCATCGCCGATCCAGCGGCGGCCCTCGAGGCGGCCCTGGCGGCGGCCGACGAGCTCGGCGGCCCGGTCCTCGTCGCGGGGTCGCTCTACCTCGTCGGCTTCGTTCGGGGATGGCTCGCCGGGATACCGGGCGAGGAGTCGCCCCGCCCCAGAGGGCCGAGGTGAGCGGCGAACGCGGCCGGCCCCCCCGGCCACCCGGTGCGGAGAATGCCCCGGCCGGCGGGACCGAGGCTGCCGGGATCGTCCCGGCTCGCCCGGAGGTCGGCGGCGGGGCGGCAACACCGTCCTTCGACCTGCCGCCGGGGGCCGGGGTCGGCCTACCGGGCCGGCCGGCCGCGCTCCGGATCCGGTCGCGCACCTTCGTCTGGGGACTCCGGACGTACGTCATGGCGATCCTGAACGTGACGCCCGACTCCTTCTCGGGGGACGGCCTCCTGGCTCGCGCCGCCGGGGGCTCCCCCCTCGAGCTCGCCGTGGCCGAGGCGCGGCGACTCGTCGAGGAGGGGGCGGACATCGTCGACGTCGGCGGCGAATCGACCCGACCCGGCCACGTGCCCGTCTCGACGGACGAGGAGCTCCGGCGGGTCGTGCCGGTCCTGGCTGCGCTCCGCTCGGCGCTGCCCGACACGCCGCTCAGCGTCGACACGACGAAGGCGGCCGTCGCCGAGGCCGCCCTCGACGCCGGCGCCGATCTCGTCAACGACGTCTGGGGTTGCCGGCCCGACGACGACCTCCTCCGTCTCGTGGCCGAGCGAAAGGTCCCCATCGTCCTCATGCACAACCGGGCCGAGGCCCGCTACGCGAACCTCCTGGCCGAGGTCGTCGCCGAGCTGGCCCAGGCCATCGAGCGGGCCGTCGCGGCCGGGGTCGACCCCGACGCGATCATCGTCGATCCGGGCTTCGGCTTCGGCAAGACGCCGGCCCACAACCTCGCCCTCCTCCGGCGGCTCGATCTCTTCGCGCTCCTCGGGCGGCCGGTCCTCCTCGGCACGTCCCGGAAGAGCACGCTCGGGCGGGTTCTCGACCTGCCGCCGGAGGAGCGCCTCGAGGCGACGCTGGCGACGACGGCCCTCGCTGTCGCCGCTGGGGTCGACATCGTCCGGGTCCACGACGTGGCGGCCAACGTTCGCGTCGCCCGGATGTGCGACGCCGTCGTCCGGGGCCTGCCACCACCCCCGCCGCCGGTAGGCCCTGCTCGGTCCGTGGCCGCCGCCGACGGTGCCCCAGCCGGTCCGGCGGCGAGCCGGCCGGCCGACGGAGGTGGCCGGCGGTGACGGATCGGATCGTCCTCCGGGGGATGGTTTTCGAGGGCCGGCACGGGCTCCTCGCCCACGAGCAAGAGCAGCCCCAGCCCTTCCGGGTCGACGTCGAGCTCGTCCTCAACCTCCAACCCGCCGGCATCGAGGATGACGTTGCCGAGACCATCGATTACCGGGAGGTCTACGCCACCTGCCGCCAGATCGTCGAGTCGACCCGCTTCCGCCTCGTCGAGGCGCTGGCCGAGGCGATCGCCCACGAGCTCCTCGCCGAGTTCCCGGCCTCCGAGGTCGGCGTCCGGGTCTCGAAGCCGACGGTCGACCTCGGCGGCCCAGTCGAGCTCGTCGGGGTCGAGATCTGGCGGACGCGTTCGGCCGAGCGCCGGGGTCCGCGCTAGGGTCGGGTCGCCGCCAAAGGGCTCGGCGTCAGAGGCCGTCGGGCCGCGTCCCCAGCGTGACCGAGACGGTCAGTCGCTCCGAGCCGCGAATGACCTCGAGCTCGATGGTCTGGCCCGGGGCGAACTGGGTCAGGACCGCGTCGAGGGGATGCTCGGAGTCGAGCTTGATCCCGGAGACCGAGACGATGACGTCGCCCGCCCGCAGCCCCGCCCGCGCCGCTGGGCTCCCGGGCTCGACCGCCGGCAGCGTCCGTCCGGTCGCATCGGTGGCATCGACGAGGAGCGCGCCGTCCTGGACCGAGAGGTGCTCCCGCTGGGCGACCTGGTAGTCGATGGTCTCGAAGCGGACCCCGATGTACGGCCGGGCCAGCGGCTCACCGCGAACGGCCTGGGCCATGATCGGCCGGGCGATGTTGATCGGGATCGCGAAGCCGATGCCCTGGGCCGCGGTGGCCACGGCGGTGTTGATGCCGATGACGTTCCCGCCGAGGTCGATGAGCGGCCCGCCGCTGTTGCCGGGATTGATGGCCGCATCGGTCTGGAGGAGGTTCGAGAGCCGACCGCCGGCGACCCGGATCGTCCGCCCCTTCGCCGAGAGGATCCCGGCCGTCACCGTGTTCGAGTACGTGCCGAGGGGGCTGCCGATGGCGATGAGGCGCTGGCCGACCTTCAGCTCGTCCGAGTTCCCGATCGGCGCCGTCGGGAGGCTGGTGGCGTCGATCTTCACGATGGCCAGGTCGGTGAGGGTGTCGACGCCGTAGATCCGGCCGGGGAACTGGCGCCCATCCTTGAGCTCGACGGTGAGCTCGCTGGCCCCGGCCACGACGTGGCGGTTGGTGAGGATCCAGCCGTTCGGGTCGTAGATGACCCCCGAGCCGACCCCCGTCTCCGGGATCCCACCCGAGAAGGGATCGAAGTTCGTCGTCGTGGAGGTGATCCGGACGACGGCCGGGCCGACCTTCGCCGCCGCCTCGATGATCGCCGACGACTCGTCGACGACGATCGGTTGCCGGGCCCCGACCTCGGTGGCTCCCGGCGACGCAGCCGGTACCGTCGTCGGCTGGGCCAGCATCCCGGTGGCCATCAGGACGGCGACGGTCGCTCCGGAGCCGAGGACGGCCGAGAGGAGCGAGGCGGCCAGGACGACGCCGATGGACGACCCGGTCCCGGGGCGTTGGGCACCGTTGGCCGAGTTAGCGTGGGTCGGGACCGCTTCTGCCGGCGGGATCCAACTCGGCGGCGGACCCGCGGGCTCGTGGGTCCAGGCGGCACGGGGCCAGTCGGCTCGCGGCGCGGGTTCGGGCGAGAAGCGTCCGCCTTCGGGACCGTCGCCCGTGCCCGCTGGGGACGGCACGCCCATGGCGGGTCCCGATCCGGCTGCAAATCCCGGTCCCTCTGTCGATCCGGGGGTGGTCGGTTGCTCGTTCATCGCTGCTCGTGGACCTCTGGCTGGACCGCCGGCTGGGGCCCTCGGGCGGCGCGCTGCCGCCCGCCCGATCCTCCAGCCTGGATTGGTGGCTCCATCATGCCCGGTTTCTATTCAGTCGCGAGCGTCGGGCGATGAACTTTTCGCGACCATCGAGGCCTCCTCGCCCATCGGTCGCCCGCCGCCAGTCGGTGAGGCTGGGCGCGACGGGCGGGCGAGAGCAGGCACCGGCGCCAAAGGGGTCGAGGCCACGGCCTCCGTGGCACCCGTGGCGCCCGGGCCCGCCCGCGTCATCGCTCCCCTTCGCGGCCCGGTCTCCTCCCGCGGCGCAGCGGCCGCCTCGACGGCTGAGACCGGCAGCCGCGGGTCCCGCGGCAGCCAGACCCGGAAGGTGGAGCCGACCCCGAGTCGACTCTCGACGCTGATCCGGCCACCGTGCATGTCGACGATGGACTTGACGATGGCCAGCCCGAGGCCGCTGCCGCTGCTCCGGGCCTCGTTCGCCCGCGACCCCCGATAGAAGCGATCGAAGATCCGCGGCAGCTCCGAGGCATCGATCCCGACGCCCGTGTCGCGGACCTCGAGGAGGGCCCCGTCGCGGGACGGGGCGAGCCGGACCTCGACCCGCCCGCCGCGGGGCGTGAACTTGAGGGCGTTGCCGACGAGGTTGGCGACGACCTGCCCGATCCGCTGCGGATCGTGCCGGATCCGGACCGGGTCGGGCGGCAGGTGGAGGCTGAGTTCGAGGCCCCGTCGGCGCGCCGCCGCGTCGGCCTGCTCGACCGCCGATTCGACGCAGGCCCGGAGGTCGTCGGGCCGGAGGTCGAGATCGAGGAGGCCGGACTCCAGCTTCGACAGCTCGAGGAGGTTCTGGGCCAGCCAGTCGAGCCGCTCGAGCTGCTGGCGGGACGACTCGAGGAACTCGCCCCGGGCCTCCGGATCTTCGCCGGCCGGTCCCTGGAGGAGCTCGACGAAGGTTCGCAGCGCGGCGATCGGCGTCCGGAGCTCATGGGAGACGTCGGCCAGGAAGTCGCGGCTCCGGTCGCGGTCGCGGCGGATGATCTCGACGCTCTCCTCGAGCCGGGCGGCCATGGCGTTGAACTGGCGGGCGAGCTCGGCGATCTCGGCGCTCCCGGCGCCGGCGTACGGTCGGGGGACCCGGCTCGACAGGTCACCCTCGGCCAACCGGCCGGCCGCCTCGGTGAGGCGGCGAAGCGGGGTCGCGAAGCGATCGGCGAGGACGGCGGCGACGACGACGGAGAGCCCGAGGGCGACGAAGGCGATGGCGACGAGGAGGCCGGTCACCGTCGCGATGGTCGTCTGGCGGAGGGTGTACGGGTTGGACAGGCTGATGGCGAGGCCGTACGTCCAGGGACCCTGCTCGACGATGTCGGCGACGGTGACGGTCGTCGTCTCGCGGCGGAGGCCGGCCGCCGGCTCCGCCGACAGGGCAGCTGTGAACGTCCCATCCCGTGCCGAAATGACGGTTAGCCCACTCGGTTCCAGGACGGCGAGCCCGAGTCGGACCTCGACGTCGGCCTGGGCGATGCGGTCGGCGATGATCTGGAGGCCGAGGGTCGTCATCGCCTCCCGAACGGCCGGGTTCAGCTCGCCCTTGGCGTCGACGACCGGCGCCACGCCGGCCGCTCGGTTGGCGGTACCGACGACGATGTCCCGGACCGTCTTCGCCCTGGCGGCGAGGTCGACCCGGGCCTGGTCCCGGAAGTACTCGTCGAGGCGATTGACGACGACGCCGGAGACGAGGAGGAGGATGAGGGCGGTGACGCCGATGAAGCCGAGGGCGAGGCGGGCCTGGAAGGAACGCGGGACGATCCTCCGCAGCCCGGGAAGGCGACCGAGGCCCCAAGACGGACGCTCGATCATCGGCGGCTCAGCGTTCGGCGAAGGCGTAGCCGGCGCCACGGACGGTCAGAACGAACTGGGGCGCCGACGGATCGTCCTCGATCTTGTCTCGGAGGTGGCTGACGTGGACGTTGATGGTCTTCTCGTCCTGGTCGAGGGCCTCGTAGTCCCGGACGAGCTCGAGGAGCTCCCGTCGGGTGAAGACCCGACCCGGCCGGCTGGCGAGGTGGCGGAGGATCTCGAATTCCGTCGCCGTCAGGCTGATCCGCCGGTTGCCACGCTGGACACGCCGTCGCTCGAGGTCGATGACGAGGTCCCGATGGCGAATGACGCGGCCACCAGCGGCGTCAGCGAGGTCGCCGTAGGCGCGCCGGATGAGGGCCCTGATCCGGCTCATGAGCTCGCGCAGGCTGAACGGCTTCGTGACGTAGTCATCGGCACCGAGCTCGAGGCCGATCACCTTGTCGACCTCGTCGTCGCGGGCCGTCAGGACGAGAACCGGAGCCTTCGAGCCGGCGGCTCGGAGGCGACGGAGGACGTCGAAGCCGTCCATGCCCGGCAGGCGCAGGTCGAGGACGATGACGTCCGGGGCCTGGCTCGTAGCGAATGCGAGCCCCTCCTCGCCCGAGCGGGCGACGGCGACGGTGTAGCCCTCCTGCTGGAGGGCGTACTGGATCCCGCGGGCGACGGCGTGCTCGTCTTCGACGATCAGGACGGTCGCGCTCATCGCCGCAGATCGTACACCCGGCCCGGGCCGATGCCGTCGGCGAGGTGGGCCGCGCCGAGCGCTCCGGGACGCGCCGGAAGACCCGGTCGAGGCGGGCGGCGGCTGTGGTAGGGTAGGGCCATGAGCAGCGAACGCCCGGTTCTCTCCGCCGGCCGCCGCACGGTGACCGGCAAGGCGGTCGCCCGACTCCGGAGCGCAGGCCAGCTTCCGGCCGTCGCCTACGGTCACAGCGAGCCCTCGACGAACCTGGTCGTCGACGCCCACGCCTTCGAGCAACTGCGCCGCCGCGTCGGGCCGAACACCCTCATCGACCTCGCCGTCGACGGGACGAAGCCGCGGCCGGCCCTCATCCACGGCGTCCAGATCCACCCGATCACCCGGCGCCCCCTTCACGTCGACTTCCTCCTCGTCCGGATGACCGAAGAGCTGACCGTCGACGTCCCGCTCGTCCCGGTCGGCGAATCCCCCGCCGTTGAACTCCACGGCGGGACGCTCCTCCAGCTCGTCGACACGGTCAAGGTTCGGGCCCGTGCCGATCACCTGCCGCAGGAGATCGCCGTCCCCGTGGACCGGCTCGCCGACTTCGAGACGGTCCTCCACGTCCGTGACCTGGCGGTGCCGGCCGGGGTGGCGATCCTGACCGATCCGGACGAGATCGTCGCCAAGGTTGCGCCGCCGAGGGTCGAGGTGGCCGTCGAGGTCGCTGCCGAGGTGGCCGCGGAGGTCCTGGAGGTCGAGACGCCGCCGCGTACGGCGGCCGAGGCGGAGGAAGAAGCCGACTGACCTTCCCGTGATCGGGGAGGTGCGGGCGACGAGCCCTGCCCGAGGCGTCCGGCTCTGGAGGCCGGTCCCGAACGCCGGTTACGGCCGTCGGCCGAAGGCGAAGACGATGGGCGTCCGCCAGACGAAGGCCTCCGGGGGGAGGGCTCGTAGCTTCGCCGCCGCCGCGGTCCGGATGCGGTCTCGGTCGGCGGCGGGGAGGCTCTCGAAGAGCTCCCGCTCGTCGTACGCCTCGAGGAAGGCGAGGTACGAGGTCGCGTCCCAGCGGTACTCGAGCCAGTCCGCCCGGGTGCGCACGACCCGAAAGCCGGCTCGGCGGAGCTGGGCGGCCGCGGCCGCCGGGGAGGGGAGGTCGCCGCTCCGGGCCGGTGTCTCGGGCTCCCCGTCGTCGGCGATTCCGGCCTCCTCGACGGCCTCGTCGAAGGCGGCCTGGGGGGCGAAGGTGTCGGACGCCTCGAGCCAGGTCACGTAGCCGAGCCAGCCGCCCGGTCGCAGGACGCGGTGTGCCTCCCGGAGGACCCGAAGGCGGTTTGGAACGAGCTGGACGACGAAGGACGAGACGACGAGGTCGAAGCTGCCGGCAGGGAAGGGGAGGGCCTCGGCGAGGCCGCTCACCCACTGCAGCCGGGCCCGCGTCGCCGGATCGAAGCGGGTCGCGGCCGTCCGCGCGGCTTCGAGCATCCCCGTCGAGCCGTCGAGGCCGACGACCTCGGCCGTCGGCCATCGCTGGACGGCCTCGAGGGCGAGGGCCCCGGTGCCCGTCCCGAGATCGAGGATCCGGGCGGCCTCGGGAGCGAGGCGGCCGACTTCGTCGAGGAGGCGGCGGCCGCTCGGCGCGAGGACCGGGGCCCACCACTGCTCGTAGCGGGTGGCGGCGCGGTCGTAGCGCTCGGCGGTGGTCGTCATGACGGGGGATCGTGCCACAGGGCGAGGGTGCCGTGCTGGTCGAGCCGTCGCCCAGCGGTCGAGGCGTCGGCCCCTCGGCCGTGGCCTCGGCCGCGCCCCCAGATCGGGCCATTCGGCCCCGCCCCAGGTGCTCGCCGCGTCTGGGTCGCCGACCACGGATCCGCCCTCCTTCGATCGGTTCCTGGGGCCATCGGCTGTCCGCCAGCCCGAGCACCGACCGAAGGGACGCCATGCGGGGCCGCATCCCGAGCCATCCTGAGCGAACCCTTCGTCTTCCGCCAGCCGCCCTCGAGGCCCTCGTCGCCGGCCGCGGCCCGGCACCCGTCCGCCAGCGCGGGGAGGCGCTCCTCGCCGAGCCGCTCCTGAACAAGGACTCGGCCTTCACCGAAACCGAGCGCGCACAGCTCGGGCTTCGGGGCCTCTTGCCGCCGAGGATCCTGACCCTCCACGACCAGGCTGCCCTCGAGCGCGAGCACGTCCGCCGCAAGCCCGATCCGCGGCGTTCCGGCGCATCGCTCCGGCCGCGGGGGTACCCTCCCATCCCATGCGCCTCCCCGTCGAGCCGCCCATCGAGCCGATGCTCGCCAAGGCCGCGGCCGACCTCCCGGCCGAGGAGGGGTGGCTCTTCGAGCCGAAGTGGGACGGCTTCCGGGCCATCGTCTTTCGGGACGGCGACGAGCTCCTCATCCAGTCCCGCGACCGGCGGCCCTTCGATCGCTACTTCCCCGAGCTCGTCGAGCCGCTCCGAGCTTCGCTCCCCGCCCGGTGCATCGTCGACGGCGAGATCGTCATCGCCCGCGACGGGCGGCTCGACTTCGAGGCCCTCCTCCTGCGGATCCACCCCGCCGCGTCGCGGGTCGCCCTCCTCGCCCGCGAGACGCCGGCCTCGTACGTCGCCTTCGACCTCCTCGCCCTCGACGACGAGGACCTCCGGCCCCGGCCCGGAGCGGAGCGGCGGGCGAGGCTCGAAGCCGTGCTCGGTGCCGCCCGCCCACCGATCCACCTCACCCCGGCGACGACGGATCGGGCGACGGCCGCCGACTGGTTCCGGCGCTTCGAGGGGGCTGGACTCGACGGGGTGATCGCGAAGGGCCTCGCTGCCCCGTACCAGCCCGGCAAGCGGACGATGCTGAAGATCAAGCACGAGCGAACGGCCGACTGCGTCGTGGCCGGCTTTCGGTGGCACAAGAACGGTCCCGGGACGCACGTCGGCTCGCTCCTCCTCGGGCTCTACGATGCCGCGGGCCGACTCCACCACGTCGGCGTGACGTCGTCGTTCTCGTGGGACGGCCGGGCGGCCCTGGCCCGGGAGCTCGAGCCGCTCCGCGCGGGGGCCCTCGAGAACCATCCCTGGCGGGAGTGGGCCGAATGGGCGGGCTTCGGTGACGCCGACGCCTCCGGTCAGCGGCTCCCGGGGGCAGTGTCGCGCTGGAGCCGGGGCAAGGACCTCTCCTGGGAGGCGCTCCGACCGGAACGGGTCTGCGAGGTCGCCTACGACCACCT
>DAOTYQ010000125.1:0-3683 GCA_034434735.1 Chloroflexota bacterium
CTCGATGACGTAGTCGATGTGGCTCTGGGTGTACGTCCGCCGCGGGATGGCGAGCCGGACCAGATCCATCGCCGCCGGGACCTCCGAGCCGTCGGGGCGTCGCCCGAACATGACCGTCCCGATCTCGCAGCCGCGAATCCCACCCTCGACGTAGAGGGCGACGGCGAGCGCCTGGCCCGGGTACTCGAGGGGCGGGATGTGGGGGAGGAGGCTACGGGCGTCGATGTAGATGGCGTGGCCGCCGAAGGGCTTGACGAGCGGGACCCCGGCCCGGTCGAGGGCCTCCCCGAGGTAGGCCGTCGAGCGGATCCGGTAGCGCAGATAGTCCTCCTCGACGACCTCGCGCAGCCCCTGGGCGATCGCCTCGAGGTCGCGGCCGGCGAGGCCGCCGTAGGTCGGGAAGCCCTCGGTGAGGATGAGGAGGTTCCGGCAGCGCTCGGCGAGCGCGTCGTCGTTCATCGCTAGCCAGCCCCCGATGTTCGCCAGGCCGTCTTTCTTCGCGCTCATCGTCATCCCGTCGGCGAGGCTGGCCATCTCCCGGACGATGTCGGGGATGGAGCGCTCGGCCTGACCCGGCTCGCGGGTCTTGATGAACCAGGCGTTCTCCGCGAACCGACAAGCGTCGAGGAAGAGGGGGACCCCGAAGCGGTCGCAGACGGCCCGGACCGCCCGCAGGTTCTCGAGGGAGACGGGCTGCCCACCGCCCGAATTGTTCGTCACGGTGACGAAGACGACCGGGACGTCTCTGGCCCGCTCGGACAGGAGCGCCTCGAGGGCGGCGACGTCCATGTTGCCCTTGAAGGGGTGCTCGAGGGCCGGCTGGCGACCCTCGGCGACGACGAGATCGACGGCCTCGGCGCCGGTGAACTCGACGTTCGCCCGGGTCGTGTCGAAGTGGGTGTTGTTCGGGACGATCTTGCCGGGCCCGCCGAGGACGGAGAAGAGGATCTTCTCGGCGGCTCGGCCCTGATGGGTCGGGATGACGTGCCGGAAGGGGAAGAGCGTCCGGACCGCCTCGAGGAAGATGTACCAGGACGGCGAGCCAGCGTAGCTCTCGTCACCGTGCTGGATGGCGGCCCATTGATCCCGACTCATGGCGCCGGTACCGGAGTCGGTCAACAGGTCGATGACGACGTCGTCGGCGTGGAGGTTAAAGAGGTTCCAGTCGGCGGCCTCGATCGCCCGGAGGCGCTCCGCCCGGGTCGTGAGGCGGATCGGCTCGACGGCGTGGATCCGGAACGGCTCGATGATCGTCCGCCAGCGGTCCATCGTGGGCCGAAGGATACGGCGGTCGACCGGGCCGCGCCCGGTGGCCCGGCGCGAGGGAAGGGATGCCGGCCGACGACGCCGAGGCCGACGGCGCCCAGGATGGCAGCCGCGAGCCCAAGGCGGACGCGTCGCGGTCGCTGGCGGATCGGCGGCATCGGCGCTACGGTACCGCCATGTGCCGCAGCATCAAGCCGCTCCGGCGGTCCGGGGCGGCGGTGACGACCGAGGAGGTCGAGGCCGCCGCTCGCCAATACGTCCGCAAGGTCAGCGGGATCCGGACGCCCTCGTCTCGCCGGGAGGCCGCCTTCGAGGCCGCCGTGGCCGAGGTCGCCGCGAGCACGGCTCGGCTCCTCGAGGCCCTCGGGGTCCAGCCCATCGCGGCCTCGGGAGGCGGTCGGGACTGACGGCGGTCCGCCGTCGCGTTGGGTCTCCGCCGGGGCGACAGCACCCGGCCGCCGGGGCGATCGTCCACCGGGGCGACGGCCGAGGCGTCCCGCTCGCCGATCCGCCGCGGCCGCGTTCGCCGATCAGCCGAGGACGATCTCCTCAGCCGAGGACGATCTCCGGGCGGGCCGCCGCCTCGACCCGGCCGACGACCCAGCCTCGCACCCCGGCCGCGATGAGGTCCCGCAGGACCGGCTCGAGCCGCGTCGGCGGGACGGCCAGCAGCAAGCCGCCGGCCGTCTGCGGATCGGCGGCGAGGGCCACGAGGAGCGGATCGAGCCGCAGGTCGAGGGTCAGGAGCGGGGCGACGGCGTCCCGGACCCGCGTCGCCCCCTCGTCCTCGACGCCCGCCGCGGCGAGCTCCAGCGCCCCCGGCAGGGCCGGCAGCTCCCGCGCTTCGAGCACGATCCGGCAACCGGCGCCGCGGGCCAGCGACGCCGCCGCGCCGAGGAGGCCGGCGCCGCCGACGTGGACGGCGCCGCCGAGACGATGGCGGCGGGCGAGCAGGGGGACCGGCCCGTCGAGGCGGGTCATCGCCTCGATGGCGGCAGCGAGCCAGCTCTCTCGCATCCCCCGCCGGTCCTGACCGGCGAGGACGAGGCCCGTGCCGAGGGGCTTCGTCAGGACGAGGCGGTCGCCCGGCCGTGCCCCATCGGGGCGAAGCCGATCGCTCGGGTCGAGGGAGCCGACGACGGCGAGACCGACGATCGGCTCGGCGGCCCGGTGGACGCGACCCCCGGCGAGGGCCGCCTCGGCGTCGGCGAGCGTCCGCTCGGCCCCCCGGAGGAACGGTCGGAGGATCGCCGCGGGGGTGTGGGGCGAGAGGCCGAGGGTGGCGAGGGCGAAGGCCGGCGCGGCCCCGGTGGCGAAGACCTGCCCCAGAACGTGGACGGCGGTGATCTGGCCGCTCAGGGTCGGATCCGGCAACGGTGGCGGAAAGCCGTCGACGGCCAGGACGAGCCCGAGCTCCTCGCTCAGCCGCCAGACGGCGGTGCCGGCTCGGCCACCGTCGGCCAGGAGGGCCGCCGATCGGACAGGTCCGGCGGCCGCCAGGAGCGCGTCGACGTCGATGGCGAGGTCGACGCCCGCGCCGGCACGACCGGGCTCGATCGGGAAGCGAAGGCGCCGTGCCGCCGGCTCGTCGAGGTCCATGGCCGCGATCATAGGCAGCCCGTCCGGCCCCGCGGGGCCGTTGCCGCCGTTCGCGTCGGGCCGCTCCGGGTTCCTGGGATTCGCGTCTGGTTCGCCGGGGTCCACCTGGGGTTCGCCCTCCCGCCGACCGGCGGAGTACGATCCTCGGGCATCCCATCGCCGCACCGAGGCCCGTCACCGATGCCTGCCGCCTCGTCCCCCGACCGAACCCGGTCGCCGAACCCCTCGGACCGCGTCGAGTTCCCCGCCACGGGCATCGTCCTGGCCGGTGGTCGGTCGGCGCGCTTCGGCGCCGACAAGCTCGCCATCGAGGTCGGCGGCCGGTCGCTCCTCGCCCACACCGTGGCGGCCGTCGCCGACGTCTGCCGCGAGGTCGTCGTCGTCCTGCCGCCCGAAGGCGGCCCGCCCCTGCCGACCCTCGTGGGCGCGACTCTCCGGGTCGTCCGCGACCCGTCGCCCTATCCCGGCCCTCTCGTCGCCGTCGTGACCGCCCTCGAGGTCGCCCGCGAGCCGCTCGTCCTCCTCGTCGGCGGCGACATGCCGGCGATTCGGCCCGAGCTCCTCCGGTGTCTCCTTCGGGTTCTCCTCCGCTCGGACGTCGATGCGGTCGTCCCGGTCCGACGGGGTCGGCCGGTCCCGCTGCCGAGCGCCCTTCGCCTCGGGGCGACGCTCCCGCCGGCCCGCCACGCCGTCGCCTCGGGCGAGCGCAGCCTCCGGGGCCTCTTCGCCAGCCTTCGAACCCTCGAGATCCCCGAAGCCGACTGGCGCCCCTTCGACCCCGAGGCGGTCTCCCTCCTCGACGTCGACCGGCCGGCCGA
>DAOTYQ010000126.1:0-9658 GCA_034434735.1 Chloroflexota bacterium
GTGCGGCCCGCGCCTCGAGTGATCGCTCACCGGCCGGACTCCTCTCGCAGTCGGTACGTCGCCGGATAGAGGCGGACGCGCCCCTCGCGCACCCGGCGGGCCAACTCCGCGCCGTCCATCCTGCGCGGACGGCCGTGCCGGTCGACCACGACCGCGGCGCACGCCTCGGGCCACTTCTGGAAGTATCCCCACACATCGGCGCCGATCTCGACGCCGCGCCCCTCCAGGCTCTGGTCCGAAACCCAGTAGCGCCGAACAAACGCTCCTGCTGCGTCGTACTCCTCCCAGTGGAAGGGCGAGTCGCTGCGCCGAATCCAGTGGCCGTCCGCCCGCACGAAACGTTCCCGCGCTACGTCCCACCCCGGGTATCCGGCGAACGTGGGCTCCGTCATCCCGGCGCCTCCGCCCGGGCGAGCAGCTCCGCCAAGTCGTAGTTCACGCTCGTGACCCCGAAGTCCGGCTCGCGGCCGAAGGGCCGCCGGAGGTAGTGGACCTGGTGCTCCTCCCCGTCGCGGAACTCGACGATGGCGAGGATGTAGTCGTCGGGCTTGTTGAGCGAGGTGAGGATCTCGTTCTTCGTGACGGTGATCGTCGCCGCGCCGGCGTCCCGCCCCTTGACCTCGATGAAGCGGAGGCGGCCGGTGCGCGGGTCGCGGCTCTCGATGTCGTAGCCGACGCGGTCGGTCTCACGGTCGAGGGGCTCGTAGCCGAGGCGCCGCTCGACCTCCATGACGATGGCCCGGGCCCGAGCCGCCGACGCCTGGGTGTCGACCGGCTGGGTCGCCACCGGGACCGGTCGACCGGCCATCTTCGCCAGGAGGCCGATGGGTGCGACGACGACCCCACCGACGACGATCGGCGGCGACGGCGAGATCTGGGCCTCGCGGTCGAGCTGCTCGAGCCGCCGCTGCAGCCGGGCGGTGAGCTCCTCAGCGCGACGGCGGGCTTCTTGGGAGTTGAGCCGGGCGTTCGCCTTGCCGGCCTGCTCCTGGAGCTTGAGTTCCTCGGCCCGGTGGTCCCAGTAGGTGATCTCCTTCGTCAGGCGGTCCTTCACCGCCGCCCGCGTCTTCTCGATCCACTCGAGGCGTCGGCGGCGAACCTCGTCGAGATGCTCGGGGACGATCCGGGTGACGGCGTACGTCTGGGCCCGCGCCTCGAGCTCGCGGCCGATCCAGGCGCATTCGGGTCGGGCCAGGATCGCCTCGATGGCGGGTTCGTCCTCCCGGAGGGGGCGGTAGTCGAGGTAGGGCGCGTAGTTCGAGTGGCGGATCGTGCCGGTCTCGTCCATCTCCAGGTAGAGCATCCGGCGGGAGATCGTCCGCCGTTCGCCGGCCGGGCCGGGGCTGGCGTCCTGGATGGCGTGCTCGAGGTAGAAGAGGAGCCGGGGCCGGTCGCTGGGATCCTGTTCGTCGACGAGGACCGTGCCCCGCCGCAAGAGGTCGCGGTGGCGCTCGAGGGTGAGGTCGATGACGGCGTCGAGGAGCGGATGGCCCGGGCAGACGAAGGCGGCCAGGGGCTGCCCGGCAGGGGCGACGAGGTCCTTCTCGAAGGTGATCCGCTCGTAGCGGTGGAGGACGGGCTCGCCCGTCCCGATGACGCGATCCCTTGTCCGTACGGCGGCTGGGACGTGGGTGACCTCATAGCGACGGGGCTCCCGTTGGCGCACGCTGCCGCCGAGCCGCCGGAAGGCCTCGAGGAAGAAGGACTCGATGTAATGGGGCTGGAGGCGCCGGGCCTCCGCCCGCTCCATGTCGTCCCGGATCCGCCGGAGCCGGCCGGCGTCGATGACTTCGTGGACGAGGGCGCGCTCCTCGAGGAGCTGCGCGAGCTTCTCCGGGTCGGCCGCGTTCTCGACGACCTGGGTCAGGCGGGCCCGAACCTCGGGCCGCTCGCCGTAGCGGATCGCTTCGATGAGGAGGTCGCGGAGGGGTCGACCCTCGAACTCGAGGCGGCCGAGGACGTCGAAGACCTGGCCGCCGAGGCGCTGGCGGGCCTGTTCGAGCTTCTCGAGGAGGGTCCGGTAGACGTCGCCCTCGCGCGTCTCTTCGGCGACGAGGTTCCAGAGGTGGCAGACCTCGGTCTGGCCGATCCGGTGGATCCGCCCGAAGCGCTGCTCGATCCGGTTCGGGTTCCAGGGGAGGTCGTAGTTGACCATGAGGTGGGCCCGCTGGAGGTTGATCCCCTCGCCGGCGGCGTCGGTGGCGACGAGGACCTGGACCTCGGGGTCGTGGAGGAAGGCCTCCTGGGCCTTGCGCCGGTCCTCGCGGCCCATCCCGCCGTGGATGGTGACGACGGCCTGCGGTCGGCCGAGGAGGGTGGCGATCCGCTCGGCGAGGTAGTTGAGGGTGTCGCGGTGCTCCGTGAAGACGACGAGCTTCTGGCGCGGCGAGGGGGCGGGCTTGGCAATGGGGCCGGCCCCGTAGGGGGTGGCGGTCTCTGCGAGGCGACCGGCCAGGGCGGCCGGGGTGAAGATCTCGGCGAGGACGGAGGTGAGCTCCCGCCACTTGCGGTCCTCGCCGCTCCGCCGCACGGCCGCGGCGAGGGCCTCGAGGCGCTGGAGCGTGGCGATCTCGGCCTTGAGCTCTGCGATGGTTCGCGCGGCGGTGGCTTGGTCGAGGATCTCCTCTTCTTTCTGGGCGAGCTCGTCCTCGGGGGCGTCTTCCAGGTCGGCGAGGTCGTCGGCATCGAGGGCGGGGCCGAAGACGGCCGGCGAGATGGCGGCGCCGCGGCTCTGGATCTCGAGATCGCGGAGGCGGCGCTCGAGCCGTTCGCGACGGCGCTGGAGGGACCGGTAGATGGCTTCGGGGCTCGATGCGAGTCGGCGCTGGAGGATGGTGAGGGCGAAGCCGACGGTCCCGAAGCGCTTCTCGTCCTGGAGGGCTTCGGCCCGGTTGAACTCCTCGCGGACGTAGTCGGTGACCTCCTTGTAGAGGCGCGCCTCGGGGTCCGAGAGGCGGTAGGGGACGGTGTAGGCGATCCGCTCCGGAAAGAGGGGCGTGCCGTCGAACTTGACGAGGCGCTCCTTCACCATCCGCCGCATCAGGTCGGAGACGTCCACCTGGTGGACGCCGTCCCGGAAGCGGCCCTCGAAGCGGTCTCCGTCGAGGAGGGCGAGGAAGAGCTGGAAGTCTTCTTCCTTCCCGTTGTGGGGGGTGGCGGTGAGGAGGAGGAGATGGCGGGTCAGCCCGGCCAGGAGCTGGCCGAGCTTGTAGCGCTTCGTGTACTTGATCTCGCCGCCGAAGAAGGTCGCCGACATCTTGTGGGCCTCGTCGACGACGACGAGGTCCCAGCGGGACTCGGGGGCGGCGAGCTTGGCCTGGACGCGTTCGTCGCGGGCGCACTTGTCGAGGCGGGCGATGACGAGGTCGGTCTCGGCGAACCAGTTGCCGGTCCGGGCGGCCTCGAGCTTGTCGTTGGTCATGATCTCGAAGGGGAGCTGGAAGCGCTGGCTGAGCTCGTCCTGCCACTGCTCGACGAGGCTCCCGGGGCAGACGACGAGGCAGCGCTGGAGGTCGCCCCGAACGATGAGCTCCTTGATGAGGAGGCCCGCCATGATCGTCTTGCCCGACCCGGGGTCGTCGGCCAGGAGGAAACGGAGCGGCTGGCGGGGAAGCATCGCCTCGTAGACGGCGGTGATCTGGTGGGGGAGGGGGTCGAGGAGCGACGTGTGGACGGCGAGGAGGGGGTCGAAGAGGTAGGCGAGGCGGATCCGGTGGGCTTCGGAGACGAGGCGGAAGAGGGCGCCGTCACCATCGAAGCTCCAGGGGCGGCCGGCCTGGACGATCTCGAGGCGGGGTTCGTCGTCGCGGTAGAGGACGACCTGGCCGACGCGGCCGGTGGGGTCCTTGTAGGTCAGCTCCAGGGCGCTGTCCCCGTACCACTGGACGGCGACGGCGGTCACGATGGTGTCGGGGAGGATCCCGCGGACGGCGGCCTGGGGCTGGAGGTCCTCGAGGCGGGTCATGGGGCGGCGGTGTCAGGGGGCGGCGTCATTGGTGGGCAGCGACGGCCGAGGCCGGACGTGCTCCTCGGGGAACTCACGGTCGCGGGGCCGGTACGTCTCCGGATGTGGCGGTCATCGCTCGTGGGCGGGAGCTGTCGGGCCAACTTGCGGGGATGATAGCGCGGGGTCGTGCTGCTCCGGCCGGCCCGGGACCGGGCGACGGGTGTGCCGGCGGGCGCTCGTGGGCTCGTGAGCGCCGCTGCTGGTTACTCGTGTCGGGCGCCGCTTCTTGGGTTCTCGCGACCGCCCCGGCCCGGGGCCGCTCCCCATCGCGGGCTCCTCCCGGTTGCCACCTGCCCGTGGCGCCCCTCCCCGTTGCCACCTGCCCGTGGCGCCCCTCCCCGTTCCAGACATGCGCCGGACGAATGGCGGAGCCGGCATCGCATCCGGTGGCCGTTCCGCGTCGGAACGACGTCCAGCGCAGACGCCAATGAAGAGCGGGCGGAGCCGGCATCCCACCCGGTGGCCGTTCCGAGATCGCCATGGACGGTGCAGATATTCACGGGGCGAATGGCGGAACGAGCGCGGTCGGGCTGGGGGCGGGGCAGGGGTTCGGCGCGATGGTCGGGATGAGCGTGGCGTCGGCGCCCGGCCGGGCAGCAACCCGGCCGGTGCTGGTCAGCGATGCACGGGGTGCATGCGAGATCAGAACGAGCGCCGCGGTCGTGGTCACGCATTCGCCCCAGGGGTCGGTGACCGCGACCGGAGGCTCCGGAAGCCGGCGCGCCGCCTCGGATCGGCGCACCCATGCACCCGACGCGTCGGTGATCCCGCCCAGGGACCTCGCCGAGGATTTCCATGCACGGGACGAATGGCTGACACCAACCCGCCCGCCCGGCCGCTCAGCGCATGCACCGGGTGAATGGATGCAACAGATCGGCTCCGGCGGCACCAGGGGACAGTGGTGCCCGACCTGGTGCTCCCGCGGTGCTGCGCCGGCGTCCGCGGCCCAGCCGGGCACGGTGTCGCCAGGACGCCGACTCCGACCGCGTCCACGGCCGTCCTGTGGCGGTCAGAGCGTGCTGGTCATGACCCGGTCGGGCTGACGCCCACGACCGCTTGCCGAGGCCTGCTGCGAGGGCGGGTGCGAAGCACTGCGGCAGAACGCCGACGGCCGGGCGCTGGGCCCGGCCGTCGGGGGGAGGAGGAGGGCGATGAATGCTGTGGTGAGGGAGGCGGTCGACCTCCGAACCGCTACGCCTGCGGCTGTGCCGCCTGGTCGGTCGGCTTCGCCTTCGCGCTCGCGGCGATCTCCGGCAGGTGGAACGCCTGCTCGAGCTGCTCCAGGGGCCGGAAGCCGACGACGCCCATCGGCTGCTTGCCGGGCTGGAAGAAGGCGATGGTCGGGATGCTCATGATCCCGAAGGCCTGCGACAGCCCGGGGTTGGCGTCGACGTCGACCTTGACGACATCGACGATCCCATCGTACTTCTGGGCGAGCTTTTCGAGCTCGGGCGCGACCATCTTGCACGGCCCGCACCAGGCGGCCCAGAAGTCGACGACGACCGGACGCGGGTTCTTGAGGACGAGTTCCTCAAACGTGGCGTCCGTCGCGTGCTTGATTTCGGCCATCGGCCCTTCAACCTTTCTCCGTCGCGTATCGGGCGGGTTCGGCGCTCGGTGTTCGCTCGGTTTGGGCCCCGCCTCAGCGGGCGAGGCTCTGGATCAATCGATAGGCCTCGAGGACCCGGGGGTCCGCGAGTCGATAGTAAACGGTGCTGCCTTCGCGTCGAGCCACGACCAGGCCGGCGCTTCGGAGAACCGCCAGGTGCTGGCTCATGTTCGGCACGTGACAGCCGACTCGTGCCGAGAGCTCGCCGACGGACAGCTCGCCGGCCGCGAGCGACTCCAGGACGCAGAGCCGCTTCGGATCGGCGAGGGCCCGACCGATCGCAGCCCAGCGCGCGCGGTCCGCTTCGCTCGACGGCGTCGTTGGCGTCGTTCCCAGCACGCGGGCATTATTCCATAGGTTGCGCAAGTGCGCAAGTGGGGGCGGGGAGGGCGACGGCGGTGCAGGGAGGGCGGTCTCGCGTACCCAACGGAGGGATGAAGTGGACGCACGGCCCCGGTGTCGCCTGCGACCCGGCCGGCGCTCCATTCTCGATCCTCTCGGTCACTCGCCCGGGGAGTGAGACCGGCCCATCGGGCTGTGGCAGCCGATGGTGGTGACTCGATTCTCTCGGTTACTCCCCCGGGGAGTGAGATAGCAGACTGCGCCCGCTTGCGTCGCTCGCCCGAGGCTGCCGGCGAGCGTGGGCCGCCGCGGCCACAACTCGGGATTGTGCCGTTTACTCACGTGGTGAGTGAACGAGAAGGCGGATCTGCTACTTCACTCCACGGGGGAGTAAACGAGAAGGCCAGGGCGGAGGGGCGGAGTCGGCCCCGAGCGTCGCAGCGGGCAGGAGTCGGTCCCGAGCGTTGGATCTGGCACGTCGACCCCGAGCGTCTTGGCCGGCGTCCCGCCCCACAGCAGGCTGCGGCAGGCACCGACCGGCCTCCCGAGCCACGAGCAGCGTCCGGGGCCGACGACGGGTGCCGGCCCCGGACGGAAGACGGTCGCGTCGGGCGGCGGCTGGCCTGAGCCGCCCGCTCAGCGCCGGCGCGCCGGTCGGACCCGCCGAGCCCAGGTCGGGACGAGGAACCCGACGCCGAGGGCGACGGCGGCAAGGACGATGAGACCGGCGACGAGGAGCGAGCTCTCCGTGCTGGCGGCGAGCCTCGTTGCGTCCGTCGCCGGCGGGGTGACCGGTGCCGTCGCCGTCCCGGCGGGGGACGCGCTCGGGCTCGCGGCCGGAGACGGGCTCGGGCTCGCGGCGGCGGCCGCCTCGACCTCGTACGCCCCGACGTCGCAGGCCGCCGAGCTGTCGCCGTCGCCGTCCTGCGGCCGGGCGACCCGGCGCTGGTCGGTCGTCACCGGCGCCCCGTTGGGCAGCGTGCAGTCGGACGCCGCGTCGATGGCGACGCTCCCGCTCTGGAGGGCGTGGGTCAGCGTCGGGCCGCCGTTGGCGGCGAGCGACCCGAGGTTGAGCGCCGCCGCGGTTACCTGGGTGAAGCCAAAGCAGCTGTCGTCGGTGGCGAAGTTCGTGCCGCTGGTGCTCATCGGGGCGTAGGAGCAATTCTGGCCACCCTGGTTCAGCGCGACGATCGAGTTCTTGAAGAAGACGCCGCTGGTATTGTCCAAGGGCGAGATCCCGGCGTCCGTGGCCTCGTCGCCGTCGACCCTGTTGAACGCGATCGTGGCGTGGATGATCATGAGGGACCCGCTGCGGAAGGCGATCCCGCCCCCGCGGGCGTAGGTGTAGGTAACCTCGTTCCCCGAGATCGTGCTGTTGATGACGGTGACCGTGCGGTCGGCGTCGATCCCGCCGCCGCTGGAGGTGGCACTGTTCCGCGAGATCGTGCTGTTCATGACCACGACCGTGCCGCCGTCGTTGTAGATCCCACCGCCAGAGCCGAGATCGGTCGCCGCATTCCCCGAGATCGTGCTGTCGATGACCGTGACCTCGCCGCCGGCGTTGTAGATGCCGCCACCCTGGCTACCCTGGCCGCTCGCCACGTTGTCCGAGATGGTGCTGTCGGCGACCGTGAGCCTGCCAGTGTTGAAGATCCCGCCCCCCTTCCCGCCCCCCTCGCCGACGACCTCGTTCCCCGAGATCGTGCTGCCGATGACCAGAAGCACGCCATCGTTTAAGATCCCGCCGCCGAAGTCCTCGTAGCCTCCGCTGATCGTGATGTTCAAAAGGGTGACATCGGCATCGGGGTCGGTCTCGAGCACGCGGACCGTGCCGCCGCCGCTCACGGTGATCGCCCCGCTGCCGTCGATGGTAAGCCCGCCCCCCGCGATGCTCGGCAGGGTGGAGCCCAGCGTGATCGTCCCGCTCACAAAAAAGGTGATCGTGTCGTCGTTTGGGCTCGCCGGGCCGCAGTCGTCGTTGGCGGCCGCATTGTTCGCGGCCAAGATCGCTTCTCGGAGCGTGCACGCGCCGTCGTCGGCGGTCGTGTCGGCCAGGGACGTAACGACATAGCTTTCCCCGGCCGCGCGAACTGGAGATCCTAAGAACGCCAGCCCGAAAATGGTCGCAACCGCGACGATGGACCGGCGGCCACGAACCCGCCCCATGTCCTCATTCCTCCGTGTTCCTGACGACTGCGCCGGTCCGATCGCCGACTAAATCAATCCTGGCAAGCCTGCAGCGCCGTGTCAAGCGCCAAGACAGACTCTGTCGGAGGACAGACTCCTTGGCCGCCGTCGAGGACTGCACGAGCGGCGGGGTCGACGGCACCAAGCCGGCGGGCACCCGGCGCCGGGCGACAAGTCGGCCGGGGCGGCGATACTGGCAGGGCCATGGACCTCGGCGTGCTTGCCTCGGAGTATCCGATCTCTGCTCGGCCGGAGCGAGGGCAGCCGGATGGGGACGAACCCAGCCCGGCCGGCGAGCCCGTGGTTCCCAGCGAGCCGGAGCTCGACGACCCGGAGCCAGGCGGGCCGCCCCCTCCCCTCGGCCCTCGCCGCGCCGTCGCGCTGAGCCTCGAGCTCCTGCGGCGGGCGGCGCCCGACATCCGACGGGGCGCCCTCGGCGTCGGCCTCCAGTTCCTGGGGATCCTCGGGCCGGTCCTCGTCCTCCTCGCCGTGGCGATGGCCCGCCTGCCCGACCCGGCCGTCCTCTTCGAGACCAGTCCGCCCCCGACGCCCGCCGATGCGGAGCTGGCGGGCCTGCTCGGGTTAGGGATCCTCATCGCCCTGGCCGGGGGCACGGCCCTCGCCATCGAGAGTCGGGCCATCGGGTTGGCGCTCATCGGAGCCGGGGCAGCCGGGCGGCCGCTGAGCCTGCGGGCCGCCCTCCGCCGTTCGCGGCAGGCCTTCTGGCGGCTCGTCCTCCTGACCGTCGGCGTCGAACTCCCGCTCGGCGTGGCGGCGACCATGATCGCCGACGGGATCGTCGGGGCCGGGGCGGCCGGGACGCCGCTGGCGACGACGGTCGGCTTCGGTGCCACCCTCGCCCTCCAGGTGCCGATCGCCTATGCCGCCGGTGGGGTCGTCGTCGCCGACCTGGGGCTTCGGTCGGCCCTGGGGGCGTCCCTCCGCCTCGTCGTCGGGCGGCCGCGATTGGCGGCCGTCGTCGTCGCCGTCGGCGGGATCGCCCAGATCCTCCTCGTCCTGGCCCTGAGCGGCGGCCTCGAGGTCGTGGGCCTCGTCGCCGACCTCGCCGATCTCCGCCTGGACGGCGATGCGCCGCGGACCTTCCTGACCCTCGTCGTCCTCCTCGGGGTGAGCAGCGCCGTCGGTTCGCTCCTCTTCAGCGTGACGTGCCTGGCCGTGGCGCCGCAGGCGGTCGTCGTAGCGCTCGTGCGCGGGACGGCGGGCCTGGAACGAGCCGCGGCGGCCGAGGGGCCGGGCTCGACCCGCTGGCTGAGCGTGCCGATGGCGCTCGGGATCGCGGCCGCCGTCGTCATCTCGGTGGTGGGGATCCAGAACGTCGTCGCCCGGGTCTGACGGCGGGCGCCAGGCCTGGTCGGCCGACATCGTTCGGCGTCGCCGGAGCCCCGTAGCCTCGTCGCGCCCGCTCAGTCGACCCCCAGCTCGCGGAGTCGCTCGTCGTCGATGCCGAGGTGGTGGGCGAGCTCGTGGAGGACGGTCAGGCGGACCTCCTCGGC
>DAOTYQ010000127.1:0-3845 GCA_034434735.1 Chloroflexota bacterium
CGTTCGCCCTACACTCCCGCCATGACCGCCCAGCCACGGCCCCGGACGGCCGCCGACCTCGTCGTCGCTTGCCTCGAGGCCGAGGGCTGCGAGGTCGTCTTCTCCGTCCCCGGGGAAGAGACCCTCGACCTCCTCGACGCCCTCTCCCGCTCGACCAGCGTCCGCCACGTCACGACCCGCCACGAGCAGGGCGCGGCCTTCATGGCCGACGTCTACGGCCGCCTCACCGGTCGGCCGGCGGTCGCCCTGGCGACCCTCGGTCCGGGGGCGACGAACCTCGTCACCGGGATCGCCGACGCCTTCCTCGACCGGGCTCCCTTGGTCGCCATCACCGGCCAGGCGGCGGCGGACAAGCTCCACAAGGAGGCCCACCAGGTCGTCGACATCGTCCGCATGCTCGCCCCGGTCACGAAGTGGAACACCCGGGTCGAGCGGGCCGAGGCGATCCCCGAGATCGTCCGCAAGGCCTTCCGGGTCGCCGCCCTCGAGAAGCCGGGACCGACCCACATCGAGCTGCCCGAGGATCTGGCCGGCTCGCCCGTCCCCGACGACCTGCGTCCCCTCGTCCCCACCCACGCCTACTTTCCGGTCCCCACCGAAGAGGCGATCGAGCACGCGGCGATGCTCCTGGCCGCCTCGAACCGGCCGATCGTCCTGGCCGGGAACGGGGTCCTCCGGCGGCGGGCCGCCGACGCCCTACGGGCCTTCGCCCGCGGCCTCCACGTGCCGGTGGCGGTGACCTTCATGGGCAAGGGAGCGATCGACGACCGCTCCCACCTCTCGCTCATGGCCGTCGGCCTCCAGGCCCGCGACCACGTCCTGACCGGCTTCGACCGCTCGGACCTCGTCATCGCCGTCGGCTACGACCTCGTCGAGTACGCCCCGGCCCGCTGGAACGGCGACGGGCGCCGGCCGATCATCCACATCGACACCCAGCCGGCCGAGACCGACGCTGCCTACCGGCCCGTCGTCGAGCTCGTCGGCGACATCGAGGCGACCCTCCGGCGGCTCCTGGCGGCGGTCATCCCCCGCGGTGTCGGCGGGCGCGACGCCGCCGAGCGGCACGAGGCCCAGGAGATCCTCGTCCACGCCGATCTTCGAGCCCGGATCCTCGAGGATCTCGCTGCCTACGCCCACGACGAGGGCTGGCCGGTCAAGCCCCAGCGCCTCGTCGCCGAGCTCCGGGCCGCCCTGGCGCCGGAGGACATCGTCGTCTCCGACGTCGGGGCCCACAAGATCTGGATCGCCCGCCTCTTCCAGGCCTACGAGCCGAACACCGTCGTCATCAGCAACGGCTTCGCCGCCATGGGGATCGCCGTCCCCGGGGCCATCGCGGCGGCCCTCGTCCATCCCGATCGGACGGTCGTCGCGGTCACCGGCGACGGCGGCTTCCTCATGAACGTCCAGGAGCTGGAAACGGCCGTCCGCCTCAGGCTGCCGATCAAGATCGTCGTCTGGCGCGACGACGGCTACGGGCTCATCGACTGGAAGCAGCGCTCCGCCTTCGGGCGCCCCTTCGGGGTCGAGTTCGGCAACCCCGACCTCGTCGGCCTCGCTCGGGCCTTCGGCCTGACCGCCTTCCGCCCGACCTCGACGGCCGAGCTACCGGCCGTCCTCCGCGAGGCGTTCGCCCATCGGGGCCCCGCCCTCGTCGACGTCCCCGTCGACTACGCCGAGAACCTCCGGCTCACCGAGCGGCTCGGCGCCCTCGCCGGCCTCGGGTAGGCGGCCCGATCGGGAAGCCGGACCGCGCTCGCTCGCGCCCCTCAGCGGGCGACGACCTCCGCCGAGCGGCGAGCCAGGGCGGCGTCGAGGGGCGAGCGGTCGGCGAGGAGGCTCGCCACGTCGACTCGTCGGAGGGTCGGGGCGGGACCCGGCCGGCCGAGGAGGTAGCCCTGGGCGGTGGCGATCCCGATCTGGCGGAGGAGGGCGAGCTGGGCCGGCGTCTCGACGCCTTCGGCGACGGCGAGGGCGCCCCACTGGCGGGCGAGGTCGAAGAGGGATCGAAGGACGGCGACGGCCCCTGGGGACTGGCCGCTGGCCTGGACGAGGGAGAGGTCGATCTTGACCAGGTCGAAGCGGAGCTCGGAGAGGAGCCGGAGGCCGGAGTTCCCGGCCCCGATGTCGTCGGCGGCGATCCTGAGCCCTCGGGACCGACAGGCCGCGACGACGGCCCGGACGCGGTCGAGGTCGGCGATGGCCGCCCGCTCGGTCAGCTCGACGACGACCCGGGCCGGTTCGAGGCCGGCGCGGTCGAGGAGGCGGAGGAGGCGGGTCGCCGAGAACTCCGGCGCCTCGAGGGTCCGGGGCGAGACGTTGAGGCTCAGGAACTGGTCGGGTTCGAGGAGCTCGGCGCCGGCGAGGGCGGTCTCGAGGCAGGCCAGGTCGAGGTCGATGGTCCGGCCCGTCGCCTCGGCGGTGACGAAGAGCCCGAGGGCGTCTTCGAAGCCGGCCGCCGCCGAGGGTCGGGTGACGGCCTCGAAGCCGACGACCCGGCCGTCGGTGAGGTCGACGATCGGCTGGTAGGCGGGCAGGAGGAGGCGGTCCCGGATCGCCCGGTCGAGGGCGGCGACGCGGACCGCGCTCGGGCTGGCGGCGATCCGGGGCGAGCGAGCCGGGTCGAAGACGCGGACCTCGGTCCGTCCGGCCCGCTTCGCCTCGTAGAGGGCCGCGTCGGCCTTCTCGTAGAGGGCGTCGCGGTCGAGGCCCATGGCCGGCGCGGCGGCGATCCCAGCCGAGAACGACACGGCGCCGATGGCGTTCCCGCCGACCCGAGGCTCGAGGCAGGCGGCGAGGAGGCGGCGGGCGACGACCGCCGCGTCGTCGGATTCGGTGAAGGGGAGGAGGACGGCGAACTCGTCGCCGCCGATCCGAAAGGCTCGGTCGGTCCGGCGGATCCCCGCCCGGAGGCGGCGAGCGACCTCGACGAGGACCGCGTCGCCGACGGCGTGACCGCGGCCGTCGTTGACGAGCTTGAAGTCGTCGAGGTCGATGAGGACGAGGGCAGCGCTCGTCCGGTAGCGGCGACACTGCTCGACGAGCCGCCCGAACTCCTCCTGGAAGGCCCGGTGGTTGCCGAGGCCGGTCAGGGAGTCCTCGAGCGACGACGTCCGGGCCGACCGATAGAGGGCGTGGAGCTCGCGCCGGGCACGATCGAGCTCCTCGGCCGGACGGACGATCTGGCGGGCGAGCCAGAGGGTGAGGTCGGCCGCGAGGGCGAAGAGGACGGCGCCGGCGGCGAGGGCCCAGAGCGGGGCGCCGGCCGCGGCCCGGGCGAGGCTGCCGATCGGGTTCGGTCCGAGGAGGGCGCCGCCGACGAGGCCGGCGACGACGGCCAGGGTCGCCGTCCCGGCGAGGGTGAGGACGAGCCGGAGCCGAACGAGGCGGAGCTCGGGGGAACTCGCCAGGTCGGCCGTCGGGTCGGCCGCCGGATCGCGGATCGCCTCTCCGGCGTCGCCCGAGCCGCCGCCGCTCGATGGGTCGGGCGTCGGGCCGGCTGGTGCCGGCCCCGGCGAGGTCAGGCTGGTCGAGGGGTCACTCCAGGAAGCGTGCACGCTCTCGTCGGTCCTCTCCCGTCTGTCGGTCCGCCCTTGCCGTCGGCCTGTCGGCCGCGCACCGGGGCGGGCGCGGCAGGGGCGTCGAGGCACCACCTTCTCACGCCATCGGCGGAGACGGCGATGGCCCGTTCGTCCCGGGCGCAGCGGGACCATCGGGGGCGGCGCGGCGACCGTACTCCGGGGGCGGGACGGCGGGCGGTAGCCCGGGGCAGGGACGATGCGCTGACGCCGGCGGCCGTGCCGCCGGCATCGAGACTGGCGGCGACCTAGCCGAGGGGCTCGATCTCG
>DAOTYQ010000128.1:0-2094 GCA_034434735.1 Chloroflexota bacterium
CACGCTCCACTGACTACCAAGGAACGGCGACCCCCATCCCTCAGCACCGACCCGGTCTGTCGGAGAACAGCGATCCTGGCCCGTAAGCGGTCAGCGACGTTGTCACCGTGGTAGGATCGCACGATATCGCCGCCAGGGGTGATCGGGTCGGGCTCGAGCGGCGGAGGCTGCCGACGGCGGAGGCTCGTCGTCGGCCATACGAGCGGGCTCCGGTGGGGCAACGAGCTCGGGTACCCGGGTGAGCTTGCGGGCCCGCAGGGCCGGGGCCGTCGGCGGGGCTGGAGCGAGCGGGTGGAGCTCGATCCCGTCGCGCACCCAGAGGCTGCCATCGAGACGTTCCTGGACGATCACCCGTCGCCCGACCCAACTCGCCCCGCCAGGCCGCCGGGGCAGGCGGAGCGAGCCGCCATCCCAGCTGATCGTCGCGTCCGGATCGACCCGCCGGGAGTACTCGAAGCAGAAGACGGCCTCGGGCGGCAGCTCACTCGACCACGGCCGCCAGGCCGGGGCAGGATCGACGGCCGGGACGGCGAAGCGCCGGTTGTGGCGGGGCAGATACCAGGCGAGGAGCTCGTTCGCGTCCTCGGTCGTCGCGACGCTCGCCCGCCGGAGCTCCGAGCTGAGCCGGTCCTGGAGCGTCCCCCAGAGCCGCTCGGCGCGGCCCTTCGCCTGTGGGCTCCGGGCGCCGATCCAGCGGATCCCGGCCGCGTCGAGGGCGCGCCCGACCTGGGTCAGGCTCGGTCGCCCGCCGAGCTGCTCGGCGAGCGTCGGGGGCCGGTTCGGGTCCTTGACGAAGATCCCGTGGAGGTCGGTGGAGAGGGCCTCGGGCAGGCCGTGGCGCTCGACGGTCTGGCCAAGCAGGACGAAGGACCCCGCGGCGTCTTCCCCGATCCGGAATGTCCCGCCGCTGATCTCGCCCGTCGCGTCATCGATCCCGGCGACGAGGGTGAGGCGCGGTCCCCGACCCTCGAGCCAATCATGGCGGCTCCCGTCGGCCTGGAGGAGCATCCTGGCCCGGGGCATCCGGTCACGCCGGCTCCGGTGGCGTGGCGGGCGCCGGGTGCGGGGCAGGCTCACCCCTGCCGCGCCGAGGATCCGGCGGACCGTGCGCGCCGAGGTCTCGATCGCCTCGTCCTCGGCGGGCGCCACGGCAAGGTGGACCGGGTTGAAGCCCGCGTCCGTCGTGCGGGTGAGCTCGACGATCCGGCGCCGGGCCGCCTCGTCGGTCGCGTTGGCCGGGGCCCGGCCACGGTTGCCGTGGACGACGGCCGCCGGGCCGTGGGTCCGGGACCCCGCGACGAGCCGGCGGACCTGGCGGGTCGAGAGGCCCAGGTACGCGGCGGCCTCCTCGAGCGTCAGCTCGCCGGCCACGAGATGGGTGAGGACGATGACGCGCTGCTGCGCCCGAGCATCCAAGCGATCTCCCGCGTTTCCATGGGATCGAGGGTGACAGAACCGCTGTCCCCTTAGCTCGGACGACATCGCTGTCCTCCGACAAGCACCGACAGTGGACTTGACAGGTAAAGAAAAGAGAGAGACTCGCTCGGAACCGCTTGTGTGATGCCTGCCGGGAGGAACTCCCGATGACGCATATCAGGTCGAGGTCTCTCGCCGCCGCGTTCGCTGCCCTGCTCCTCGCCGCGATTCCGACCGCCGGGTACGGCGCATCCCCACCGGACGCAAGGCTGGCGAGCTGCGGGCCGAGCACCTACGTGCTGGACTTGACCGCCCCGGCGGATCCGAACGCAGCCACCGTCGTCACGGTGGAGCTCGGCAGCGACTGTCTCCCGTCGCTCATCGGGCCAGTGGTTGTGAACACTCAGCTCCTCGGAGTGACGTCGCCCGGTCACGTGGTCGCCGCATCCATCGGACCTTCCTCGAGCGGGGCTGCAGAGGCGACCGCGGTCAATGTATCTACCAGGCGGGCGATCTCGCAGTCGATCGATGCAGTGGGCAGCACGAGTGACCCCCGAGCCCGGCGCACGGCGCCCCTGCCGCTGATAGCGCTTCCGATAAGGATAGTTATGTCCGGAAGCCCGTCGAGCTGGCGCACGGGAGCGAGCTGATCGAGGGCCCGCCTACGACGGCCAGGCA
>DAOTYQ010000129.1:0-1765 GCA_034434735.1 Chloroflexota bacterium
CCGGTCGGCGACGGTGTAGTGATCGACGGCGACCCGATGGACGTAGGCCTTCCGCTCGCCCCAGTCGAGCCGATCGACGTGATACTGGATCGACTCGTGGAAGTAGATGGCGCCTTCGTGGACGAGGACCTGGGCCGAGAAGAGATCGACCTCGCCGAGGACCCGCGGCCGGTCGCCGCTCGTGTCGATGATGACGACGTTTTCGGTGGCCGCGGTCCGGAGGGAGACGCTGGCGGCCGGGAAGTTCTCGGAGCTCCAGTACCAGCGTCCGTCGGCGGCCCGATGGACGTGGCCGTCCTCGGCGAGGAGGGCGAGGAGCTCGTCGGCCGGCAGGGCACCGAAGCGCTCCCCGGGCTCGAAGGGCAGCTCGAAGGCGGCGCAGCGGAGGTGGGCGAGGAGGATGTGGAGGTTGTCCGGGTCGGCCCGTGCCTCCTCGGGGTCGCGCTCGAGGAGGAAGGCCGGGTGGCGGACGACGAAGCGATCGACCGGACCCGGGCCGGCGACGAGGACGGCGACCGCCGGCACGCCCCGCCGGCCGGCCCGCCCGAACTGCTGCCAGGTCGCGGCGATGGTGCCCGGGTAGCCGGCCAGGACGGCGACCTCGAGCCGCCCGATGTCGACCCCGAGCTCGAGGGCGTTCGTGGCGACGACGCCGAGGACGGACCCGTCCCGGAGGCCCCGCTCGATGGCCCGGCGCTCGCTCGGCAGGTAGCCGCTCCGGTAGCCGCGAACCCGCTCGTGCGGTCCGGTCCCTTCGCGGAGGGCGTCGCGCAGCCGGCTGAGGAGGAGCTCGACGGCGGTCCGGGACCGACCGAAGACGATGGTCTGGCGTCCGGCCCGGAGGAAGGGCAGGGCCCAGCCGGCCGCCGTCGCCAGGGTCGCCTCGCGGGGGCTCGGGCCCCGGGCCGGCGGGTCGACGAGGACGACGTGGCGGGGTGGTACCGGGGCGCCGTTGCGATCGACGAGGCGCGGCGTCCGACCGGTGATGATCCGCGCCAGCTCCGCGGGGTTGCCGATGGTCGCCGAGCAGGCGACGACGACCGGCCGGCTGCCGTAGTGGGCGCAGACGCGGAAGAGGCGCCGGAGGACGTTGGCGACGTGGCTGCCGAAGACGCCCCGGTAGGTGTGGAGCTCGTCGATGACGACGATCCGGAGATGCTCGAACAGGGCGAACCACTTCGGGTGGTGGGGGAGGATCGCCCCGTGGAGCATGTCCGGGTTCGTGACGACGATCCCGCCCGCCTTGCGGATCCGCGACCGGATGGGGGCCGGGGTGTCGCCGTCGTAGGCGGCGACGGGGACCTCGAGCCCGGCGGCGCGGCTCAGCTCGGTGAGCTCGGCGACCTGGTCCTGGCCGAGGGCCTTCGTGGGGAAGAGAAAGAGGGCCCGGGCCGCCGGATCCTCGGCCAGGGCCTGGAGGGTCGGCAGGACGTAGCAGAGCGACTTGCCCGAGGCCGTCGGGGTGACGACGACGACGTCCTCGCCGGCGCGGACGGCCTCGAGGGCCTCGGCCTGATGCCGATAGAGGGCCTCGATCCCCCGGCCGCGCAGGGCGTCGCAGATCCGGTCGTCGAGCCAGGCCGGGAACGGCGCCAAGTCGGCCGGTCGGGCCGGCAGGACGGCATGATGGACGACGGACGGCGAGACCTCGGGGTCGGCGAGGAGCCGCTCGAGGACCGCCTCTGTCGCCGCCGGGGCATAGGTCCGCATCGTCGATCCTCCTCTCGAACGGGCGTTCGGTTTGCCTGGTCGCGAGCGTACCACG
>DAOTYQ010000130.1:0-13078 GCA_034434735.1 Chloroflexota bacterium
ACTGAGACGTGAGACTCCCGATCCTGAAGTTCGGCGCGCCCGGATCGTTGCTGTAGCAGCCGACCGGTATGAGAACCAGGGAGCCGTCGGCGGCGTACTCGACCCGAGCAAACGCCTGAGCGTACGCGACGGGCAGCACCCCGGCACTCCCCCACTCGCGGGCTCTGACTTCTTGCTCGGCAGGTGGCATCTGGGCAAGCGCCTCGGCGCGCTGGCGCTCGGTCAGGACGAGCTCACCGGGCATCGGTGCAGGTCGTTTGGCCCGATCTCGGTCACCGCGGCCCCCGGCACTGGCACCCCGGTGAACACCATCGCGAGTACACCGAAAGCGAGAACAGGGGTACCGGAACATCGCTGATGCATCTCATGGTCCCCCATGCGTTCAGCCGCGGCCATCTCATTCGGCCGCGTCGCCATTCTCTCTCTCTCTTTTGTCAAGTAAGAAAGTCCATCTACACTCATACGCCGATTGCAGCGCGCCCTTGGTAGTCCCCGTCGCACGGGCCCCGGCCGCGCGCCCAAACCGGCGGTACGATCGACCCGCGATGGCAACCCTCCTCGACCTCGTCGAGGCGAGCGTCGCCCGCTACGGCGATCGGCCCGCCCTCCGCGTCCTCCGCGACGACGGGTCGCGCACGACGTGGACCTACCGGGAGCTCGATCGTCGCGCCCGCCTCGCCGCCTGGCGCCTTCGCGCCCTCGGCCTGGCGCCCGGCGACCGACTCCTGACCTGGTCGCCCTCGACGCCCGAGCTCCCGGCCGTCTACATCGGGGCGATCCGGGCCCGCCTCATCCTCGTCCCCCTCGATCTGCGGATGGCGCCCGAGACCGTCGAGCGGATCGTCGAGCGCTCCGGCGCCCGCCACCTCGCCATCGGCACCGGCCGCGACGCGCCCGATCCGCGCGAGGCCGGACTCGGCACCTTCCCCCAGACGACCCTCGACGCCCTCGTCGCCGACCCGGACCCCTCCTTCCCGCCCGACTGGGAGGCCCAGCTCGAGGCCTGGGAGCGCCCACGACCGGACGAGGTCTTCGATCTCATCTTCACGTCCGGGACGACGGCCGCCCCGAAAGGGGTCATGCTCGCCCACCGGAACGTCCTCGCCACCCTCGAGGCCGTCCATCGGACCCTGCCCCGGATGGAGCATCGAGTCGTCTCGCTCCTCCCCCTCTCCCATCTCTTCGAGCAGGCCATCGGCTGCTTCTACGCCCTCGACGTCGGCGCCGACATCCTCTACGTCCGGAGCCGAAATCCGCGGGTCGTCTTCGAGGCCCTCCGGAGCCATCGGGTGACCTCGATGATCGTCGTCCCCCAGATCCTCGATCTGTTCTGGAGCGCCATCGAGCGCGAGGTCGCGGCCGCCGGACGGCGGGCCGCCTTCGAGCGCCTCCGCCGGATCGCCCGCCACCTGCCGATGGCCGCCCGTCGCCTCCTCTTCCGGCGCCTCCACGAGCGCCTCGGCGGCTCCCTCCGGCTCTTCGTCTCCTCGGGGGCGTACTTGCCGCCGGCGCTCCAGCAGGCCTGGGAAGACGTCGGGGTCATCGTCATCCAGGGCTACGGCTCGACCGAGGTCGGCTACGGGACGTGCAACACGCTCCGGGACCACGGCCCGGGGACCGTCGGTCGACCGATGCCGCCGGTCGAGATGCGCCTCGCCGAGGACGGCGAGGTCTGCTTCCGCGGCCCGACCCTCTTCGTCGGCTACTGGAACGACCCCGAAGCGACGGCCGCCGCCTTCGACGCCGAGGGCTGGTACCACACCGGCGACCTCGGCCGTCTCGACCCGGCGGGCCGACTCGTTCTCATGGGCCGCAAGAAGGACATGATCGTCCTCCCGAACGGACTGAACGTCTATCCCGAGGACGTCGAGAACGCCCTCCGCGACGCCGGGATCCGCGACTCCGTCGTCGTCGAGACGCGGCCGGGCCGGATCGAGGCGATCATCCTCGCCCCGGGCAGCCACGGCCTCCCCCAGGCCGGCGACGTCCCCGGGGGCGCCGTCGAGGCTCTCGAGGCGGACCCGGCCGAGCTGCGGGCCCGGATCGACGCCGCCGTCCGGGCGGCGAACGCTCGGCTCGCCGTCCACCAGCGGATCGCCGGCTGGCGGCTCTGGCCCGAGGCCGACTTCCCGCGGACCCACACGCTCAAGGTGCGGCGGGACCAGGTCCGGGCCTGGGCCGTCGTCGAGGCGCCGCTGCCGATCGTCGAGGCGACCGAGCCGGCGAACGACTGACGGCGCCGATCCGCTGCTTCGGCCGCCGACCCGGCACCTCCGTCGTCCCAGGCGCCGACCCCCCAAACCCGACTCGGCGCCTCCGCCACCCCAAGCGCGCCCGAGGCGTCAGCGGCGGATGTCGTACCCCTGGCCGATGGACTCGAGGGCCGTCGCGATCTCGGCCAGGGTCGGGCTCGGCGCCGCCCCCGGCGACCAGGCGTAGAAGACGAGGGTCGAACCGAGCTGGCGGAGGACGAAGCGGGCGTCCGTCGGGAACTGGACCTGGCCGGGACCGCTCCGCAGGTAGCCGACCAGCTCCTGTGCCGCGGCCGTCGCCGCCTGCCCGTCGACGAACTCGTAGATGACGATGAAACCGGCGGCGGGCGCGTCCGGGACGACGGCCTGGACGACGAGTCGGGGCGCCGCCGCGAGGCGCAGCGCCTCGGCCGGCCGGTACGGCACCGGCGCATCGACGATCGGCACCCCGATGGCAGCGAGGGCTCCGGCGACCTGGAGGCGGGCGAGGCCGAGGGCGACGGAGATCGAGGGGACGGGCGTCGGCGAGGCCGGCGGCGGGGTGACCTGTCGGGCGGCGATCCCGCAGCCGGCCAGCGCGGTGCTGGCGAGGATCGCCGCGGCGCAGACGATGACGACGACCGCAGCCCGCCGGCCCCTCATCCCGGCGGCCACTCGAAGGGTCGGCCGCCCATGAGGTGGAAGTGGAGGTGATCGATGGTCTGGCCACCCCAGCGACCGACGTTCGTCACGATCCGGTAGCCGGCCGCGGCGATCCCCTCGCGGCGGGCCAGCTCCGCGGCGACGGCGAAGAGATGACCGACGAGCGGGGCGTGGCCGTCGGTGAGCTCGGCAACCGAGGCGATGTGCTCCCGCGGCATGAGCAGGAGGTGGGTCGGCGCCCGGGGGGCGATGTCCCGGATGGCGACGACCTGCTCGTCCTCGTAGACCTTCGTCGAGGGAACGGCTCCGGCGACGATCCGACAGAAGAGGCAGTCGCTCATCGGCATCCTCCAGCGAGTGAAGCGGCGGGGACGTGGTCCACGGGTCGTGGCTCGATAACCGGGAGCGGCAGCCGCCGGGCCGCCACCGCCGCCGGCGGCACCAGCTCGACGATCCGGCCCCGGACCCGATCTGGTGCCTCCGCCTCGACGGCCTCGATGACGACCGAGGCGATGGCGTTCTCGAGCGAGCGGCCGTCGGGACTCGCCGCGCCGACGAGGACGTTCGCCTCGCTCCGCCCGAGCCAGCGCCCGTCCGCCTCGCGGGTCTCGAAGAGGACCCGGGCCGTCGAGCCGACCGCTCGGGCGGCGAAGCGGGCCCGCGCCTCGGCGGCGAGCCGGAGGAGGACCTCGGCCCGCTCGCGCTTCGCCCGCTCGTCGACCTGGCCGACCATCCGCGCCGCCGGCGTCCCGGGTCGAACCGAGTAGCGGAAGACGTGGAGGCCGGCCGGGTCGAGCCGACGGATGAAGGCGACCGAGCGCCCGAAGGCCTCCTCGTCCTCGGTCGGAAAGCCGACGATGACGTCGGCGTGGATGGCGGCGCCCGGGATCGCCCGTCGGATCCGGGCCACGAGGTCGGCGTAGAAGCGCGTGTCGTAGCGACGGCCCATCCGCCGCAGGACGCCGTCGTCGCCCGACTGGAGCGGGAGGTGGAAGTGGGGCAGACAGCGCCCGGCGCCGATCCCGGTCCAGACCTCGAGGAGCTCGTCGGTGACGTGCTGCGGCTCGATGGACGAGAGCCGGATCCGCTCGACCTCGGTCTCGGCCAGGATCCGCCGGACGAGCTCGGCGAGGGTGCAGGCCGCCCGGCGATGACTCCCCCGCGGACCGCGCTCGGACCACCCGCCGTCGTAGGTGCCGATGTTCACGCCGGTGAGGACGACCTCCCGGTGGCCGGCGGCGAGGGCCCGGCGGACGTCGGCGAGGACGGCCTCCGGCGGGAGGGAGCGCTCCGGGCCGCGGGCCCGGGGGATGATGCAGTAGGTGCAGAAGAAGGAGCAGCCGTCCTGGACCTTGACGAAGGCCCGGGTCCGCTCGGTCGGGTCGTGCCCCGACGAGGCCGTCGGCTCGACCCCCGAGATCGTCGGGAGGGGCCGCCGCGACGATCCCGACGCCTCGAGCCCCGCCTCCCCGACGAGGGCGGCCAGCTCGGCGAGGAGGGCCGCCTTGGCCTCGTTGCCGACGAGGCGGGCCGCCGGATCGACCCGGGCAAAGGCCTCCGGATCGACGGCGACGGCACAGCCGGTGACGACGAGGGTCGCCTCCGGGCTCAGGCGCCGGGCCCGACGGACGGCCTGGCGCGACTTCGCATCGGCGACGCTCGTGACCGTGCAGGTGTTGACGAGGACGAGCTCGGCCGGCTCCTCGTCGCCGACGATCTGGATCCCCGCCGCGCGCAGGAGGCGCGCCGCCGCCTCCATCTCGGCCTGGTTGACCCGGCAGCCGAGGTTCGCGATCGCCGCCGTCCGCGGCCGCCGCGCCACGGTGAGGCTCGCCGGGGCGAGGTCGGCGCTCACCAGAGGGCGGGCTTCGTGCTCATGAGGAAAGCGATCGTCCCCGTCAGGCCGGCCATGAGGTAGCTGACGTAGCGCTGCCGGCGCGCCCTGGCTCGCCAGACCGGATCGTCGGCCGAACCCCGGATGCCGAGGAGCCGCCGCAGGTTCGGGCGCTGGATGAAGAAGGCGAGGACGAGGTTCGTCGCGTAGATGGCGAGGGCGACCATGAGCCACGGTTGGGCGAGGATCGTCGGGCCGAGCATGGCGACCATCCCGAGGCCCGTGGCAGCGAGGCCGGCACCGATGGCGACGGTCCCGTGCGACTGGAGGACGAGCAGGAGCCGGACGAGGGCCCCCTGCTCGGCCGGGACAAGCCCGACCCCGGCCGCCCCGCCGCGGCGTCGCCCCCGGAGGACGAAGGGCAGGAGGAAGGACGGCAGAAAGAGGGCGACGGCGAGGGCGATGTGGATGGTGAGGAGGATGGCGAAGGTCGACACGGGTGTCGCGATTCTAGCCGCTCCCCGTTCCGGCGCCCGGAGGGCTCTCCTCGGCGGACTCGGTGGGCCCGGGCCGACGGGCGAGGAGGGCGAGCCAGTCCCCCTCGGCGAGCCGCCGCTCGAGGAGGAGACCCGCCGCCGCGAAGGCAGCCTCCACCTCCCCGGCGCGCTCGACGACGATCCCCGAGGTTACGAGGCGCCCGCCCGGCACGAGCTCCGCGGCCAGGAGCGGCGCCAGCTCGACGAGGACGGAGGCGACGAGGTTGGCGAGGACGACGTCGAAGGGAGCCGCCCCGCTCGGGAGCGTGCCCCGACGGGCCTCGATCCGGCGGGCGAGCCGGTTCCGACGGGCGTTGGCCGTCGTCGCCTCGACGGCGATCGGGTCGACGTCGAGGGCGAGGACGCGGGCCGCCCCGAGCTTCGCCGCGGCGATGGCGAGGATCCCCGACCCGGAGCCGAGGTCGAGAACCGTCGTTCCGGGTCGCAGCAGACCGGCATCGGCGAGGCCTTCGAGCGCCAGGAGGGAGAGCCGGGTCGTCGGGTGGAGTCCAGTCCCGAAGGCCATCCCCGGGTCGAGGGCGAGGACGACGTCCCCGGGCCGCGGCCGATAGCGTCGCCACGTCGGGCGGATGACGAGTCGCCGGCCGACGTGGAGAACCGGGAAGTGGGCCTTCCAGGCCGAGGCCCAGTCGGCCTCGTCGACGATCCGGGTTCGGAGCTCGCCGATGGGCCGGAGCTCGAAGGCGCGCAGGTGCCCGAGGGCGATCTCGACGGTCGACACCGCCGCCCGAACGGTCGCCTCGTCGCGGGCCGGGACGTAGCCGCGGACGACGGCCGGTCGACTCGGATCGGGACGGGCGGCGAGCCCCTCGGCCTCGGAGAGGACCGGGCTCTCGACGCTCGTCCCGCCCGTGGCGACGCGGGCCAGGATCTCGCTGACGGCCTCGACGGCTTCCTGGTCGGCCTCGACGGCGAGCTCGAGCCAGGCGGCCCGCCCGACCCCGCCGACGGACTCGATGGGTCTCGCCGGGCCGACGGCACCGGCGGGCCCGCCCGGGCCCGCCGACTCGACCGCCCGCCCGGGCTCGACCGCCCGCCCCGAATCGTCAGCCAAGGGCCTCCTTCACCCGCTCGAGGAGCCCGCCGTTCGTCCCGACCAGCTCGCCGGCCTCGCGGGCGTAGGCCTCGAGGAGCTCGCGCTGCTTCTTCGTCAGGCGGGTGGGGACGATGACGTTGACGAGGACGTGGAGGTCGCCCCGCTGGTTCGGTCGGCGGAGGTGGGGGACCCCGCGGCCGCGGAGTCGGATCTCCGTTCCGGGCTGGGTCCCGGGCCGGATCTCGATCTCCTCCTCGCCCTCGACGGTCGGCACCCTGACCTTCGTCCCGAGGGCCGCCTGGGCGATGGAGACGTCGACCTCGGCGTAGAGCTCGGTCCCCTCGCGCCGGAGCACTGGGTGCGGATTGACATGGATGGCGACGTAGAGGCTGCCCGGCGGCCCGCCCCGCGGGCCCACCTCGCCCTCGTTCGAGAGCCGGATCTGGTGGCCGTCGTCGATCCCGGCTGGGATCGACACCCTGAGCGTCCGTCGACGCTCCACGCGCCCGTCGCCGCGGCACGTTTCGCAGGGCGTCTCGACGATCCGCCCCTCGCCCCGGCAGCGGGGGCAGGTCGTGGCGCTCATCATCTGGCCGAGGAGGGTCTGGCGCACGGTCCGCACCTCGCCGCGACCGCCGCAGACCGGGCACGTGACCGGGCTCGTCCCGGAGCGAGCCCCCGAGCCGCCGCAGGTCGGACAACGGGCGAGAGCGGTGAACTCGATCTCCTTCTCCGTGCCGAGGACGGCCTCCTCGAAGCTGATCCGGAGGTCGTAGCGGAGGTCCGAACCGGCCACCGGCTGGGCGCGCCGGATCGGCCCAGCGGCTCCGCCGAAGAAGGCGTCGAAGATGTCGCCAAAGCCACCGAAGCCGCCGAAGCCCGTCGCGAAGCCGAAGCCGCCCTCGCCGACGTCACCGGTCACGCCGGCCCGTCCGAACATGTCGTAGGCCTGACGGCGGCGAGGGTCGGACAGGACCTGGTACGCCTCGTTGATCTCCTTGAACCGCTCGGCGGCCGCGGGGTCCTTGTTGACGTCGGGATGCCACTGCTGGGCGAGCTTCCGGAAGGCTCGCTTGATCTCGGCATCGCTCGCCGTCCGGGAAACGCCGAGGATGGCGTAGTAGTCGCGATCGGTTGCCATGCGCCGTTGAAGGATAGCCGGAGCGGCGGCGCCATCGAGATCGGGTCCGGGACGGTTGCCGCCCCGATGGACGGCGGGGCAACCAGGGCAACAAGCCGTGCCCGGTCGCCCGCTCGGCGCGCTTTCGGCGACGCCCTCAGCGAAGGTCGGCCATCGCCTTCGCCCGCGCGAGAATCGCCCGGAACATCGGCGCCGTGAGCCGGCCGGTGAAGGTGTTCTGCTGGCTGACGTGATACGAGCCGAGGACGACGTAGCGGCCGACCGCCACCTCGCGCCCGTGGCCGAAGGCCGGCCGCGGCCGAGGGACCCGCTCGCCGAGCCGTTCGAGGGCCGCCAGAGCCGCGGCCCAAGCGATGGCACCGAGGGGGACGACGACCCGAAGCTCGCCGAGGAGCGCCATCTCCCGAACCAGAAACGGGAGGCAGCGCGCCCGTTCGGCCGGGGTCGGTCGGTTCGCCGGCGGGGCACAGCGGACGGCTGCGGCGACGTAGACGCCCCGCAGGCTGAGCCCGTCGTCGGCCCGCCGGCCGGTCGGCTGGTTGGCGAGGCCGACGGCGTGGAGGGCGGCCCAGAGGAAGTCGCCCGAGGCATCTCCGGTGAAGACGCGCCCGGTCCGGTTCCCGCCGTGCGCGGCCGGCGCCAGCCCGACGAGGAGGATCCGGGCGGCTGGATCGCCGAACCCGGGGACCGGTCGGGCCCAGTAGACCTCGCCATGGAAGCGGGCCGGCGGGCGCTGACCCACGGCCTCCCGCCAGGCGACGAGGCGCGGACACGCCCGACAGGCGACGATCTCGTCCCGGAGCGCGTCCAGGTCGCCCGCCCAGTCTTCAACCCCAGCGACTCGCTCGTGGCCCCCGTCCGTCAGCCCGTCGACCCTCCCGCCCCGTCGGGCGCCCACCGTCGGGCCCCTGCTCCCGAACCCGCGCGCCGCCGGGGTCACTTGAGGAGGAGGCGATCCAGGCGGTGCCGGACGACGACCAGCCCGACGGCGCCCATCGCGAGCAGATAGAGGAGGTGCCCGGCGACGGCCGGTCCCACCACCCCGGTCGAGAGCGCTCGGAGCAGGTCGACGCCGTGGTAGAGCGGCGTCGCGACGACGAGGATCCGGAGCGGCTCCGGGTAGGCGGTGATCGGGTAGAAGGTCGCCGAGAAGAGGAAGAGCGGCAGGGTGACGACGAAGATGAGATCGAAGTCCGTCCACCGCCGCATGAACGTCGTCGCCGCCATCCCGACGGCCGCGAAGGCGAAACCGATGAGCATCGCCGCCGGGAGGGCGAGGACGACGAGCGGCGAGCGGGCCAGCCCGAGGCCGATCATGACGACGAGAAAGCCGACGGCGTAGAGGGTGCCCCGGATGAGGGCCCAGGCGATCTCGCCGAGGGCGACGTCGCCGACCCCCAGCGGTGTCGCCAGGACGGCGTCGTAGGTCTTCGCGTAGCGGAGCTTGAAGAAGACGTTGAAGGTCGAGTCGTAGATCGCCCCGTTCATGGCCGAGGTGGCGAGGAGCGCCGGGGCGACGAAGACCCCGTACGGGATCGGCCGGCCGTCCGGTCCCGGCACCGCGCCGACGAGGGCACCGAGCCCGAAGCCGATGGCGAGGAGGTAGAAGAGCGGCTCGAAGAAGCCCGAGACGATGACGAGCCACGTCCGCCGGTAGACCATGACGTTCCGCTCGACGAGGCGGCCGGCCCGCCGGCCGCCGATCGGCCAGGGAGCGATCCGGGCGAGCGTCGTCATCGCCATCGACCCCTCCTCACACGACGAGGGCCCGGCGGAAGGTCACGAGGGCGGCCGCCAGCCCGACGCCGGCGACGGCGACCAGAACACCGACGTGGACGAGGGCACCGAGCGGTGTGACCGTCCCCAGAGCGAGGTCGCGGGCGAGGGCGACGCCGTGGTAGGTGGGGGTCAGCCAGGCGATCGGCTGGACGAGGCCGGGCAGCTGCTCGACCGGGAAGAACGTCCCGCTGAAGAGGAAGAGGGGCGTGATCCCGAAGCGGAAGATGGCGTTGAAGCCCTGGTCGTTCCGCTGGGTCGCCGTGAAGGCCATGATCGGCGCGGCGAAGGCGAGCCCGGTGAGGGTGGCCGCCCCGACCGCCAGGACGGCGAAGGGCGAACGCACGAGACCGAAGGCGACCATCGCCCCGAAGAAGACGCCCGTGACGAGGAGGAGGCGAAGGGCGATCCAGGCGAACTGGCCGAGGACGATGTCGCGGACCCCGATCGGGGTGGCGAGCATGGCGTGATAGATCCGATCCCAGACGATGCGACCCATGACCGGATAGGTCGACTCGAAGGCCGCCGTTTGCATCCCCTGGGCGGCCAGGAGCCCCGGCGCCAGGAAGACGGCGTATGGCACCCCGCCCGGCAGTCCACCCGAGCGGTCGACGAAGCCACCGAGGCCGAAGCCCATCGCCCCGAGGAAGAGGATCGGCGAGAGGAAGGTGATGAAGAGGGTGCCCCGCCAGCTCCGCCGATAGACGCGGGCGTTGTACTCGAGTACCCGGAGGGTGCGAACGGCGGCGCTCATCGGGCAGGCGGCGACGGCGGCGAGCGGCGGCGCCGGAGGGGCGTGACGGCGGTCGATCCGTCGAGGCGTCGCGGCCCCGGTCGGCCGTCCTGGGGGCTTCGGCGGCCCATCAGTCGACGAGGGTCCGGCCGGTGAGCCGGAGGAAGACGTCCTCGAGGGTGCTCCGCCGGACGAGGGCGGCCTCGGGTCGCAGGTCCCGGTCGTGGATCGCGGCGAGCGCCGCTTCCCCGTCGTCGGTGTAGAGGAGGACCCGATCGGGGAGCTGCTCGACCCGCTCGGCCAGTCCGTCGAGGCGCCCGTCGACGTCGATGCTCGCGCCGGCCGGAAACCGGAGCTCCAGGACCTCTCGCGTCACGTACCGCTCGATGAGCTGGCGGGGCGAGCCCTCGGCGACAATCTTCGCCTTGTCCATGACGACGAGGCGATCGCAGAGCTGCTCGGCCTCGTCCATGTAGTGGGTCGTCAGGACGAGCGTCACGCCCTGCTGCTTGAGTCGATACAGCTTGTCCCAGAGCAGATGACGGGCCTGGGGATCGAGGCCCGTCGTCGGCTCGTCGAGGAGGAGGAGCTCCGGCTCGTTGATGAGGGCCCGGGCGATGGTCAGGCGGCGTTTCATGCCGCCCGAGAGCGGCTCGACCGGGGAGTCCGCCCGATCGACGAGCTGGACGAAGTCGAGGAGGGTGTCCGCCCGACGCCGGGCCTCGGCCCGCGAGAGGTCGAAGTAGCGACCGTAGATGATGAGGTTCTCGCGGACGGTCAGCTCCATGTCGAGGCTGTCCTGCTGGGGCACGACGCCGAGCCGGGCCCGGATCCGGGGGCCATCGGTGGCCGGGTCGAAGCCGAAGACCCGGAGCGTGCCGGCGGTCACCGGCGAGACGCAACCGATCATCCGCATCGTCGAGGTCTTGCCGGCGCCGTTCGGGCCGAGGAAGCCGAAGGCCTCCCCTCGGGCGACGTCGAAGTCGATCCCGTCGACGGCGACGATGGCACCGAAGCGCTTCGTGAGGCCTCGGGCATGGACGAGCGGGCGCGGCTCCCCTCCAGTCATTCGGCCGGGCATGGTAGCGCGGCAACCGCCGGCCTGCCGTCCGCTGCCCGGCCCGCCCCGACCCTTCGCGCGCGACGCCTATCGACGATCCGACGGGGCCGGCGCGGCCGCCGTCGGGGGTGGGTTCGGCGGTGGGGCGATCTGCCCGTCCGTCGGCGGGACGACGGCCCAGATCGCCGCCGTCTCGTCGAAGCAGAAGCGCGTGCCGCTCGGGTACGCTCGACCGCTGCCGGGTCGCACGGGGTCATCGATCGCCGCCGACTTTTGCCAGAGGATCCCCCGGAGCTCGATGAAGCCGCCCCGGTCGATTCCGCGTGCGTTCTCGACGTAGCAGCTGGACGGCAGCCCGTCCTGGGTCGTGAACCCTGCCAGGAACGGACCCGCCGCGTCGGAGCCGAGGACCACGAGCTCGCCGCCGACCCCGCCGGTCACGAGCCGCAGGCCGGCGAGCGAGAGGCGTGCGGGCGGTCCCGAGGCGAACCTGATCTCGACCGAGGAGCCGTCCGTGTTCACCTCGGAGGCGATCCCCGCCCGGAGGATCGTCGGCGGCGCCGGGGTCGTGGCCCCACACCCGGCGAGCACCAAAGCCAAACCGAACGCACAGAGACAGGACCTGCGCGCCACCGGCTACAGTCCTCCATGGACCTCAGCCGGAACAGTCCACGCCGCGCCCTTGCCTTGTGCGACACTCACCGCGATCTCATATGCGAGCTCGCGGTTGACGTTCGACCCGACGAACCAAGTGCCTTGGAGCGAGTAGTTGACGGCCGGGTTGTCCTTCGTGAAGTGGTAGGACTCGCATTGCTCCGTTGAGAAGCCCAAACCGAATCCCAACGCGCTGACGCTCAGCCCAACCGGGCGACGGTTGCCCGAGTAGTCGCTCTTCGGGCTCCAGTCAACCCAACTCTGGGCGCCATAGCTTCCGGTTACGACCGGGGACGACGAGATCTTTCCCCACCATAGGGTCCAGGGCCAGTTCGCAGCGGCCGTGGCGTAGTGCTGAAGAGCGTAGTAGTCCCTCTGGGCGTCGCCATCGTTGCTCAGCTTGAAAATCCGTGCGCAATGGTCCATCCATGACCACGTATCCGTGATTCGGGCGTAGCAATTCGCGTATACCTGGGCCCAACCTTGACTCAGCGTTCCAAGCAAGCCGGTCGACTCGCCATCTTCCCCCACAGTGGCGGGTGCAGCCACAGGAGCGTATTCCGCGAGATCCGGGCTCCCCCCAACAGAAATCAACAACGGGACAACTGCAGTGCCAACAGGCACGACCAAGTAGCCGGCCCCGTCCCGCAGCACGCGCAGCTCCTGCAGAGGGAGGCCGAGCCGCACTCGATGCGACTCCGCTTCGAGCGCCAATTGGCGACCGATCACCGTCTCCGTGATGTCGTGGAGGGCACTGCTTGAAATCTCTCGAATCTCTCGTGAGTCTGTCGTTTCTCGGGGGCCGCTCGCTGCCGCGCTCGAGGCGGCCAAGTTGGCGAGGAGCATTCCCGCCACGATGGCGGCTCGTAGACCACGCACCTCTCGACACCTCCCCGCTCTTCTCTTGGTCGTTGAAGCGGCACCGCTCGGCCCCAGAGTGCGACCGAACCGCTCGCGCGTCAATCACGCGTCAATCAGCCGAAGCGCTGAATTCGACGGAATCCCATCGGCGGTTTAGCTGATTCGCAGTCAGCGGTATGGGTGATCCGCGCCACCGCCACCGAGCCGCGCCCGTGATCGACAAGCTCGCCACCGGCACCCGACATCCGCCACGATCGTATCGCCGCGGCTGCGCAAGTCACGTGCGGCTATACTTTCGCCCGGAGGCCTTCATGGAGGATCAGGACGATGGCGAAGTCCGAGGACGACCGCGCGTTGCCGTTCGATCGGCTCTCGCCGGCGGAGGAGCGGGTCGCCCGCCTCCTCCTCGAAGGCCAGACGAACCGGGAGATCGCCCAGACCCTCGTCCTCAGCGAGGCGACCGTCCGCACCCACCTCCGCCGGATCTACATGAAGCTGGGCGTCCGGGGGCGCCGCGACCTCCACGCTCGGA
>DAOTYQ010000131.1:0-1770 GCA_034434735.1 Chloroflexota bacterium
GGCCTGGAAGCCACGCTGGGCGGTGATCATCCCGGAGAACTGCGTCGCCAGGTCGACGTTCGACATCTCGAGGGCGCCGGTCGTCACCGTTCCATGGCCACCCGTTCCGGGGACGCCGACGAGCGGGTCACCGGAGGCCGAGGAGGCCTGGAAGAGGTTCTGGCCGGCCCGCAACAGGCCGCCTGGGTTCGTGAAGGTCGCCAGGGCGATCTGACCGAGGACCTGCGTCTGGCCGTTCGAGTAGACGCCGGTGATCTCGCCACCGGAGCCGATGGAAAAGGTGACGAGGGTCCCGGAGCTGAAGCCGTCGGCGACGCCGGCGACCTGGCTCGCCCCGGCGTACTGGTTCATCCGGGCAAAGTCGAGGTTCACCACGAGGGGCGTCGTGGCGCCGTTGGTGAGGGTGATCGAGAGCGTCGAGGTATCGACGCTGTCGAACTGGCCGGCCGACGTAAAGGTGATCGTGCCGCTGCTCGATGTCGCCGCGTCGGGATCGGACGGGTCGGCCGTCGCCGCCCAGCTCCACTCGTTCGCGGCGGTCTTGGTGAAGGTGAGCTTGATGGCGTGCCGGGCCCCGAGCGAGTCGAAGACGCTGACGGTCGTCGAGACGCTGTCGCCGACCGCCGCTCGGGCGTCCAGGTTGCCCTGGATGACCGCCGACGAGGAGGCGAGGGCGGTCGTTCGTCGGCCCAGCGGAATCGTGATCGGCCCGACCGGGGCCGTCGTGTCGACGACGCCTGCGTTGTCGGCCTGCCAGCCCATGACCCGCAGGCCGGAGGCCGGGTTGACGAGGGAACCGTCGAGGCCGATGTCGAAGGCGCCGTCGCGGGTGAAGTACGTGAGCGGGCCGTTCGACATGACGAAGAAGCCGTCGCCCTGGATGGCGAGGTCCGTCAGGCGGCCCGTCGACTGGAGGTTGCCCTGGGTGTGGAGGACGTCGATGCCGGCCACGGTGACGCCGAGGCCGACCTGGGCCGGGTTGATCGAGCCGAGGCCGCCGTTCGGGGCGGCGCCGCCGCGGAAGGTCTGGGAGAGGATGTCCTGGAAGTTCACCCGTCCGGCCTTGAAGCCGACGGTGTTGACGTTGGCGATGTTGTTGCCGATGACGTCCATCATGACCTGGTGACTCCGCAGGCCGCTGATGGCCGAGAACATGGATCGAAGCATGGTGTCGGTGACCTCCGAGGTATCGAGTGCTGGGTTGGGTCGCTGGGTCTGTCTGGGCAGGGCCGCTGCCCTGACCCGGGTCGCCCCCTCGACGAGGTCCGGCGAGATCCGGGCCAGACCGCCGTCGCGGCACGGCGGTGTCGCCGTCAGGCGATGACGACGCTGTCGATGTTCGTGAAGACCGCCTCCTTTCCGCTCCTGGGGGCGACGGCGGTGACCACCGTCGCCGTCGGGATATCGACGACGTAGGCGACTCGGTCGAGCCAGACGACCGAGGATCGGGCGCCTCGGCCGGACACGGCCTCGACGGCCCGGACGAGCCGGTCGATGGCCGCCGGGTCGAGGGCGATCCCTCGCTCCTCGACGCGACGGCTGGCGTGGGCCGACCACTGAAGCGCCCCACGGGTCTCTGCCGCCAGGGCGGCGGCGAAGGTCGAGTCGCCGGGGCTCGTGACCCCGCCGACCCTCGTCGCGGCGCGAGTCGGACCGAGGGGCCGTTCGCCGCTCGGGCCGTCCGGGCGTCCGGTCTCGCCGCCGGGGGCGACGTGCGGGCCGAGGATGCGCTGGATCGACGTCTCCATCACCTCCCTTCTGGTGGCGCCG
>DAOTYQ010000132.1:0-2212 GCA_034434735.1 Chloroflexota bacterium
TTCGATCCCCTCGGGGCGGCCGCCTCAGGGATCCCGGTCGGGCGACTCGAGTACGTCTTTCTCGCCCTCGTCGCCCTGGCCATCGTCGTCAGCCTCCAGGCCGTCGGCATCATCCTCGTCGTGGCCATGCTCGTCACGCCGGCGGCGGCGGCGCAGCTCCTGACGCTGCGCTTCGTCCGCCTCATGGTCGCCGCCGCCGGGATCGGGATCGCCTCGGCCGTCACCGGCCTCTACCTCTCGTACTGGTTCAACGTGGCGAGCGGGGCGACGATCGTCCTCGTCGAGACGGCCGTCTTCCTCCTCAGCCTCGGCCTCGGCCCCCGGACCGGGCTGCTGGCGCGCCTCGGCCGCCGGCGATCGGCCGCGCCCAGCGGCCCGACTCTGGCAGCGCCCGATCGGATCGAGGCCGACGAGCGCGAGGCGGTCAGGCGGGGCGTCTGACGGCCGCGATCCAGCACCTCAGCCGCACCGCCCTCAGCCCCATCCTCGGGCCCCGTCGGCCAGCATCCCTCCGACACCCGGGTCGTTGCCACTCGGCGGCCGTGTGGTTGACGAGTCTAATGAGATTGAGTATCATCCAAGCCAGCGCTATTGCTCGCCTCGACGTCGGCCTCCGGTAGCGGTCGAAAGCGAGGCGCGGGACGGCCATGACGAAGGACGAGAGGATCCGGATGCCAGTGAGACCCGATTTCAGCATTATGCCGACGCGTCGGTCGGCGGCGCGTTCTCCACCACGCCGCCCACCCACGGCTCTCGGTGCCGGCGCCCTGGCAGCGATGGCACTCCTCCTCGCCGTCGGCTGCGGGTCCGGCGGGTCGGCCTCGTCCCCGAGCGGCGGCTCGTCGGTCGCGGTGGTGACGACGACGACGATCCTCGCCGACTTCGTGACCCAAGTCGGTGGTCCGCGCGTCGCCGTCACCTCGCTGGTCCCGAAGGGCGGCGAGGTCCACACCTTCGATCCGACCCCGGGCGACGCCCGCCGGCTCGCCGAGGCCGATCTCGTCGTCGCCAACGGCCTCGGCCTCGATGCGTGGCTGACCGGGCTCGCCGCCGACGCCGGAACGAAGGCCCCGATCGTCGCCGTCGCCGAGGATCTGCCGGGCGCCACCTACCTCGCCGACGACCACCATGACGAGGCCCCGGACGACCACGCCTCCGAAGCGCCTGGAGACGAGGGTCACGATCACGGCCCGGTCAACCCGCATCTCTGGCTCGACGTCGGCAACGCCCGCCGCTACGTGGCCCGGATCGTGGCCGAGCTGAGCCGCGTCGACCCGGCCGGGGCGGACGCGTACGCCGCCGCCGGCTCGGCCTACGACGCTCGCCTCGCCCGCCTCGATGGAGCGATCCGGGCCGAGCTCGCCGCCGTCCCGGCCCAGAACCGGCGAGTCGTGAGCTACCACGAGGCGTTCCCCTACTACGCGGCCGCCTACGGACTGGAGATCGTCGACGTCATCCTGCCCTCGCCAGGTCAGGATCCCAGCGCCGCCCAGGTCGCCCGGCTCATCGAGGCGATCCGCTCGACCGGGGTTCGGGCCATCCTCGCCGAGGCTCAGTTCAATCCGGCCCTCGCCGAACGGATCGCCGCCGAGACGGGCGTCGCCCTCGTTCGCAACCTCTACTCCGACTCGCTGGGTGACCCACCGGCCGACACGTACGAGGGATTGATGCGCTGGAACACCGCCCAGATCGTCGCCGCCCTGCGCTGACGAGGAGGCGCCGGTCGGGGGCCCGACGGGCGCCTCGAGGACGTACCTGACGCCCCGAACTCGTTATGCGGCCGGTTCGGGGGATCGGGGGCCGCCGACCACCGCCTCCAGTTCGGCCCGCGTCGGCATCCCCTCGCGCGCGCCCGGTCGGGTCGTCGCCAGCGCCCCGGTGACGACGGCCAGCCGACAGGCGTCCTCGAGGGATCGGCCCTCGGCGAGGGCGGCCGCGAGCGCGCCGTTGAAGGCGTCGCCGGCCCCGGTCGAGTCGACCGAGGTGACCCGGTGGGCCGGGAACCGCTGGCTCGTCGGCCCACCGTCCTCGCCCCGGACGACGAGGAGCGCCCCCTCGGCCCCGAGGGTGACGACGACGGCCTGGCGGACGCCGGGACCCTCCGGGCCCGGCTCGAGGAGGCGCCGCGCGGCGGCCTCGGGATCGGGGGCGACGGCCGCGCCCCCACCCCCGACGCCCCCGCCTCCACCACCTTCGATGGTTGCCAGGAGCG
>DAOTYQ010000133.1:0-6256 GCA_034434735.1 Chloroflexota bacterium
TAGGCCTCCGGATTGCCGCCGACGAGGTAGATGTCGATGACGTGGAGAACGACGAAGAGCCAGATGGCGATCCCCGAGATCCGGTGGAACGCCCAGGCGAGCATTCCTTCGCTCCCCCGATACCGGAGTAGCATCAACCCTCCTTGCCCGCTCCGGGCGGCGGCGCCGCACCGGCGAAGCACCTGCCATGGCCGGCCGGACCGCGGCGGTTCCGCTCGGCGAATCCGACCGGGACGTCGAACCACGACTCGGGGCTCGGCCCATCGTCGGCGACGTCGGGCCGGATCGCCCGGATCCCCACCCACCCGCCACGGCTCGGCCGGTTGCTCCATCGCCCGCAGGGGCGCTGGAGCGGCGGACGAGTGGGACCCTCGCATTCTACGCCCTGGCTCGGCGCCCCGCCGCCTCGCCCGGCGAGCCGCCCGTACCTCGCCCCGTCGACCCCGCCCCGCCTCCGGTACCATCGAGCCACCGAGCACGCCGCCGCCCCGGGCCGACCGTCCACCGACTCAGGTGCGGACCGCGGCTCGCCGCCGATCTCGGGACCCGTCCCGGGCAGGCCGAGCCGGCGACGCCATCGCGCCAGCCCTCCCGCAGGGCCCAAGAACGGGAGGTTTCGACCGTCGTGAAGATCCAGGAAGCCGATGCCAAGTCGCTCCTCGCCGCCCAGGGCCTGCCCGTGCCGCCCTGGCAGGTCGCCCGAGAGCCCGAGGCGGCACGCCTCGCCGCCGAACGCTTCTTCGCCGCGGGCGCCGAGCGGGTCGTCGTCAAGGCCCAGGTCCTCGTCGGCGGGCGCGGTAAGGCCGGCGGCGTCCGCCTCGCGGCCAGCCCGGCCGAGGCCGAGACCGTCGCCCGGGCCATCCTCGGTCTGACGATCAAGGGCATCCCGGTTCGCAAGGTCCTCGTCTCGCCGGCCGCCGACATCGTCGCCGAGTACTACCTCGCCGCCCTCGTCGACCGCGCGGCCCGGCGGATCCTCGTCATGGGCTCGGCCGAGGGCGGCGTCGAGATCGAGGAGGTGGCGGCCCGGAACCCGGAGGCCATCGTCCGGATCCACGCCGACCCGTACCTCGGCCTCCTCGACTGGCAGGCCCGCCGGATCGCCTTCGCCCTCGGACTCGGCGCCCACCTCCGGGACGCCGTCGCCATCGCCAAGGGCCTCGTTGCGACGATGCGGGCCAACGACGCCGACCTCGTCGAGGTCAACCCCCTCGCCCTCGTCCGCGGCCGAGGGCCCGATGGGGCGTCGATCGAACGCCTCGTCTGTCTCGATGCGAAGATCACCCTCGACGACTCGGGCCTCGCCCGCCACCCCGAGCTCGAGGCGATGCGCGACCTCGACGAAGAGGATCCGGTCGACCTCGAGGCCCGCCGCCACGACATCAGCTACATCCGGCTCGAGGGGACCATCGGCTGCATGGTCAACGGGGCCGGTCTGGCGATGACGACCATGGACCTCGTGAAGCGAGCGGGCGGCGAGCCGGCGAACTTCCTCGACATCGGCGGCGGGGCCCGGGCCGACCGGGTCGCCGCGGCGATGCAGCTCATCCTGGCCGACCCGAACGTCCGGGCGATCCTCGTCAACATCTTCGGCGGGATCACCCGCGGCGACGAGGTGGCCCGTGGGCTCCTCGAGGCCCGGGCCGCCCAGACCCGAACGGTCCCGATGGTCGTCCGGATCGTCGGGACGAACGCCGAGGAGGCTCGCCGGATCCTGGAGGCGGCCGAGGTCGAGACCGCGACGAGCCTCGACGAAGCCGCCGCCAAGGCCGTGGCGGCGGCTGCTCGGAGCACGCCGGCGGGCGGCGGCCACGGCGCGGAGGCGACCCGATGAGCATCCTCGTTGGAGCGACGACCCGTCTCGTCGTCCAGGGCATCACCGGCCGCGAGGGCGAGTTCCACGCCCGGGCGATGCTCGAGTACGGCACCCCCCTCGTCGCCGGCGTCACCCCCGGCAAGGGCGGCCGCCAGGCCGTCGACGGCCGGGTCCCCGTTTTCGACACCGTCGCCGAGGCCGTCGAGGCGACGGGGGCGAACACCTCCTGCATCTTCGTCCCGGCGCCGGGGGCGCCGGACGCGATCCTCGAAGCCGTCGCCGCCGGGATCTCGACCGTCTTTTGCATCACCGAGGGGATTCCGGCCCTGGACATGATCCCGGTCGTCGCCGCCGTCGAGGCGGCCGGGGCGCGGCTCATCGGCCCGAACTGCCCGGGCGCCACCTCGCCGGGGACGGCCAAGGTCGGGATCATTCCGGGCTCCATCCACCGCCCCGGTCGGGTCGGCGTCGTCTCCCGCTCGGGGACCCTGACCTACGAGGCCGTCCAGGCGATGACCGACGCCGGGATCGGCCAGAGCACCTGCGTCGGCATCGGCGGCGACCCGATCATCGGCTCCTCCTTCGTCGACATCCTTCGGCTCTTCGCCGCCGACCCGGAGACGGAGGCCATCGTCCTCATCGGCGAGATCGGTGGCTCGGCCGAGGAAGAGGCCGCGGCCTGGGCAGCCGAGCAGCTCGCCGACCGGCCGAAGGTCGCCTTCGTGGCCGGCCGGACGGCACCGGAGGGGCGGCGGATGGGCCATGCTGGGGCGATCATCTCCGGCGGCCGCGGCACGGCGGCCTCGAAGGTCGCCGCCCTCGAAGCGGCCGGCTTCCTCGTCGCCGGGTCCCCGAGCGAGATCCCGAGGCTCCTGCGGGCGGCCGGGTTCCGCGGCTAGGACCGAGGCGGGGACGCGTGGGGAGCGATCCGTCGACCGACCTTGCCGCCGGCCTCGAGCTCGTCGCCGGCGACCCCCGAGAGCTCGTCGTCGCCCTCGCCGTCGGGGACCGGGCCGCCCTCGCCGACCCCGAGCGCGTCGCGGCGTTCCTCCCCCTCGGCGACCTCGACCCGAGCTGGCTCGACGCCTTGAGCGAAGCCATCGGCGACGTCGGCGGCCGGCGCGTGACGTCCTTCCGCTCGGGCCTCCGGCCCCTCCCTGATCGGCTCGCCCGGAGCGTCGAGGACGAGATCTGGCTCGTCGACCCTCGCTGGTTGAACGCCGTGGCGGCCGTGGCCGACGAGGCGGTCGCGGCCGTGGCCCGGGGCTGGCTCGTCCGGCTCGGCATGGCCGAGCCATCGGGGTCCGACCTCGCCCTCGCCACCGAGCTGGCGACGGCCATCGTCCGCTTCGCCCGCCGGGCGACGACGGCCGAAGGCGTCCTCTGCGTCTCGGGCTTCCCGGTCGTGGGCGGCGACCGGCCCGTCGGCCCCTGAGCGGCGATCCAGGGTCCGCCGCTCAGCCGAGGCGCACCGCCGTCCCCGAGGCGGTGACCATGAGCATCGAGCCGCCGACGGTCTCGTAGTCGATGTCGACCCCGACGACGGCGTTCGCCCCGAGCTCGCTGGCCGCCGCCGTCAGCTCCTCGAGGGCGATGGAGCGGGCCCGCCGGAGCTCTCCCTCGTAGGCCGCCGAGCGGCCGCCGACGATGTCACGGATACCGGCGAAGAAGTCCTTGAAGACGTTTGCTCCCAGGATCGCCTCCCCGGAGACGACGCCGAGATAGGCCTCGATGGGCCGACCCTCGACGGTCGGGGTCGTGGTGATGAGCAGCTGCGCCATGGCGGTCACCTCCGTCGGTCGTCTGGGGCGGACCCCCGTCCGCCCGAGCGGTGCCCGGCTCCCCGGGGCAGTCGAGGCTCGACCCGGGCCGGCGCGATCACGCCGGTCGATCGTACCCGAGGCTCGCCCAAGCCGGACCGCCCGGTGCCTCGATGAGCTCGACGAGGACCCCGTGGCAGCTCCGGGGATGGAGGAAGGCGACCGGGCCCTCGGCCCCCCGCCGCGGGGCGGTGTCGATGAGCTCGATCCCCTCGATGGCGAGGCGGGTCAGCGCCTCGGCCACGTTCGGGACCTCGAAGCAGAGGTGGTGGACGCCCTCGCCGTGCTTGGCCAGGTAGCGGGCGACGCCGGTCGTGGCGTCGGTCGGCTCGACGAGCTCGATCCGCGCCTCGCCGACCGGGAGGAAGGCGATCCGGACCGCGTCCGAGGCGATGTCCGCAACCCGCTCGAGGGGGAGGCCGAGGACGTCCCGCCAGAACGGGAGCGCGGCCTCGAGGGACCGGACGACGACGGCGACGTGGTGGATCCGGCCGATCCGCCGGACCGGTTCCGGCACGGGCGTAGACGACATCGACTCCCTCCTCCTGGTCGACGCGCGGGCCGCCGGACCCCGGGCCTCGACCCGCCTCCGATCAGATGGCGACGAGCTCACGGTGCTCACCCCACGTCGCCCGGAGCCGATCGCTGATCTCCCCGACCGTGGCGTAGGCGCGGACGGCCTCGAGGATCGCCGGCAGGACGTTCTCGCCGCCCCGCGCGGCCGCCTCGAGCCGGTCGAGGGCCCGGACCCAGGCGACCGGATCGCGCCCGGCCCGGACGCGCCGGAGGCGCTCCACCTGTCGCCGCTCGGCCTCCGGGTCGATCCGCTGGATCGGCGGGGAAGCTTCCTCGTCGGGGTCGCGGAAGCGATTGACGCCGACGACGATCCGCTCGCCGGTCTCGATCTCCCGCTGGACCCGATAGGCGGCGTCGGCGATCTCCCGCTGCTGGAAGCCGGCCTCGATGGCGGCGAGGGTACCGCCCATGGCCTCGATCTGCTCGAGGTAGGCCGTCGCAGCGGCCTCGAGGGCGTTCGTCAACGATTCGACGTAGTAGGAACCGGCGAGCGGGTCCGGGGTGTCGGCGACGCCGGTTTCGTAGGCGATGATCTGCTGGGTCCGGAGGGCGAGGCGGGCCGAGGCCTCGGTCGGCAGGGCGAGGGCCTCGTCACGGGCGTTCGTGTGGAGGCTCTGGGCACCGCCCAGGACGGCGGCGAGGGCCTGGATCGTCGTCCGGACGACGTTGTTGTCGATGGACTGAGCGGTCAGCGAGGACCCGGCCGTCTGGACATGGAAGCGGCACATCATCGAACGGATGTTCGATGCCCCAAAGCGGTCCCGCATGATCCGGGCCCACATCCGCCGCGCCGCCCGGAACTTCGCCACCTCCTCGAGGAGCTCGCTCCAGGCGGCGAAGAAGAACGAGAGGCGGCCGGCGAAGGCGTCGACGTCGAGACCCCGGGCGACAGCCGCCTCCACGTAGGCGATCCCGTTGGCGAGGGTGAAGGCGAGCTCCTGGGCCGCCGTCGCCCCGGCTTCGCGCATGTGGTAGCCGCTGATGCTGATCGTGTTGAAGCGCGGCAGCTCGCGAGCACAAAACTCGAAGACATCGGTCACGAGGCGCATCGACGGCCGGGGTGGGTAGATGTACGTCCCCCGGGCGATGTACTCCTTGAGGATGTCGTTCTGGACCGTCCCGGCGATCCGGTCCCGGGGCACGCCCTGCCGCTCGGCCACGGCGACGTAGAGGGCGAGGAGGATCGGGGCCGTGGCGTTGATCGTCATCGAGGTGCTCACCTCGCCGAGGGGGATCCCGTCGAAGAGGACCTCCATGTCGGCGAGGGAGTCGATCGGGACCCCGACCCGCCCGACCTCGCCCTCGGCCTGCGGCGCGTCGGAGTCGTAGCCCATCTGGGTCGGCAGATCGAAGGCGACCGACAGGCCGGTCTGGCCGTGCTCGAGGAGGTAGCGGAACCGGCGGTTCGTCTCCTCGGCCGTCGCGAAGCCGGCGTACTGGCGCATCGTCCAGAGGCGGCCCCGGTACATCGTCGCCTGGACACCGCGGGTGAAGGGGAACTCGCCCGGCCGACCGAGATCGCGGTCCTCGTCCAGATCGGCGATGTCGGCCGGGGTGTAGAGGTCGGCGATCTCGATGCCCGAGGAGGTCTCGAAGCGCGCTCGTCGTTCGGGGCTCGCTTCGATGGCCTTGGCGCGGGTCGTCGCCCGCCAGCGCTCGCGGCCGGGATCGGGACGGGAGGGGGTCGCGGGAGCCATGGCGCTCCTAGCCTACCGGACGGATCGCCGCCCGGAAGCGACCACAGCGAGGCTGAGGCGGGTCCCGGACGGCATCGAGCGGCGGTTCGGCATCGACGTTGGGCTCACTCGACGACGACGAGGAGGTCGCCGAGCTCGACGCTCTCCCCCACCCCGACGGCGACCCGCCGGACGACGCCGTCGCGCGGCGAGCGGACCTCGTTCTGCATCTTCATCGCCTCGACGACGAGGAGCTCGCCCCCGGCGGCGACGGGGTCGCCCTCGACGACGGCGACGGCGACGACCCGGCCCGGGATGACGGCCCGGACCTCGGTCGGCCCGCCGTGACTCGCCGCCTCGGCCGAGCG
>DAOTYQ010000134.1:0-1858 GCA_034434735.1 Chloroflexota bacterium
GAGCGGGTCCTCGCCGCCGTGGACGCCTACAACCGGGCCCGCCTCGACCTCGCGGCGACGGTCACGGACGTGAAGCAGGCCTCCGACGAGGTGGCCGCTACGGCCAAGAACCTCGACGCCGCCGCCGGCCAGTCCGGCGCGGCGGTGAGCCAGGTCGCGACGACGATCGGCCAGGTCGCCGCCGGGGCCGCCGATCAGGCCCGGGCCGCGACCGAGACGAGCGCCGCCGTGGCCGAGCTCTCGACCGTCATCGCCCGGGTCGGCGAGGGGGCCGCCGAGACGGCCCGGACCGTCGCCGGTGCCGCCGCGACGATCGAGCAGATGAGCACCGCCATCGGCGAGGCCGCAGCCGCCTCGGCCGAGGTCGGGGCCATCGCCGGCCAGGCGGCCGCCGCGGCCAACAACGGCGCCGCCGCCGTCCGCGACACCGTCGCCGGGATGCACCGGATCCGGGAGGCGGTCGCCGCCAGCTCGGCGAAGGTGACCGAGCTCGGGGCGAAGTCCGAGCAGATCGGGGCGATCGTCGAGACCATCGACGACATCGCCGAGCAGACGAACCTCCTCGCCCTCAACGCCGCCATCGAGGCGGCCCGGGCCGGCGAGATGGGGAAGGGCTTTGCCGTCGTCGCCGACGAGGTCCGCAAGCTCGCCGAGCGGAGCGGCCGGGCGACGAAGGAGATCGCTGGCCTCATCGAGGAGGTCCAGCGCGAGACCCGGGCCGCCGTCGAGGCGATGACGACCGGGGCCCGCGAGGTCGAGACCGGAACGGAGCTCGCCGCCCGGTCCGGGGCCGCCCTCGACGAGATCGCCGCCGCCGTCGGCGCGACGACCACCGCCGTCGGCCGGATCAGCGGCGCCGTCGAGCGCCTCCAGGCCGCCGCCGCCGACGTCGTCGCCGCCACCGATGCCATCGCCCGGATCGCCGCCGAGAACGACGGAGCCGCGACGACGATGACGGCGAACGCGGCGACCGTCACCCGGGCCGTCGAATCGATCGCCGCCGTCTCGGAGGAGAACAGCGCCGCCGCCGAAGAGGTCTCGGCGGCGACCGAAGAGATGAGCGCCCAGGTCGAGGAGATGGTCGCCGCCGCCAAGACGATGGCCGACATGGCGGCCCGTCTCGACGAGCTCATGGGCCGCTTCCGGATCGAGGCGACGGCCGAGCGCCCGGCGGCGGGCACGGTCATCCAGCGGCGCCGGGCCTCCGACTGGCGCCGCGACGCGGCCTAGCCGGGAGAGGGAGCAGGACCATGGCCCAGGACGAGCTCCAGGTCGTCGTCTTCGAGCTCGGCGGCGAGCGCTACGGGCTCGACATCGGCACCGTCTACGAGATCATCCGCCACCAGCCGATCACGGCCGTCCCGAACGCCCCGAGCTTCGTCGAGGGGATCATCAACCTCCGGGGCCGGATCATCCCGGTCGTCGACCTCCGGGGCCGCTTCGGCCTGGCCGCCTCGGCCCCGACGAAGGCGTCCCGGATCGTCGTCTGCGAGGCGGCCGGCCACCGGGTCGGCCTCGTCGTCGACGCCGTGACCGAGGTCCTCATGATCCCGGCCGAGGCGATCGAGCCGACGCCCGACGTCGCCGGCGGGACCGAGACCGGCTACCTCAAGGGGATCGCCAAGCTCGGCGAGCGGCTCATCATCCTCCTCGATCTCGAGGGGCTCTTCGGATCGGGGGCGGCCGAGGCCCTCGGCGGCGTGGCGGCGTGACAAAGCGAGCACGAGGGGCGCGCCATGGCGTACACTTTCGGTGGACTCATGGTCACATCCGTCCGCCGGCCGCCCCTCGTCCTCCTCGTCGACGACGACGAGTACATCCATGCGCTCGTGGCGCGGACGCTCCGCCGCTTGCCGGC
>DAOTYQ010000135.1:0-1826 GCA_034434735.1 Chloroflexota bacterium
ACCTCGACGAGCCGGACGATGGTGAAGGGGCCGAAGACGCGCCCCTCCCCGAACTGGGCGACGAAGACGTTGAAGGCACCGATCCCAGCCCCCGCCAGAAGGCCGTACGGCAGGCCGCTCGGGCCGTCCTCCGGATCATGAGTCCGACCGACGAGGACGACCGCCACGAGGGCGACGCCGATCCCGACCGCGACGAAGGGCCGCGGCAAGCCCTCGACGACGGTCCCGACGAGGACCGGGATGGTCGCCGCGATGAGCCCCGTGACCGGGGCGACGACGCCCATTCGACCGACCGCCAGGCCACCGTAGAGGGCCGTGATCCCGATCCCGCCGGCGACCCCCGCCCCGAGCGCCCAGGCCACGTCGGCCGGGCTCGGCACGGGTTCCGCCCGAAGGACCGCCATGGCCAAGGAGACGCCGGTCCCGACGAGGAGGGTCAGGAGGACGACCCCGAAGAGGACGCCCCGCCGGCTGGCGAGACCGCCCCCGAAGTCGGCCGCACCCCAGGCAAGGGCCGAGGAGAGACCCAGGGCGACGGTCGCCGCCTCGGGCCCGATCGGGCCGCTCAGACCGCCCTCGCAGAACCGCCGGCCCGGGGTGCCGAGCTCCTGGCGGCGGTGGCGACGCCGGTCCCGGCCGAGGCCTCCGGATCCTGGACCGCCCAGGGCGGAGGCACCTCCACCCGTCCATCGTCGACGACCGTCGGCGGCGGCAGCTCGACGACGGCGTCGGCCTTGGCGTCGTAGCGATCGGAGCAGGTCAGATAGATGACCTGGAAGTCCGAGGCGAGGTCCCGGAGGACGTCGAGGGCGCGCATCGCCCGCGCCTCGTCGAAGGTGACGAAGGGGTCGTCGAGGACGAGGGGCGGCCGTCGGTCGCTCGTGACGAGACGGACGAGCCCGAGCCGGGCGGCGAGGAAGACGAGGTCGATCGTCCCCTGGCTGAGCTGGTGGACGTCGACCCAGCCGCCCTTCTCCGGGGCGAAGAGGGCGATGTCGAGGCTGCGGTCGTCGACGGCGACCCGCCGGTAGCGGCCCTCGGTGACCCGAGCGAGGTCGACGACCATCCGCTTCTCGAGGTAGCGGGTCGCCGTCTGCATCGTCGCCCGCTCGGCCGTCTCGATGGCGGCCAGGCAGGCGGCGTAGACGCGCGCCCGTCGCTCGACGGCGGCAAGCCGCTCCCGAGCGGCGGCGAGCTGCTCGGCCGCGGCCGCCACCTGCTCGGCGTCGACGGCGTTCGCGTCGACCCGGGCCGCCGCTCGAGCTTCGTCGTCGCGGGCCCGGTCGAGGGCCTCCTCGGCGTCCCGAACCTCGACCTCCAGCCGCTCGCGGGCTCGGGGCTCGCGGGCGATCGGCCCGAGGGCTTCGAGGGCGTGCCGCTTCTGCTCGATCTCGAGGGCGGCCTCGTCGCGCTTGCTGGCAAGGCCCTCGACGGGTTCGTCGCCGACGAGCCCGCGGAGCTCGGCCTGGAGGCGGTCGATCTCGGCGACGTGGGCTTCTTCGCGGGCGAGGAGGTCTTCGGCTGCGGCGAGGTCGGCCAGGCCGAGGGCGCCGAGCTGTTCGGCGACCTCGTGCTCGGTTCGTTTCAGCTCCTCCTCCATCTCCGAGCGGCCGCGAAGGCGACGGGCGACCTCCTCGTCGCGAAGGTGGCGGGCGAGGCGGTCGCGGCGGCGGAGCCAGTAGCCGACGAGGGCGAGGACGAAGCCGACCGCGACGAGGCCGGCCGCGAGGTAGCGCAGGACGCTCCCCAGCGTGGCGGCCCCGAGGGGCTCGAGGCCGGCGCGGTCGACGCCGAGGAGGTCGAGGCCGAAGCCGCCGCCGGCGGCG
>DAOTYQ010000136.1:0-7838 GCA_034434735.1 Chloroflexota bacterium
AACATCGAGATGACCGTCGAGCTCATCACCCCGATCGCCCTCGAGACCGGCCAGCGCTTCGCCATCCGCGAGGGCGGCCGGACCGTCGGGGCCGGGGCGATCACCCAGATCATCGAGTAGGACGCGATGGCGAAGGTCGAAGCGAGGCCGGTCATCCAGCTCGCCTGCACCGAGTGCAAGCAGCGGAACTACACGACCCGCAAGAACAAGAAGAACGACCCCAACCGCCTCGAGCTGCGGAAGTACTGCCCGCGCGAGCGACGGCATACACTTCACCGGGAGGCGAAGTAGCGGACGCAGGGGCGTAGCTCAATTTGGCAGAGCGCTGGTCTCCAAAACCAGTGGTTGTCGGTTCGAGTCCGGCCGCCCCTGCCATACCCGTCCGCCGGCCCGCAACGAATCTGGAGAGCGATCCACTGGTGAACCGCATCCGCCGCTTCCTCGACGAAGCGTGGTCCGAACTGAAGAAGGTCAGCTGGCCGACCCGCGATCAGGTTCGAAACCTGACCGTGCTCGTCTTCGTCATCAGCTTCGTTGTGGGCGTCTACATCACGGTCTTCGACACCCTCTTCTCGCAGGCGGTCAGCCTGCTGGCCCAGTAGGGATGGCCATGGCAAGCGAGCCGCAGAGCCCTGCCCCGAAGCGCGAGAAGCGCTGGTACGTCATCCATACCTACTCCGGCTACGAGAACAAGGTGAAGGCGAACCTCGAGCACCGGATCGAGTCGATGGGGATGGAGGACAAGATCTTCCAGGTCCTCGTCCCGATGGAGGAGGAGATCGAGATCCGGCAGGGCCAGCGCCACACCGTCCAGAAGAAGGTCTACCCGGGCTACGTCCTCGTCGAGATGATCCTCGACCCCGACAGCTGGTACGTCGTCCGGAACACGCCCGGGGTGACGAGCTTCGTCGGCGGCGGCAACGTCCCAGGAGCGCGGAGCGAGCCGATCCCCCTCGACGAGAGCGAGGTCAAGCAGATCCTGCGCCACATGGGCGTCGAGACGCCGAAGTACCGGGTCGCCTTCCAGAAGGGCCAGAGCGTCCGCGTCATCGATGGGCCCTTCGCCGAGTTCATCGGCACCGTCGAAGAGGTGAACCCGGAGCGGAACAAGCTGAAGGTCCTGGTCAGCATCTTCGGCCGCGAGACGCCGGTGGAGCTCGACTTCCTGCAGGTCGAGAAGCTCTGAAGCTCGACGACCCTCAGGTTGCCGTGACCCCCTCAGCCAGCGCCCGCCCCGAGGCTGCTCGACCCGACCGACGAGAGCCCTAGGACAGCGTTAGAAAGGACCCGCCGCGTGGCGAAGAAGATCCGCACGATCGTGACCCTCCAGCTCCCAGCCGGGAAGGCGACGCCCGCCCCGCCGGTCGGGACGGCGCTCGGACCGCATGGGATCAACATCGTCGAGTTCACCAAGGCCTACAACGAGAAGACCGCTGATCGGGTCGGCCAGATCATCCCGGCCCAGATCACGATCTACGAGGACCGCTCCTTCACCTTCGTCCTCAAGACGCCCCCTGCGGCCGACCTCCTCCGGCGGGCGGCCGGGATCGAGAAGGGGAGCGCCGCACCGAAGCGGCAGCCGGTCGGACGGGTGACCCGCGATCAGGTCCGCGAGATCGCTCAGATCAAGCTCCCCGACCTCAACGCCACCGACCTCGAGGCGGCCATCCGCCAGATCGAGGGGACGGCCCGGAGCATGGGGATCGAGGTCGTCGGGTAGACTGGTAGGCCGCGCGTTCCGGCCGCGCGACACCGACCCGCCGGACGCTGACCCCGCGACTGGGGGAGGCCGGCACCGCCCGGCCGATTGGAGGATCCGATGCCACGCCACGGCAAGAAGTATCTCGAGGCCCTCAAGCTCGTCGACCGGACCCGGGCGTACCCGGTCGGCGAGGCGATCGCCCTCGCCAAGCAGACGAGTCCGGTCCGCTTCGACGCGACCATCGAGGCCCACCTTCGGCTGGGGGTGGACCCGCGCCATGCCGACCAGATGGTCCGGGGAACCGTCGTCCTGCCCCACGGAACCGGGAAGACCGTCCGGGTCGCTGTCTTCGCCCAGGGCGAGAAGGCCACCGAGGCGGAGCGGGCCGGGGCGGATGTCGTCGGGGCCGAGGACCTCGTGAAGCGGATTGAGTCCGGCTGGCTGGAGTTCGACGTCGCCCTCGCGACGCCCGACATGATGGGCCAGGTCGGGCGCCTCGGTCGGATCCTCGGCCGCCGCGGTCTCATGCCGAACCCGAAGGCCGGGACCATCACCTTCGATTTGGAGCGGACGATCCGCGAGGTGAAGGCGGGTCGGGTGGAGTTCCGGGTCGACAAGACCGGGATCGTCCACGTCCCCATCGGCAAGGTGAGCTTCGAGGACGGTGCCCTCGTCGAGAACCTGGCCGCCCTCGTCGACGCCGTCGTCCGGGCCAAGCCGGCCGGGGCGAAGGGCCAGTACCTCCGGGGTCTCACCGTCGCTTCGACGATGGGGCCCGGCATCCGGGTCGACATCCCGTCGGTCCTCGCCGTCGCTGCTGCGGCGGCATAAGCGAGGGCCGGACGCGACACCCCGCCGCCTCGGCTCTCGCCGGGGACGATGCGGACAACCGAATGAACGACGGACCGCCGAAGACAGCGTGTGCCGCACCCCGGCCGGGATCGGTCCGGGGATCGGGCTTAAGTCGTCGGACGGCTCGGCTCTGGAACCGCCGAGTCGGCCACGGGCACGCCGAGGCAGGTACCGCGCCACGAGCCCTCCGCTCGGTGGCGCCCCTGCGACCCGTCGGCGCCGTCGCAGGGGCACGGCCCCACGAGGGACCGGCCACCGCCGCGCGGCGGACCCGCGCTCGTAGCACGGAGGGCTTGGTATGCCGACCGAGGCCAAGCGCGAGACGGTCGCTCGTCTCCGGGAGGAGATGTCCCGCAGCCGGGCGATGATCGTCTCGGAGTATCGCGGCCTCACCGTTCGAGAGATCAGCGACATCCGGGCGACGCTTCGTCGCCAGGGGATCACCTACCGGGTCGTCAAGAACCGCCTCGCCAAGATCGCCGCCCGCGACGTCGTCGGCGACGCCCTGGAGCCGCTCCTCCAGGGCCCGACGGCCATCGCCTTCGGCGGAGACGAGGCGGCGACGGCTAAGGCCGTCCTCGAGGTGCTCCGGCCCTACCGGGTCGTCCGGATCACCGGGGCCGTTCTCGGACGCCAGACCATCGATGCGGAGTCGGTGGCCCGGCTCGCAGCGCTCCCGCCGCGGGAGACGCTCCTGGCCGAGGTGGCCGGCGCCATCGCCGCCCCCCTCGCCACCGTCGCCGGCCTCTTCGATGCGCCGGCCCGGAGCATCGTCGGCCTCGTCGCGGCCCTCGCCGAGAAGCGGGCAGCCGCCGGCGAGGCGGCGGCCTAGCCGGCCGACCCGGCCGTCCCCGGGCAACGACCGATCAAACGCACCACGAACCCGACACCCGAAAGGAAGGAACGATCCATGGCCAACCTCACCACCGAGCAGCTGCTCGAGGCATTCGAGAAGATGACCGTTCTCGAGCTCGCCGAGTTCAAGAAGGCCTTCGAGGAGCGCTTCGGCGTCACCGCCGCCGCCCCGGTCGCCGTCGCCGCCGCCCCGGCGGCAGCCGCTGCGGCCCCGGCTGCGGCCGCCGAGGAAGAGCAGACCGAGTTCACCGTCGTCCTGGCCGAGGTGGGACCGAACAAGATCCCGGTCATCAAGGTGGTCCGGGAACTGACCGGTCTCGGGCTCAAGGAGGCGAAGGATCTCGTCGACGGGGCGCCGAAGCCGGTCAAGGAGGGGGTCTCCAAGGAGGAGGCCGAGAAGATCAAGGCGGCCCTCGAGGAGCAGGGCGCCAAGGTCGAGATCAAGTAGCCGGTCCCGAGGTCGAGCCGTCGGCCAGGGCACGCGCCGTGCTGTGCGTGCCCTGGTTTGACATTTCCACAGGCCGCGCTATCCTCATGCGTTCTGTGAGCGCGGCCCCGATTCCCCTCATCCCCCGCCAAGGAGCGGTTCATGCTGTCTGCTGCTGAGTCGTCCATGCGGGTCAACGGCGCGGCGGCGCGGAAGCGCTACGCCCGGATCCCCGAGGTCCTGCCCGTCCCGAACCTCATCGAGCTCCAGCTCGAGTCCTTCCGCTGGTTCGTCGAGAAGGGACTCCGCGAGCTCTTCGACGAGATCAGTCCCATCCGGGACTTCACCGGCAAGGTCATGGATCTCCACTTCGCCGTCCCCACCGGCGGCGAGGTGCCGCCCGGTCGGGACCGGACGGCCATCTTCGACCTCGACCTCGAGGAGCAGCTCGCCCTCGCCGGCTACGGCTTCGGGCCGCCGAAGTACAGCGTCGAGGAGTGCCGGACGAAGGACCTGACCTTCAACCGGCCGCTCTACGTGAACGTCGAGCTGACCATCAAGGAGACCGGCGAGATCCAGCGGCAGCGGGTCTACATGGGCGACTACCCGTGGATGACCTCGCTCGGCACCTTCGTCATCAACGGCGCCGAGCGGGTCGTCGTCAGCCAGCTCGTCCGCTCGCCGGGCGTCTACTACGCCATCGACCAGGAGCTCTACAACCAGACCGGCCGCGAGCTCTTCACGGCCAAGGTCATCCCGAACCGGGGAGCCTGGTTGGAGTTCGAGACGACGAAGGCGGACCAGCTCTACGTCAAGGTCGACCGGAAGCGGAAGATCCCGGCGACGACGCTCCTCCGGGCCGTCGGCTACGAGACGAACGACGAGATCAGCGCCCTCTTCGCTCCGGTCGACATCGATCCCGAGCACCCGTACATCCCCAACACCCTCGAACGGGACGCGACCCACACCGTCGGCGAGGCCCTCATCGAGGTCTACAAGAAGCTCCGGCCCGGCGACCCGCCGACCGGCGACAACGCCCGCCAGCTCGTCGAGAGCCTCTTCTTCAACTTCCGCCGCTACGACCTCGGTCGGGTCGGTCGCTACAAGTTCAACAAGAAGCTCGACCCCGTCGCCGAGCGAATGGGGATCGTGCTCCCCCGGGATGCCCGGACGATCTCGAAGGAGGACATCGCCGCCATCGTCGGCTACCTCATCGAGGCGAACCGGGGTCTCCACCAGAAGGACGACATCGACCATCTCGGCAACCGTCGGATCCGGGCCAACGGCGAGCTGATCCAGAACGCCTTCCGGATCGGCCTCCTCCGGATGGAGCGGGTCGTCCGGGAGCGGATGACGATCCAGGAGGTCGAGAAGGCGACCCCGAGCGGGCTCATCAACATCCGGCCCGTGGTGGCGGCGATGAAGGAGTTCTTCGGCGGTAGCCAGCTCAGCCAGTTCATGGACCAGACGAACCCGCTGGCCGAGCTCACCTCCAAGCGTCGCCTCTCGGCCCTCGGTCCGGGCGGCCTGTCGCGGGAGCGGGCCGGCTTCGACGTCCGGGACGTCCACCACAGCCACTACGGACGGATCTGCCCGATCGAGACGCCGGAGGGCCCGAATATCGGGCTCATCGGCTCGCTCGCCACCTACGGCCGGATCAACCCCTACGGCTTCATCGAGACGCCGTACCGGAAGGTGAAGCGGACCGTCGCCTTCGACGACCCCGACATCACCCGCTACGAAGCCGGCGCCGACCTCGTCACCAAGTCGGGCGAGGTCGTCCTCCGCAAAGGCGAGCGCTTCACCGAGGCGGCCGTCGCCGAGCTGCGGCGCCAGAAGGCGAAGGCCTTCCCGATCCGACCGGTCGTCACCGACGAGATCGTCTATCTCGCCGCCGACGAGGAGGAGGAGCACGTCGTCGCCCAGGCCAACGCCCCCCTCGACGAGGAGGGCCACTTCCTCACCGATCGGGTTCCGTCCCGTTACCGGGACCAGTTCCCGGAGGCGCGGCCGGAGCAGATCGAGTACATGGACGTGAGCCCGAAGCAGGTCGTCTCGGTCGCCACCGCCCTCATCCCGTTCCTCGAGCACGACGACGCGAACCGGGCCCTCATGGGCTCGAACATGCAGCGCCAGGCCGTCCCGCTCCTCGAGCCCGAGGCACCGATCGTCGGGACCGGCATGGAGGAGCGCGCCGCCCGCGACAGCGGCCAGGTCGTCGTCGCGGCCCGGGCCGGTGTCGTCACCTCGGTGACGGCCGAACGGATCCAGATCGAGGCCGACTCCGGCGAGCTCGACGAGTACCGGCTCATGAAGTTCGTCCGCAGCAACCAGGGGACGTGCATCAACCAGCGCCCGATCGTCGACGTCGGGGAGCGGGTCGTCGCCGGGCAGACCATCGCCGACTCGAGCTCGACGGACCACGGCGAGCTCGCCCTGGGGCGGAACGTCCTCGTCGCCTTCATGTCCTGGGAAGGCGGGAACTACGAGGACGCCATCGTCATCAGCGAGCGTCTCGTCCGTGACGATCTCTTCACGAGCATCCACATCGAGAAGCACGAGGTCGAGGCTCGGGATACGAAACTCGGGCCGGAAGAGATCACCCGCGACATCCCGAACGTCGGCGAAGAGTCGCTCAAGGACCTCGACGAGGAGGGGATCGTCTACATCGGGGCCGAGGTCCGGCCCGGCGACATCCTCGTCGGCAAGATCACCCCGAAGGGCGAGACGGAGCTGACAGCCGAGGAGCGCCTCCTGCGGGCGATCTTCGGCGAGAAGGCCCGAGAGGTGAAGGACAGCTCGCTCCGGCTTCCCCACGGCGAACGGGGCAAGGTCGTCGAGGTCCGCGAGTTCCGCCGGGAATGGGGTGACGACCTCCAGCCGGGCGTGAACCGGCTCGTCCGGGTCTCGGTGGCCCAGAAGCGGAAGATCAGCGTCGGCGACAAGATGGCCGGTCGCCACGGCAACAAGGGCGTCATCGCCAAGATCCTGCCGGTCGAGGACATGCCGTTCCTGCCCGATGGGACCCCGGTCGACATCATCCTCAACCCGCTCGGCGTGCCGTCGCGGATGAACATCGGCCAGATCCTCGAGACCCACCTCGGCTGGGCGCTCCACAAGAAGGGGGAGCGGGCGGCGACGGCCGTCTTCGACGGCGCGACCGAGGCCCAGATCCGTGAGGAGCTCATCTCGGCCGGCCTGCCCGCCGACGGCAAGATCGAGCTCCGGGATGGGCGGACGGGCGAGCCCTTCGACCGCCCGGTCACGGTCGGCTACATCTACATGATGAAGCTCCACCATCTCGTCGAGGACAAGATCCACGCCCGCTCCACCGGCCCCTACAGCCTGATCACCCAGCAGCCACTGGGCGGCAAGGCCCAGTTCGGCGGCCAGCGGTTCGGGGAGATGGAGGTCTGGGCCCTCGAGGCGTACGGGGCGGCCAACATCCTCCAGGAGCTCCTGACGGTGAAGTCGGACGACGTCGTCGGCCGGGTCCAGACCTACGAGGCCATCGTGAAGGGCGAGGAGATCCTGCCGCCGCGGGTCCCCGAGTCCTTCAAGGTCCTCATCAAGGAGCTCCGCTCCCTCGCCCTCAATGCCGAGATCCTCGATCAGAACGACGAGGAGATCCCACTCACCGAGGACGACACCTCGGGCTACCTCATGCCCGACCTCGGCGGGATCAACCTCGCCGGCTTCGAAGACTGACGACTTGACGACGGTCCTGCCCGACGGAAGGGGGGTCGTGACGACGCTCGCCACCGCCCCAGCCCAGCGCGGCGACGGTCGACCCGTCGACGCGGAGGAGAGCCATGCTCGAGGTCAATAACTTCAGCGCCATCCGCATCTCGCTCGCTTCGCCCGAGCAGATCCGGGAGTGGTCGAAGGGCGAGGTGACGAAGCCCGAGACGATCAACTACCGGACCCTCAAGCCCGAGAAGGACGGGCTCTTCGACGAGCGGATCTTCGGTCCGACGAAGGACTGGGAGTGCTACTGCGGGA